>JAJPIT010000094.1 GCA_021324615.1 Terriglobia bacterium | reverse complement strand
TCGGCGCTGCCGGCGCCGACCAGGGTGTGGAGCTCATCGATGAAGATGATGGCGTTCTGATTTTCCATCAGCTCCTTCATGATGGTTTTCAGGCGCTCCTCGAACTGGCCGCGGTACTTGGTGCCGGCGACGATCAGCGAGAGATCGAGGGCGAGGATGCGCTTGTCCGAAAGAAACGACGGCACGTCGCCGTCGGCGATGCGCTGGGCCAGGCCCTCGACGATGGCGGTTTTGCCGACGCCGGGCTCGCCGATGAGCACGGGGTTGTTCTTGGTGCGGCGGCACAGGATCTGGACGACGCGCTCCAGTTCGTAGTCGCGGCCGATGAGGGGATCGAGCAGGCCGTCCATGGCGGCCTGGGTGAGGTCGCGGCTGAACTCGCTGAGCAGGGAGCTTTCCTTGGGCTTGTTGGAGGCCATGCGTTCGGAGCTGGAGCGGGCGATCTCCTCGCGGACCTGGGAAAGGCGCAGGCCGCGCTCATGGAGGATATCGGCGGCGAAGCATTTTTCCTCGCGCAGCAGGCCCAGCAGAAGATGTTCGGTGCCGATGTGTTTGTGATTGAGGCGCTCGGCCTCCTCGGCGCCGTAGGCCAGCACGCGCTTGCACTCGTGGCTCAGCGGGAGGTCGACCGAGGTAGAGACCTTTTCGCGCAAGGTGGTGTGGGCTTCCACCTGCTTGCGGATCGACTCCACCGAGGCGCTGGAGCGGAGAAACCGGTTGGCCAAAGCCTTATCCTCGCGGAGGAGGCCGAGCAGGAGGTGCTCGGTCTCGATGCACGGGCTGCCGAACTGGCTGGCCTCGTAACGCGCGAAGAAGATGACTCGGCGGGCTTTCTCGGTATAACGTTCAAACATAGATCCTGCTTTGGTTGCCCCTGCCCTTGCGGGCCTGCTCTGCAAACCGGCCGCCTTCCGGGAGGCGGCATAACCTATTATTCACACGCGCACGCATGGAAACCAAGTGGGCGGCCTTCTCATAACCCATCGGAGGAAGCGGCGGCTTCGGTGAGCCTGCCGTGCTCCAATTTTAAGATGCGGTCGGCCCGGCGGGCGAACGCGAGATTGTGGGTAACGTGAATGGAGGTGAGGCGGCGGGAGCGGTGGAGGTCCTCGAGGAGGTCCATGATCATCCCGCCGGTGCGGAAGTCGAGGCTGCCGGTGGGCTCATCGGCGAGGAGTACGGCTGGATTGGCGACCAGGGCGCGGGCGAGGACGACGCGCTGCTGTTCTCCTCCCGACAATTCTCCGGCGCGATGCGCGGCGCGGTTGCGCAAGCCCACCTCATCCAACCTAGCCAGCGATACGGACTCGGCTTCCTCGCGGCGCATCCCCCGTATCAGCAGCGGCATCATCACGTTTTCAAGCGCCGAGAACTCGGCGAGCAAGGAGTGAATCTGCCAGACGAAACCCAGCTCGCGGTTTCGAAACTCGGCCAGAGCTTCGGGCGAGAGCTGGCATATGTCATTCTGCCCGAAGTATATCGCACCCTTGGAAGGCCTGTCCAGACCTCCCAGCAGATGCAGGAGGGTGCTTTTGCCGGCGCCGGATTCGCCGACCAGGGCCAGGCGCTCGCCGCGGGCGACGGCGAGATTGAGGTCCGAAAAGATCACCAGTTCGGAGTCGCCGGAGCGATAACGTTTCTCAAGACACACCGCTTGGAGGATCGCGTCTAACAGGCACCATGCTCCCATTCACGATTGTATCGGAACGGGAACCGGGTGGCTGCGGGAGTGGAATTTTCCGGAGGCGGTATTTTCCGCTTGCCGCGGAATCCGAAAATAACCGGGAAATGTCTCATAATAGCTGATTTTTTTGGCTAATTCCAACAATTATTTCGGAATTTATCTGGAGGAAGGAAATGAGTCGTTTGAATCGGCAGATGATGGCGCTGTTTGCCAGTCTGGCCTGCGTGTTTCTGATCGGTTTTTGGGAGAACACGCGGGCGCAGCCGGCGGGCGGCGCGGGCACGGTCACGGTGGATCAGATGAACCTCATCTTTTCCAACGTAGCGAGCGGCGGCGCGGCGAATCAGATCATCCACGTGACCTCGTCCGGCTCGGGCACGGTGACGGTGAACACGGCCAACTCGGCGCCGTGGCTGACGGTGAATCCCAGCGGCCCGCTGAATCTGGCGGGGGGATCGGCGACGCCGCTGGTGGTGACGGCGAACGCCAGCAATCTGGGGCCGGGGACCTATGAGACGTCGTTTCAGGTGATCCCGCAAGGGGCGGGCGCGAGCGCGGCGACGGTGATGGTGACCATGACGGTGGGCGGGCTGACGCTGTTGACGGCGAATCCGGCGTCGCTGAACTTCACGGCGCAGCCGGGCGCGGCGCAGGGGAATCCGGCGACGATGCCGGTGACGATCAGCGCGCGGGGACAGAACCTGCTGAACTTCAATGTCGTCGCTTCGACGCAGAACGGAGGGAACTGGCTGATTCCGTTTACCTCCAGCGGAAGTGTGGCGCCGGGCGGCACGGCGACGCTACTGGTGGGCGTGAATCCGGCAGCGCTGGCGGCGGGAACCTATTTCGGCGAGATTCAGGTGATGAGCACGGATACGCCGGACTCGATCGGCGTCGCGGTGCAACTGACGGTAGCCAGCAACGTGGGCGGCGCCAGCGTGACTCCGGCGACGCTGGAGCCGTTCCTCTATCAGTTGGGATCGACGGCCACACCGTCGCAACTGACCCAGACGCTGACGGTGATGGGATACAGCGGGCAGACGTTCTCGGTGGGCGAGAATCCGGCGGCGCCGTGGCTCACGGTGACGCCGATGAGCGGAACGCTGGGAGTCTCCGGGCCGTCGGGGAGCTCGGCAAGCAGCGGCGCTTCGGGCGCTTCGGGCGCTTCGGGATCTTCGGGGGCTTCGGGCGCGACGGGCGCTTCGGGCAGCTCGGGCACAAGCGGAACATCGGGGACCAGTGGAACATCGGGAACGAGCGGAACGTCGGGGACCAGCGGATCGTCGGGGTCCAGCGGCAGCTCGGGCGCTTCGGGCGCCAGTGGTGCGGGCGGGGCCACGGCGGCCTCGACCATTACGGTGACCGCGAATCCGTCGACTCTGGCGGTTGGGACCTATACGACAACGTTGATGGTGAATGTTGCGGGCGGAAGCGTCACAGCGATTCCGGTTTCATTGGTGGTCACCACGAATCCGGTGCTGCGGATTTCGCCGACGGCGCTGGCGTTCAACGGGCCGGCGGGAGGGACGCAGGGCATTTCGCCGCAGACGGTCAATGTCGGCACAGCCGGCAATGGGAACCTGGTGCCGTTCACGGTGAACTCGACTGCGCCGTGGCTCACGGCGACGGAGTCGGGCACGACTTCGCCGGCGACGATTTCGGTGAGCGTCAGCGCGGCGAGCCTGGCGGCGGGCACCTACATCGGTCAACTGCTGGTGGAGCCGAACAATGGGGACAACTACGTCCTGACGGTGATGGTGACGTTCACCGTGGCGGCGTCGCAGAACACCCTGACGGCGGGTCCGCCGGCGCTGCTGTTCAGCTACCAGACGAGCCAGACGCCGCCGCCGCCGCAGCTTGTGGAGATTAACTCGGTGAGCGGAACGGGGTCCACCTTCACGTTTACGGCCTCGACGATGAGCGCGGCGAACTGCCCGCAGAACTGGCTGAGCGTGACGTCTGGGACTTCGGGCACTTCGGGTGCGTCGGGTGCGTCGGGTGCTTCGGGAACTTCGGGTGCTTCCGGAGCTTCGGGCACTTCGGGAGCTTCGGGAACTTCGGGAGCTTCGGGAGCTTCGGGAGCTTCGGGTGCGTCGGGGACTTCGGGTGCTTCCGGAGCTTCGGGCACTTCGGGGACTTCGGGTGCTTCCGGAGCTTCGGGCACTTCGGGGACTTCGGGTACGTCGGGTGCGTCGGGTGCTTCCGGAGCTTCGGGGGCTTCGGGAACTTCGGGGGCTTCGGGGACTTCGGGAGTTTCGGGGACTTCGGGGACTTCGGCGGCTTCGGGCGCGAGCGGCGCGGTGAAGACTCCGGCCATTCTGACGGTGAGCGTCAACACTGCCGGCATGGCGGCCGGCGTATGCTCGGGGACCATCTCGGTCATGACGGCTTCCGGCGCCAGCGGAGCGAGTGGAGCGTCGGGCGCCAGCGGCGTTTCCGGAGCCAGTGGAACATCAGGGGCATCGGGTGGGAGTGGAACACCGGGCACGACAGCGGCGACGCTGCAAATCCCGGTGACGGTGGTGGTGAGCGCGACGCCGGTCCTGCGGCTCAGCATGCCGATCAACTTTGGCGTTGAGACGGTGGCAATGTGCAGCGCGAATCCCGGCGGCGCCAGCGGCACCTCCGGCGCGAGCGGAGCCTCCGGGAGTCCGGGCGCATCGGGGACTTCGGGCGCCTCCGGCACAAGCGGCGCGTCTGGAACATCCGGCGCCAGCGGCGCATCCGGCACCAGCGGTGCGTCGGGCGCATCCGGAACATCCGGAACATCGGGCGCCAGAGGCCAGAGCATGTGCGCGACGATCGAGCGTCAAATCTCGATCACCAGCACGGACGGCACGACTCCGCTGCCGTTCCTGGCGGTGGCCATCAACGGCGGCAACACGCCGTGGCTGTTTGTTTCGCCCAACAGCGCGACGACTCCCAGCACACTCACCGTGTTGATCGATTCGGCGGGTCTGGCGGCGGGATCTTACAGTGGAACGATCACTATCAGCTCCGGCGTGGCGGCCGGCGGCGGTTCGTCGAAAGCGAGCTTGCCGACCTCCTTCAGTGTGCCGGTGACGCTGACGGTGACGCCGGGAGCGAGCGGAGCCAGCGGGGCTTCCGGAGCATCCGGAGCCAGCGGGACTTCCGGAACATCCGGCGCCAGCGGGACCGTTGGCGGTCACTAATTTCATGTAGCCGGCGACACCGCCCAAACGATGGGGGAGGCGAGCGGGAGCGAATCCCGCCCGGCTCCCCGTTTTTTTTGGTTGGCGAAACAGGCCCCTTGCGTAAGGCGCCCGATTCCGAAAGAATGTCTGGTCATGTCTCCAGCCCCTTCCTCCGCGCCGGTTGAGAAGCACGCGTGGTATCGACAGCTCACCCGTTATCACTGGTTCGTTCTGAGCGTCGCCACCATGGGCTGGATGTTCGACACCATGGCGCAGCAGCTTTTCAATCTGGCGCGGAATCCGGCGATCCGGGATCTGCTGGGGCCCGGCGCATCGGCGGGCGCGGTTGCTGAACAGGCCGGGCTGGCGACCAGTATTTTTATGATCGGATGGGCCAGCGGCGGCGTTCTGTTTGGGGTTTTGGGAGACCGGATCGGCCGCGCCAAAACCATGATGCTGACCATTCTTGTCTACAGCATCTTTACCGGCATCAGCGTGCTTTCGCGCGGCGTGTGGGATTTCAACGCGTACCGGTTTCTGTGCGGGCTGGGCGTCGGCGGGCAGTTCGCGGTGGGCGTGGCGCTGGTGGCCGAGACGATGCCGGAGCGCGCGCGCCCGTACGCGTTGGGGGTGGTGCAGGCATTTTCGGCGGTGGGGAACATGATGGCGGCCGCCGCCGGAATTGTTCTGGGCCAGATGCAGCAGGCGGCCTCGATCGGCAGCGCGTGGCGGTGGGAGTTTGCCGTGGGCGCGCTGCCGGCCCCGCTGGCGATCGTGATTTTCAAAAAGCTGAAGGAGCCGGAGCAATGGCTGCGGGCGCGCGCCGAAAACAAGCGGATGGGCTCCTTTGCGGATCTTTTTTCGCACGCGCGGTGGCGGCGGAACGCGATCTGCGGAGTGGTGCTCGCTTTTTCGGGCGTGGTGGGATTGTGGGGGATCGGATTTTTCAGCTACGATCTGTTCCGTCCGGTGCTGGAAAACACGTTTCGCGCGCGCGGGCTCAGCGGAGCCGCTCTTGCCGGCGCCACCACCACCTGGATCGGCCTCACCTCCCTGCTGCAAAATTTCGGCGCGTTTCTGGGGATCTACGCCTTCACGTATCTGACGCACTTCACCAACCGCCGCGTGGCGTTTGCGCTGAGCTTCGCGGCGGCGATGGGCGCGACCGCGTACACGTTCTGGAATCTGAAGAATCTCAGCGACGTATTCTGGATGGTGCCGCTGATGGGATTTTGCCAGTTGACGCTGTTTGGCGGCTACGCGATCTATCTTCCGGAGCTGTTTCCCACGCATCTTCGCTCGACGGGCACGAGCTTCTGCTACAACATCGGGCGATTTGTGGCGGCGGCGGGCCCGCTGACGCTCGGCTATCTGACCAGCACGGTGTTTGCGGGCACAGCCGCGCCGATGCGCTATGCCGGCGTCACCATGTGTCTGGTGTTTGTGGCCGGCCTGCTGGTGCTTCCGTTTGCGCCGGAGACGAAAAACGCGCCGCTGCCGGAGTGAGCCTCGGGCGGGCCGCCCTGATCTAAAGAAACCTGGGAGAATGGGAATTCGTCGAAATGTAAATCGCTGGGAGGACAGGTTTGCGGAGTTTCATTTGGGTGCTGGCGTGCGCGGTGGCGGCGGTGGCGCGGGCGCAGTCCGTGCCCGCTTTCACCATTTCCACATACGGCGGCACGCCGGGCACGCCGGGATACGGCGGCGATGGAGGCGGCCCGTCGCTGGCCGAGTTTAACCAGCCCTTCGGGCTGTGGTTTGCCGGCGGGACGCTCTATATCGCCGATCAGGTGAACGATCGGGTGCGCTCGGTTTCCGGCGGCAACACCAACACGGTGGCGGGAACCGGGGCAGCGGGATTTTCCGGCGATTCGATCGCGGCGGTCAACTCCGAACTGAACGCGCCGACGGCGGTGACCACCGACGCCAGCGGCAACGTGTACATCGGGGACACGGAAAATCACGTGGTGCGCATGGTGAACACGAAAGGGATCATCACCACGTTTGCCGGGAGCAACGCGCTGGGCCGGGGCTACAACGGAGACGGCGGCGGAGCGGTGAACGCGCAGTTGAGCTCGCCCTCCGGGATCGCCTTTGACAGCGCGGGCAATCTGTACATCGCCGATTCAGGCAACAACGTGATCCGGATCGTGTACGGCCCCAAGGGCGCGCAGCCGCAGAACAACATCGCGACGTTTGCGGGCAACAGCATCGCGGATTTTAATGGCGACGGCGGCCCGGCGAGCGCGGCGGAGATGAATCATCCGACGGCGCTGCTGTTCGATCCGGCGGGCAATCTCTACATCGCCGACACGCTGAACAACTGCGTGCGGGTGATCAATACGCAGGGGATCATCAGCACGTTCGCGGGCAACACGCAGCCGGGCTATTCCGGCGATGGGGGGCCGGCGACGCAGGCGCGGCTGTTCCGTCCAAGCGGGCTGGCGATGGACGCCAAGGGCAATCTTTACATCGCCGACAGTTTCAACCACGTGATCCGGGTGGTGCTGCCGAACGGGATGATCTACACGGTGGCGGGAACGGGAGGCGTGGCCGGATACGCCGGGGATGGCGGTCCCGCGGTGGGCGCGCAGTTGAACTATCCGACGGGGCTGGCCTTTGACGGCTCCGGCAATCTGCTGGTTTCCGATACCAACAACAGCCTGATCCGCGAGCTTACGCCGGCGGCGGCGCCGCCCACGCCCACGGTGATTCCGACGATAAATTCCGGCGGAGTTTCCAGCTTGCAGGCATTCGGCGGATCGGCGTCGGCGGCGCCGGGGAGCTGGATCGAGATTCACGGGGCGAATCTGGCGGCGGGGGTGCGGCAGTGGGCCGACTCGGATTTTCAGAATGGCGTGGCTCCCACGTCGCTGGCGGGGACGTCGGTGAATCTGGGGGCGCAGCCGCTGTATGTGGAATACGTCAGCCCGACGCAGATCAACGCGCTGATTCCGTCGACCATCGGGACCGGCCCGCAGAGCCTGACGGTGACCACCGCGGCGGGCAAAAGCGCCGCGTATCCGATCACCATCAACACGGTACAGCCGGGGCTGCTGGCGCCGCCGGCGTTCAACATCGGAGGAACGCAGTACGTGGCCGCGATTCTTCCCGACGGCAGCTATGCGCTGCCCACGGGAGTGATCCCCGGGGTTGCGGCGCGTCCGGCGCGCGCGGGCGAGACGGTGACGCTTTACGGAATCGGCTTCGGGCCGGTGACGCCGAACATGCCGGCGGGCCGGGTGGCATCGGGAAGCAGCCAGTTGTTGCTTCCGGTGCAGTTTCTGTTTGGACAAACCTCGGCCGCGGTTTCCTACGCGGGGCTGTTGCCCGGCGCTGTCGGGTTGTATCAGTTCAATGTCACGGTGCCGAACGTCTCCGGCAGCGCCACTCCGCTGAAGGTCGCGGTGGGGTCCGTCACCGGTTCGCAACTGCTGGCGATTGCCGTGCAGTAAGCGATCGACGTGCCGCGGCCGCGTCCCTCCGAGTGGCTGATTCTTGCGTATTTTACGTACGTCGCGGTCGCGGGAAGTTTATTCGGTATTGGCGTCAAGCCATGGCTGCTGTGGGCCACGGCGCTCGCCGCGATTTTGCTGCTGAGCCTGCGCAAGTCGGATTTTCGCGAGTTCGCGCCGGCTTTATTCACGCTGGCGGCGTATCGTGAGATGAACTGGTTCACGCCGGCCGTATTCGACCATCATTTGGAGAAGATTTGGGTGATCTGGGACCGGCGCCTGCTCGACGGCTGGCATCTGCGGGCTGTGATCGAATCGCTTGGCGCGGCGATTCCCACGTATCTGGAGCTTTGTTACCTGTTCGTCTACGCGGTGCTGTTCATCGGGGTCGGCGTGCTGTGGGGCTTGCGCCACCGCGACCGGATCGACCGCTTTTGGGTCGCGTATCTGGCGGGAACGCTGGGCGCGTATGCGATGTTTCCCTATTTTCCTTCCGAGCCGCCGCGGACGGTGTTCGCAACCGCCGATCTGCCGCGCATCGTAACCGCCGTGCGGACGCTCAATCTGTGGCTGGTGGGCGGCTACGGCATTCACTCCAGCGTTTTTCCGAGCGCGCACGTATCGTCGGTGTTCTCGGCGGCGTGGGGATTGATGGCGACGCTTCCGGAACGGCCGTGGATCGGCCGGGCGATGGCGTTTTACGCGGTCTGCGTCGCGGTGGCTACGGTGTATGGACGCTATCACTACGCGGCGGACGCGGCGGCGGGAGTGGCGGTGAGTTTTTTGGCGGTGATCGCTCTGTGGCTTTACAGGAAGAGCTGATCTGCTACATCATGGCGGCCGGCGGGGCGGGATCTTCCGGACGCCCGGCTTTACTCAGCGGCAGGAAAATCAGGATTGCGGACAGGATCAGCAGGACGGCAAATCCGGCGGCGTAGGATGGATTTTTTACGAACTGCCACACGGCGATGTCCTTGAATTTGAAGTAGGCGAATAAAAGACCGGTGAGCGCTTCGCCCGCGATCAGTCCGCTTGCCATCAGGATGCCGACATTTTCAACGCGCGTCCGCTGCGCTTCATTATTGCCGCGGCGGCGGCTGATGGTGTCCATCATCCAGCGCAGGATGCCGCCGACGAAAATTGCCGCTGTGGTCTGGAACGGCAGATACATGCCGATGGCGACCAGCATGGGGCTTTTGACGTTAATCATGATCAGCATCACGGCGAAGAGGGCTCCGCAAACCACCAGCGGCCAGGCCATTTCCCCGCCGACGATGCCTTGCGCCAGGGCGGCCATCAATCCGGCCTGCGGCGCGGCCAGATGAGGATCGCCGAAGCCGCTGCCGCCGCTTTTTAGATTCCCCTGCTGAAGAATGTAGAGGGGGAAATACATGACCAGGCTCGAAATGACGACGGCGATCAGCTCCACGATCTGAATCGAGCGCGGAGTGCCGCCCAGAATGTAGCCCGCCTTGAAATCCTGCATCAGCTCGCCCGCGACCGAGGAAGACACACAAACCACGGCGGCGACGCCGAGCACGACGGCGACTCCGCCGGGTCCCGAGACTCCGAGGGCGACCATCAGGAGCGCGGCGATGATCAGAGTCGAAAGCGTGAGGCCGGAGACGGGGTTGTTGGAAGAGCCGATGACGCCGCAGAGGTTGCCGGAAACGGTGGCGAAGAAAAATCCGACGACGAGCATCACCAGCGCCGCCACCAGGCTCGCCAAGGCCAGGCCGGAGATGACGAAATAGAGCGCGATCATGGCCAAAAAGACCAAAAAAATGAGCGAAAGGACCACTTTTGAGCTCATATAACGCTCGGTCCGGGCCATCGATTCGAGCGGAGGGCGGCCGTGGCGAACTTCGGCGATGGCGCGGCCGAGGCTCGAGGTGAGATTGCGGCCCATCTTGAAGAGGGTGTAAGCCGCGCCGACCATCATGCCGCCGACGGCGATGGGCCGCACGATGTACCGCCAGACCGCCGCGGCCATGCCGGCCCATCCGGCGTCGCCGGCGCCGGCGGGCATGAACGATTGCAGGTTTGGACCGAGAAAGTACATCATCAGGGGAACGAGAACGCCCCAGGCGAGAACGCTGCCGGAAAAATTGAGCGCGGCCAGCTCGGGTCCGATGACGAAACCCACGCCGAGCAGGGCGGGGCTGACGGTGGGCGCGGCGACGGTGGAAAGCGCGCCGGTGTGCAGGATATTTTGGCTGTTGGGGGATCCGAGGCGGAGGAAGCTGCGTCCGGCCTGGCCCACGCGGACGATGAAATCTTTATCGACGGCGTAGAGGGAGAGCTCGCCGAGGGCTTGAATCAGGGTGCCGAGGCCGATGCTCCAGAAAAGATAGCGGGCGGCGCCGGCTCCGCGCTGTCCGGCTTTATGAATCTCCGAGGCGGCGACGGATTCGGGGAAAGGAAGGGTTGGATCTTCGACCAGAGCGCGGCGGACCAGCGACACGAAGAGCACACCGAGCACGCTTCCGGTGAGGGTGAGCGCGGTGGTGCGCCAGTAAGCGTGCGCTGGATCGAAGGCGGTCCAGGAACCGGACATCAAAAATGCGGGGATGGTGAAGATGACGCCGGCGGCGACGCCTTCGCCGATGGTTCCGGCGGTGCGGGCGATGTTCTCCTCGAGCACCGATCCCTTGAAGGCGCGCAGAACGGCCATGCCGATGACCGCGGCGGGATAGGTGGCGGCGATGGTCTGGCCGGCGTGCAATCCGAGATAGGCGTTGGCGGCGCCGAGGATCACGGTCATGACGAGGCCCAACAGGACGGCACGCAGCGTGAGTTCCTTCATCTGGACGGTTTCGGGAACGAAGGGCTGATGCTTCATGAACCGACGATGATACCAGGAAGAAAGCGGGCGCAGAAGCGGGCGGCGCGGCGCGGATAAAATGGAAGATGCTCCGGAAAAAAGCGGTTTGCCTGCTGAGCGGCGGGCTGGATTCGTCCACCTGCCTGGGCGTGGCGCGGCGGGACGGCTTTGAGTGCTACGCGCTGAGCTTCGACTACGGGCAGCGGCACCGGATCGAGCTGGCGGCGGCGGCGCGGGTGGCCCGGTTCTTTGCCGTCCGCGAGCATCGCGTCATCCGCCTGGATCCGGACGCGTTCGGGGCCAGCGCGCTGACCGCCGATATCGAGGTGCCCAAGGGCGGCCTCACCGCCGGGATTCCGATCACTTACGTTCCGGCGCGCAATACGATTTTTCTGTCGTTCGCGGTGGCCTGGGCGGAGGGCCTGGAGTGCTCGGACATCTTCATCGGGGTGAACGCCATCGATTATTCCGGTTATCCGGACTGCCGGCCGGAGTTTATCGAAGCCTTCGAGAAGATGGCCAATCTGGCGACGCGGGCGGGCGTGGAGGGCCGGACGCGGCTGGCGGTTCATACGCCGCTGGCGAGGTTGAACAAGGCCGGCATCGTGCGGCTGGGCGCCGAGATCGGACTGGATTTTTCGCTGACGCATAGCTGTTACGATCCGGACGGGCAGGGCCGCGCCTGCGGGTTGTGCGACTCCTGCCGGCTGCGCAGGAAAGGCTTCGAGGAAGCGGGCCTGCGCGATCCGCTGGTGTACCGCGAATGAAGATCGCCGAGATTTTTTATTCGATTCAGGGCGAAGGAACCCTGGCGGGCGTGCCCAGCGTGTTCATCCGCACCAGCGGATGCAATCTGCGCTGCCGCTGGTGCGATACGCCCTACACCTCGTGGTCTCCGGAGGGCCGGGAGATGGCCATCGCCGAGATTGCGGCGGAGGCGCGCGGCTACGGAGCTTCGCACTATGTGGTGACGGGAGGCGAGCCGATGATCGCGCCGGGGATAGCGGAGTTGACGCGGGCGCTCGAGGGCCACCTTACGATCGAAACGGCGGGCACGGTGTACCAGGAGGTTCGCTGCGATCTGATGAGCATCAGCCCGAAGCTCGCCAATTCGACTCCGGAGGGCTCCTGGGCCGGGCGGCATGAGCGGCTGCGCTATCAGCCGGATGTGCTGCGGCGCCTGATCCGCGAATATGAGTACCAGCTCAAGTTTGTGGTCGCCGCGCCGGCGGATGTGGAGGAAATTTCCGCGATCCTGCGGGACATTGCGGCGGACCGCGGGCGCGTGCTGCTGATGGCGGAGGGGACCACGGCGGAGGCGATCCGCGAGCGCGCGAAGTGGATCGCGGAGATCGCCAAACGCGAAGGCTTCCGCTACAGCCCCCGGCTGCATATCGATCTTTGGGGCAATGAGCGCGGAGTCTAGCGGCTTACGGCGCGAGCCGCAGCGCTTTTTTTGCGGTGGTGCTTAGCGGGATCGCTGCCCATTGCCCGGGATCGAACCAGCGGCCGGCGGGGGGAATTTTTTTCGCTTCGGCCAGCCGCAGCGTGAAGCGGTAATGGCGATGGAGAATCGTATGGCGGAAGTGGCCGAGTTGCGCGCCGATGCGGGCGCCGGGGATCGTTTCGGGCAGATCCCAGAAGCCTTTGACGCGCGCGCTCGGCGTGAACAGGATTTTTTCGCCGCGGCGGATGAGCAGAAGCGTTCGCCGGAGGCGGATCGGATGGGGCCGGGCCCGCTTGGCCGGAAATTCGTGCTGTGCGTGGCGGGAGTTGGCGGCGCAAAATCGGGCGATGGGGCATTCGCCGCATTTGGGCGCGCGCGGAAGACAAACGGTGGCGCCGAGCTCCATCATGGCCTGATTCCAGCGCCCGGGATCGGCGCGGTCGAGCAGGCGCGGGGGCAGATCGCCGGCCTCATTGCTTCCGGCCAGGCGCGCGGCGACGCGGCGGACGTTGCCATCGATGGCGGCGCAGGGCTGATGGAAGGCGATGCTCGCAATCGCCGCGGCGGTATAGTCGCCGACGCCGGGAAGCGCGCGGATGGAATCGTAGTCGCGCGGGAATTCGCCGGACTCGACGATTTGGCGCGCGGCTTTTTGCAAATTGCGGGCGCGGGAATAGTAGCCCAGGCCGGCCCACATCGCCAGCACTTGCTCCTGGGGCGCCCGGGCCAGCGCGGCGGCGTTGGGGAACGCCCGCAGGAATCGTTCGTAGTAAGGAATCACGGCGGCGGCGCGCGTCTGCTGGAGCATGACCTCGGAGATCCAGATGGCGTAAGGATCGCTGGTGCGGCGCCAGGGCAGATCGCGGCGCGCGCTGCCGTACCAAGCCAGCAGAGCGGAACGGATGGCCTGTAGACGCAAACTTTATACTAATAGGGAATGGCCGGCGCGGCAAAGGGGAAATCCGGGAAGGGGGGCCGCCTCCGTCCGGCGGAGTGCTGGCCGCGCGCGGCTTACCAGGCTTGAACGACTCCATTCGCATCCGCGGCGCGCGCGTCCATAACCTGCGCGGGGTGTCAGTCGACATTCCGCACGAACGCCTGACGGTGCTGACCGGCGTTTCCGGATCGGGCAAATCCTCGCTTGCCTTCGACACGATTTACGCCGAAGGCCAGCGGCGCTATGTCGAATCGCTTTCGGCCTACGCGCGGCAGTTCCTGGAGCGGATGGAAAAGCCGGAGGTGGATGAGATCGACGGCATCGCGCCGCCGGTGGCGATCCGGCAAAAAAATACGACGCGCAATCCGCGCTCCACCGTCGCCACTTCAACCGAGCTTTACGATTTTCTGCGCCTGTTGTGGGCGCGCGCCGGGCGGACGTTTTGTCCCAACTGCGGGATTCCCGTGGAGCGCGATTCGGTGGATCAGGTGGCGGCCAAGGTGCTGGCGCAACCGGCGGGATCGCGCTGGTACGCGCTGTTTCCGGTGGCGCGCGAAAAATCCAACGAGGCTTTGCGCGACCGGCTGTTCGATCTGCGCGGCAAAGGTTTCAACCGGCTGTTTCAAAACGGGCGGGTGTTCGAATTTTCCACGCCCGAATCGCTGCTCGACATCGATTTTTCAAAACCGGTTTATGTTCTGGTGGACCGCATCGCGTTGTCGCCCGAGGCGCGGCCGCGCATCATCGACGCGGTGGAGATTTCGTATCGCGAATCGGGCGAAGCGTTTTTTGAGCCGGCCGGCGGCGGCGAAGCGCTGCGCTTCAACGAAAAATTCGCGTGCAAAAAATGCGGCAAGGAATTCGTTCCGCCGGAGCCGAGCCTGTTCAGCTTCAACAATCCGTTCGGCGCGTGCAAGCGATGCCAGGGATTCGGCAACACCATCGACTACGACATGGACCTGGTGGTTCCGGACAAAGCGCGGTCGATCCAGGAGGGCGCGGTGGATCCGTGGAACAAGCCGCAGCACGGCTGGTATCTGGAGGAATTTCGCCGCCGCGCCAAGGGCAAGGTGCGGATGAACGTGCCGTTTTTCGAGCTGAGCCCGGCCGAGCGCAACGTGGTGTACAACGAAGTGCGCCGTTATTTTCACGAGGTCGAATCGAAAAAATACAAGGTTCACGTGCGCGTGTTCCTCAGCCGCTACCGGGGATACACGGCGTGTCCCGACTGCGGCGGCTCGCGTCTGCGCCCGGAAGCGCTGTATGTCCGCGTCGGCGGGAAAGATCTGGCCGAAGTGGTGCGGATGAACATCGCCGAGGCGCGGCGGTTCTTTCTCGAGCTGGCATTAACGCCGGAAGAAGCGGCCATCGCCGAGAGGATCCTGGTGGAAATTCAGCAGCGGCTGAAGTTCCTGAACGACGTGGGGCTGGAATATCTGACGCTCGACCGGCTGTCGGCGACGCTTTCCGGCGGCGAGGCGCAGCGCATCCAACTGGCGACCTGCCTGGGATCGCGCCTGGTGGGCGCCTGCTACGTGCTGGATGAACCGTCGATCGGGCTGCACAGCCGGGACACCCGGCGGTTGATCGGGATTTTGCAGGAGCTGCGCGATCTCGGCAACACCATCGTGGTGGTCGAGCATGATCCGGAAGTGATGCGCGCGGCCGATCACATCATCGATTTAGGGCCCGGCGCCGGCGAATACGGCGGCCGCGTGGTATTTGAAGGATCCTATCCGGAGCTGCTGGCCGGCGGGAACGGATCGCTGACCTCCCGCTATCTGCGGGGCGAGCTGAAAACATCGCTGCTGACGCTCCGGCGCCCCATCCATCCCCAGCGGGTGATCCGATTTTTGGGGGCGCAGGCGCACAATTTAAAGAACATCGACGTGGCTCTTCCGCTGAACATGATGGTGGCGGTGACGGGCGTTTCCGGATCCGGAAAATCCACTTTGGTTCATGATGTTATCTATCAAAACCTCGTCAAAAGGATGGATCGGGGAGCAGCGCCGGCCGGCGCCGGGGAGTGGGACACGCAGCCGGAAAAGGCCACCTGCCGGAAGGTGGAAAAGGCCGACCTGCTGACCGAAGTGGTGCTGGTGGATCAATCGCCGATCGGGCGCACGCCGCGCTCCAACCCGGTCACCTACATCAAAGCGTTCGACGGCATCCGGGAGTTGTTCGCCTCCACGCCGGAAGCGCAGCGGCGCGGCTATGGCGCGGGTCATTTCTCGTTCAACATTCCCGGCGGGCGCTGCGAAACCTGCCAGGGCGACGGCACGGTCACGGTTGAGATGCAGTTTCTGGCCGATGTGGAGCTGATCTGCGAGGACTGCAAGGGGACGCGCTATAAGGCGGGCGTGCTCGAGGTGCGCTATCACGGCCTGAATATTCACGAAGTGCTCCAGCTCACGGTGCGGGAGGCGATGTCGTTCTTTTCGGCGGCGCCGAAGCTGGCGCAGAAGCTGAAGGTGCTCAGCGATGTGGGGCTTGGATATGTGCGGCTGGGCCAATCGGCGGCCACCTTATCGGGCGGCGAGGCGCAGCGGGTGAAGCTGGCGGCGCATCTTTCGCGGGCCAGCAGCGAAGGCACGCTGTATATTTTCGACGAACCGACCACGGGGCTGCACTTCGACGATATCGCCAAGCTGCTGGACGCGTTCGAGCGTCTGCTGCGCTCCGGCGGGAGCATTCTGATTATTGAGCACAACCTCGAAGTGATTCGCCGCGCCGATTGGGTGATTGATCTGGGTCCGGAGGGCGGCGACGGCGGCGGGCGGATCGTCGCCCAAGGCACGCCGGAGCAGATCGCCGAAGTGGCCGAATCCTACACGGGTCAATACCTGAAGGCGGAGCTGCTGCGGCGGGGGTAATCCGGGGCGGGCGGCGGAGGATCCCGCGTTTTTCCCGGGGTCTTATAAGGCCCGCAGGAAGTTGATCAGGTCGTGCTTTTCCTGTTCGGTGTAGCCGATTTTGAAACGCCGGTCGTAGAAATCGACCAGCTCGCCGAGCGTTCGCGCCGAGCCGTTGGTGAAGTAGGGGGCGCGCGCGGCCAGCGCCCGGAGCTGCTGGGGCACGATTGCGCCGGCGTCGGCGCACCTGCCGGAGATCAGCGCGCGTCCGGGATCCTGCGAGTAGAAGACGCGTCCCAGCGTGGGGTGAGGCGGGGCCGCGGCGGCGCAGGTGATGCGAAACAGCGGAAGATCAGGAGAGGCTTGTTCCGGCGCCGTGTTGGTGGTGCCGATATCGCTCCAGCCTGGCGCGGCGCGGTTATGGCAGGAAGCGCAGGTGTAGGTGGCGGCGCCCGCCGGATCGCGGAAGGCGCGGGTGAAAAACAAAGTGCTGCCGCGCGCGACCGAGGCGCGAAATTCGCGCTGGAGGCCGAGGTCGCCCTCGCCGCTGTGTTTTTCCCAGACGCGGAAGGAGAGCAAGACCGGGCTGTCCGGGCGATCCTCGAAAACTGCCGCTCCGCTGGCCAGATTTTCGGCGCCGAGGGCGAGGGGCCCTCCTTTCTCGTCCAGCAGCCCGCCGCGGATGTCGGAGCCCTGCGCCGCGTAGATCTGTCTTTCAAAATCGGCGATGCGGCGCAGTTGGGCCGGATTGGGGGGCGCGGCGGCCTGCTCATGTTCGAGCGCTGCGTTGCGGGCCTGCGATTCCAGAGACGGCTCGCGCCCATCGGCCATCAGGGTGGCGACGTATTGGAGATTGGCGGCGATTCGCGGGCGGCGGAAGACCGAGATGCGAGGTTTGGCGCTCTTCAGGCCGTAAATCGGGCTTAGATTGCAGCCGGTCGAGTCGCGGACGACCTCGATCTGGAAATCGGGCCGGACGTTCTCCGGCGGCCACGGCAGGGAGATCCGAAACAGGCCGCGATGGAGCAGCAGCGAGTGCGAGGCTTGGGCGGACTGCGGAAGGTCCGGGCAGTTGGCGCCGTCAACAGCGGCAAAAAGGGGATCGCGGCCGGCGGTTTCGGTCCAACGCTGGGCAATGGTGGCCAGCGAAAGGCTCATGCCATTGGAGGGCTGATGGCAGGTGACGCAGGCGCGGTGATTTTCCCCGAGAGACTCGAAGAAGGGATGGCCGGCGGTATGAACCGCGCCGAGCTTATTCAGGATACTGACCTGGCCGTCGGGGTTTTCATAGGACTCCTCCCAGGGCAGCAGATCTCCCTGGCCGGCGTTCCACCAGGCGGGCCCGACGCCGTAGGGTCCGGGGCTCTGCGCGGCGAGGATGGTCGAGAAGACCGCGGGAACCGCCAGCCGGGAGAGTGTGTTCATCCGCTCTATAAGTATATTTTGCGCTAACCGCGGCTACGGCGGGACCGTCCGGCGCGGGATCAGAAGGGCAGATCGGGCTGGACCTGTTGCAGCATCGCCGACCGCGCCAGATACGGATAAGGATTCACCGCGCTTCCGCCGACCCGTACTTCGAAGTGCAGATGCGGAGCCGTCACGCGTCCGGTGTTGCCGGAAAACGCGATCACCTCGCCGCGCCGCACTTCCTGTCCGGGGACGACGTTAAACCGCGACAGATGGGCGTAGCGGGTCTGCATGCCGTTGCCGTGATCGACCACCACCATTCGTCCATAGTTGCCGGCGTACTCGGCCGTCAGCACCACGCCGTCGGCGGCGACGTGAACCGGGGTGCCCATGGCGGCGGAAAGGTCCACGCCGGTGTGGAAGTGCGAGCCGCCTTCCGGGTTGAACGGATCCTCGCGGTCGCCGAAACGGCTAAGCAGCGTTCCGTTCACCGGCCACAGGCTGGGGATGGTGTTCTTCTGCCAGGACCGCGGATACATGTGCTCCAGGCGGGAAAAGCTCGCCGATTTGAGGAAGTTGTAGGTTTCGATGGATTCCTTGTAGGTGGGGGAAAGCGTGCCTTCGCTTGAAAAATCGTCGTCCCCTTCCATCCGCTGCCTGATGCCCAGCGCGGCGGTGACTTCGCTGGCCATGATTTGCAGAGAAGCCAGTTCTTCCTGTTTCTGATTATCCTCGCGCTGGAGCTCCTGATACTTGCTGCGCAGCGTGGCGACCTCATCGCGAAGCGAGTTATAGTTGGCGACCTTCCATGTCATCCGGAGGTAGCTGGAAACCATCCCAAACAGCGAGACCGAACCGAAGAGGGCCAAAGCCAGAACAATATAAATAGATTGATGGGGGATGTGAATCCGGCGGATGCGTCCGTGCAGGGAATGCGCCAGAACGACAACGAAGTAATGCTGCTTCATGAGTCTCCCGGCATCTGTGAGATTTCGCTAGGCGGGCCCTGTTTTTGAAAAAAGCGAGCCTCCACCCCACGATACGGCCATTGGTGAACCAGCGAAACGTTAATGAATTGTCATAATAGCGGATTTCGGGCGCCGCGTCAAGACTGCCGTGGTGCAGGCGCCGCTTTCCCCGGGGGGAACCGGGGGCACTGCCGGATGCGTATGGCAGTGTGAATGGAGAGATCCAGATGACCAAACCACTTGCACCAAGAGCTCCGGCGATCGCCGGGGCAACCGCCGGAATTGTTGGCGTTCTGATGCTGATCGAATCGTTCGGGATCAATCAAGGTCCACCGTTGGGGGCCACCACCGACCAACTCATCGCCTTCGCGGAGACGCATTTCCGCGCGGTGATGTGGGGCGCATGGCTGCAAGCGGTGGGGCCTTGGCTGATCGTGAGCTTCGCCTTGACGCTGGTCAAGCTGAGCGGGGCGATGGAGAGCCTGGCGGGCTGGCTGACGCTGCTGGGAGCCTCGATCCTCATGATGGTCAGCCTGGCCGAGGTGGTTTTCTACATCAGCGCGCTTGATCCGGTTCCGGCGCTGATGGGCGAGATCAGCAACGCGATCGGGCACGCTATCCAGCATCTGTACTTCTTCATTGCGGCGCCGGCGTTGTTCCTGCCGCTGGGCGCGGTGCTGTGGAGCTCGTCTGTGCTGCCGCGGATCTTCAGCGTTCTGGCGCTGTTGATCGGGGCCGCTTTCTTCGTGCTCGGGATCAGCTCGCTTTACGAGAGGATTCTGTCGACGGCGGTGACCTCGTTTGCGCCGCTTCAGGCGCTGTGGTGGCTGGCGGCGGCCATCGTTGTGCTGTGGCGGTCGCGGCGGATGGCGGAGGAGGCTCGCAGCTAAAAAAATCGGCGGCTGGAGCCAAGCCGCGCGGCCGCGCCTTTACCGGCGACATTTCTTACCGCTGGGGACCGCCTGCGGTTTGGTACTTAAGCCGATTCCCTACCCGCCGGATAAGGGGTTCGCCGCGTAGTAATGGAACGGTTTCGCGCGTAGCATGGGACGATGTCGTGGTCTGACGATATACGCTGCTTATACTGCGACGGCCGGCTCCCGCTGTACCGTAAAATCACCAACGGGCAGTTCTGTTCGGCGGCGCACCGCAAGGCCTACTGGCAGGAACAGGAGCGGCTGGCGGTGGAGCGCCTGCATCAGACGCACGACACGCTGCGGGCGTTTCGCCCGGCGCCTGGGGTGGAAGTGGAAGCGATCATCGGGGCGGTACCCGAGGCGGTTCCGGAGGCGCACAGGCAGCTCCCCGACGGCAGGCCGTGGTGGATGCCGCTGGTGAACCGGGGCGAGGTGCCGGTGGCGGGTCTGCTTGCCGATCCGGCATCGCCGCAGCCCCGCTGGCCGCAAGACGGGCTGGCGGGCGGCGCTGCCGGACCTCTCGAATATGACGCGGCGATCCGCCGTCCTTCTCATATATATCGGAGACCGGAGCGTGCGGTTCCCTTGGCGCCGCCGGCGGCTCCGGAGCTTGCCGCCGCGCCATGGCGCGGGCCGGCGCGCGCGGCGCTGGTTCCGATAAAATTCGCGCTGAATCCCATGGCGTGCCTTACCGCCGGGCTGCGTGCGGTTTTCGAGCCGATCGAAGTCGGGGAAGCTGTAGAAGAAGAGATTCCGCCGTTTGCCGGCCTGCTTCGGCTGGCGCCGCCGTCCTGGCGCGAGATGGCCAAGAGCATTGCCGGGGCCGGACCGATCGAGCTGGCGCTGCGCTGGCGGCTGCCGCTGGACCGGGTGGAGTTCCGCGTGGGGCTGGCGCCGGCGCGGCTGCTGGCCGCCGGATTGCGGCAGCTTCCGATGGACCACGCCCCGCGCGTACACGGCGTCTGGATCGATCAGCTTCGCGCGCTCGATCTGGGCGCGGAGACGGGCGCGCCGTTGTTTGCGCTATCGACGCCGCCGGCGCGTCCCCGGCTGCGCCTGGCGCCCGGGCGCCGTTATCCGGTGCAAAAGCAGGGCCGGGCGCCGGCGATCGCGCCCGGGGCCGAAACCTTCGCCGCCCAGGCGCCGGCCATTTCCCTGCCCTGGAGAGACGCTCCGGACCCGGCGGCTCCGCGGCCCGCCGCCGAGGAGCCTCAGCCGGCCGGGCTGCTCGCGCTGGCGTGCGCGGCACGGCCGCAGCCCGGTTCGTTTGAAGTTTGTCCGGCAGGGGAAGCGATGGCGGGGCCGGCGCGGCCGGCTCCCATTCTCCCGCGCGCGCGGCTGGATCCGCTGCGCGTTGCCTGCCAGCCGGGCGGCGCGGCGGCCGCGGGTGATTTAGCGGCCAAGCGGGCGGAGTTGATCCGTCAGGCGGCGGATTTCTGGAGCGGCATGCCGCGCGACTTCAAGCTGCTCGGCTTGACTATTCCGCTGCTGCTGGCGCTGGCGCTGCACCCGGCGCTGCCCAAGGTGCATGTGGCCGCGCCGCCGCGGGCGGCCCAGTTCCGGCGCGATTTTCAGAAGGCGTGGAATGAAGAGATCGTCAATGTAAAGCAGAGCGTGAGCGAACGCGCGGCCATCGCCCTGGATGAAGATTTCCGCTCCGGGCTGGACGATTGGGTGAGCCGCGGCGACGCCCCCACGGAGTGGTCTTTCGACGCCGCGGGTTTTGTGCGGCCCGGCCCGCTGGCGTTATACCGTCCCAGCATGCCGCTCCGCGACTATGAAATGCAGTTTTTAGGCATGATCGACCAGAAGGCCCTAAGCTGGGTGGCGCGCGCCGCCGATTTTAATAACTTGTACGTGATGAAACTGGTGGTGCTCAAATCCGGCCCGCTGCCGACCATCGGGCTCACCCGCTACGCCGTCATCGACGGCAAGGCGGTTTCCCGCGCCGACGCGGCGGTACCGGTCGATGCCCGCCAAGATATGCTGTACCGGGTGCGGCTGGACGTCCACGGCGCCGACTTCGCGCTCAGCGTACAGGGGCAGTTGATCGACGCCTGGAGCGAGCCGCGGCTGACCCACGGGGGAATCGGATTTTTCACCGCGCGCGGCGAATCGAGCCGCCTGCGCTGGGTGCAGGTGACCCATCAGTACGACATGCTGGGCCGCCTTTGCGCCTACCTGGCGCCAACCAACACGACACCAACAACGAGCGGGAGCTGGGAACAATGAGCGTAAGCAAGAACGCAACAGAAACACTGCAAAGCAACGGCAAGCCGGTTTCGGCGGCGCTGGCGCGGTCCGTGGCCCTACACCTGGACGGCAAGCGCAAGGAAGCTCTTCGTGAGCTGAACGCGGCGCTGGAGGCGGGTGAGGAAAGCGTTGATATTTTCGCGGCCAAAGGACACATTCAGTTCGAATTAGAACAATACGAAGACGCCATCAAGACGTTCGAGCGGCTGCTCGGGCTGGCGCCGCGCCATCCGAGCGCGAACTTCAACCTGGGGATCTGCTATGAAAAGCTGGGGCGCTGGCAGGAGGCGACGGAAGCCTTTCAGAAAGCGCTGCAATTGGATCCTTCGCGCGACGAGGCGCAGCTTGGCCTGGGCATCTGCCTGCTGCATCAGGAAAAGCCCGAACCGGCGATCGCGGCGTTCGAGAAAGTCCTGGCCAAACGTCCTGAACACGAGACGGCGCTGTTCGGCAAAGCGGTTTCGCTGCAACTGCTGTGGAAGTTTGACGAGGCGACGCAGGCGTATCTGAAGATCCTCGCCAAGAATCCGCAGTCGGAGGAGTGCCTGGTCAACCTGATCACCATTGGGATGGCCCGCAAGGATTATCCTTCGATTCAGCAATACTCCGAGCGGCTGCTGGCGATGCGTCCTTTTTCTCAAGCGGCGCTTGAAGGACTGGCCACCTGCGCCTTCCAGAGCAACGAATACGAGGCTGCGGCGAAATATTGCGCGAAGCTGGTTGAATTTACACCAGATCACTTCGAGCGGTGGTTTAATCTTGGCGTGGCCGAGCAGAAGTGCGGGCGGCTGGAACAGTCCGCCAAAGCGTACTCGGAAGCGGCGCGCATCCGCCCGGACGCCAAGCAGGCGCACGTGAATCTCGGAATCGTGCGGCAGGAGATGGGAGAGTTGAAGCTGGCGCGCGAATCCTACGAGCGCGCGCTCCAGATCGCTCCGGATCTGGCTGACGTGATCTACAACCTGGCGAGCGTGCTCGAGCAGCAGGGCGAAAGGGAAGAAGCCGAGCGGCTGTATGTGAAGCTGCTGGCGCGGAATCCTGAATGGGAGGATGCCTGGTTTCGTTTGGGCTATCTGCGGCTTTTGCGGGCCGATCATCGCGGCGCGCAGGAGGCGTTCCAGAACTGCGTGCGCAAGCGGACGCCGTGGCCGGAGGCGCAGTTGAATCTTGGCCTGGCGTGCTGGAACAGCGGCGATCACGACGGGGCGGCGAAGGCGTTTGAGGCGGTGCTGGAGTCGGATCCGAACTCGATCGACGCGCTGCGCGGGCTGGCGGCGCTGGCGGTGGAGCGCGAGGATCTGGACCGGGCGCTGGATTTGCAGGCCAAGCTGATCGAAGCGGGCGAGCGCACGCCGGAGCTGTTCTATAACACCGGCCTGCTGCTGCAAAAATCCGGGCAGGTGGAAGACGCGATCCGGCTTTATCAGGAAGCGCTCGTCGAGCGGCCCACGTTCGCCGAAGCGCTGCTCAATCTGGGCCACGCGCTCAAGTCGCAAGGCAATCTCGAAGAGGCGCGCAACTACTGGCGGCGGGCCCTGGAGCAGAAGCCGGAGCTGGCCGCCGGATACTTCGAGCAGTAGCGCTCCCGCCGGTTTCCCCCTTGCCGCGGCGGGCCGCGCGGGCCCGCGATGTAACGTTTTTTTGATTTGACCCGCGGCCGGGGAGTGGGCTATTCTTTTTTCAATCCCCCAAAAGTGAAACGGGCCGGGTCACCGGTCCGCTGAGTTCGCTGGACGAGTTAAGACGAGGTCAAAATGAATCGTTTTTTCCCGCGCGGCGTGCGCGCCCGCGATATTTGTATGCCTCTGATGCTGTGCCTGGCGCTGGGCGCCGCGGCGCGCGCGCAGACCACCGGAGCCGGCACCATCACCGGCGCCATCACCGATCCCAACGGAGCCTCGGTGGCGGGGGCGGCGGTGACCGTTCACAACGTCGATACGGGAATCGACCTGCGGCTGGCCAGCAATGACGCGGGAATCTACACGGCGCAGTTTCTGATGCCCGGCCGCTACGAGGTGACCGTGTCCAAGGCGGGATTCGCCAGGGTGGTGCGCCAGAACCTGACCGTGCAGGTGGGCCAGATCGTCACTGCCGACATTTCCCTGCCCCTGCAATCGGCGACCGAGACGGTGACGGTCAACGCCGAACAGTCGGTGGTGGATCCGGAAAAGATCGAGATGTCGCAGGTGATCAGCCAGACGCAGCAGGAAAATCTTCCGCTGGTGGGGCGGCGCTGGGAGAGCTTCGCGCTGCTGACGCCGAACACGACCAACGACGGCTCCAACGGTCTGGTGTCCTACCGCGGGATTTCGGGGCTGTATAACAACAGCACGGTGGACGGGGTGGATAACAGCCAGGCATTCTTTTCCGAGACCAAGGGCCGGACGACGATTCCCTACATCTACAGCATGGATTCGATCCAGGAGTTTCAGGTCAGCTCGAGCAACTACAGCGCGGAGCTGGGACAGGCGGCGGGCGGAGTGGTGAACGCGGTGACCAAATCGGGGACCAACGCGGTTCACGCCGATCTGTTTTATTATCTCCGCTACACCACCTGGAACGCGCTTGATCCGCTGCAAAAGTCGCGCGGCATTTACACCCAGCCGATTCATCAGCAGCAGCAGTTTGGCGGCAGCGTGGGCGGGCCGGTGATCAAGGACAAGCTGTTCTACTTTTTCACCTACGACGGATTCCGCAAAGTGAATCCGATCAGCTTCACCAGCACGTCGAGCTTCCCGCTGGCCTGCGTGTACCCGCAGATCTCCGCCGCGCAGTGCGCCGCGGCGAATCACTACCTGTCGTCGCTGCTCGGCGCCTACCCGCGCTTCACCAATCAGGACACCGGATTCGGCAAGATCGACTATCAGATGAATCCGGCCAATCACCTGGATCTTTCCTTCAATCTCGATAATTTCTACGCGCCGAACTCCTATAACACCGCCATCACTTCCAACAACAACTCCAATACGGCCAACGGCACGGCGCATACGCACGAAAGAATTCTGGTGGGGAGCTTCGATTCGGTGATCAATCCGGCGACGGTGAACAACCTGCGCGCGCAGTGGTCGCAGGATCTGGAGGTGATCGGCAACAACGCCACCGGACCCAGCGTCACGGTGACCAACGTGATGGCCTACGGGATGCCCAACGCGCTGCCGCGGCCGGCGTTTCCCAATGAACGCCGCAGCGAGCTGTCGGATGTGTTCTCAAAGACGATCGGCACGCACACGCTGAAGTTCGGCGCCGACGTGAACATCATCGACGAGATCGCCATCAATCTGTTCCAGGGCGGCGGCGTGTATACCTACAGCGGGGCGGCGGTGACGGCGTTTTCCAACTGGGCCGCCGACGTGATGGGCATCAATCTGGGCGACGGCTTGACCGGCCGGCACTTCAGCACGTTCGTGCAGGTCACCGATCCGGTGACCGGCGTGGGCAGGGACGCGTATTTCCAGAAGGACGCCGCTGGATTTGCCGAGGACACCTGGAAGATCACGCCGCGGCTGACGCTGAATCTGGGCCTGCGGTACGACATTTTCCTGATCCCGCCGCCGCCGAAGCCGAACACCTCGACGCCGCTGACCACGCTTTACACCTCGACGATCAACATCGACAAGCACCAGTTTGCGCCGCGCCTGGGCGGAGCATGGCAGATGAGCAAGGGCACGGTGTTGCGGGTGGGCTACGGCATGTTCTACGCCAAGACCTCCAACAGCACCTACTACGCGACGCGGGTCGAGAACGGGGAGTTTCAGCAGACCTACAACTGCACCCCGGCCACCTGCCCGGCGTTGAGTTTTCCGAATTTGATCTTCAATCCGCCCGGAGGAGCTCCGGTGGCGCCCTTTGCCGGCGCGCTGACGCCGGTGGTCACGCCGATCAGCCTGGGCGCCAACACCGCGACCACCCGCGGGCAGAGTCCGGATTGGGTGAATCCGCTGGCCCACGAAGGCGAGGTCACGGTGGAGCATCAGCTTCCCGGCAACATCGGCGTCTCGGCCTCCTACGTTTTGAGCCGGGCGCTGCATCTGCCGGTGTTCATCGACGCCAACCTGGGCCCGTCCACGCAAACCCGCACTTACACGTATCCGGACGGCGGCACGGTCACGGTTCCGTTCTACACGGCGGCCAACCGGCTGAACAACACCGGTCCGATTCTGGCCGGCTTCAGCGTGGTGAACTCGCTGTACAACAGCATGGTGCTCAGCTTCCATAAGCGGATGAACCGGGGCCTGGAGTTTGTGGTGAACTATACCCTCAGCAAGGCGGAGGACGATGGGCAGGTGGCGGGCGCCTTTGGCACCTTCGACGGCACCGATTACACCATCGACCCGCACAATCAGAAGGCGATGTGGGGGCTTTCCGATCTCAATCAGACCCATCGTGTGGCCGCGTCGGTGGTCTGGAAGCCGGGTTACGCGAAGAATCTGAGCAACTCCACGGCGCGGATGCTGGCCGACGGATGGACGCTATCGGGGATCTTCGTCGCCGCCAGCGGCCAGCCGGTGACGGGCCTGATTTCAGGAACGCCTTCCGGGGCGGTGGACGGCGGACTCACCGGAGGCATGGTGAACAACTCCGGCACGGCTCCCTCGACCTATGAGGATCCGCGCGTGCCGCGCAACCATTACCAGGGTCCCGGATTCTGGGATATCGACATGCGCCTGGCGCGCGACTTCACCATCGCGGAGCGTTTCCGCCTGACGCTGCTGGGAGAAGCGTTCAACATTCTGAATCACACCAATGTATTCGCGGTGAACACCACGCAGTACTCGCTGTCCGGCTCGACGCTGGCTCCGGTGGCGACGTTTCTGAGTCCCAGCGCGACCAATAACGGTCTTTACGGGGCGCGGCAGTTGCAAATTTCGGGACGAATCACATTTTAGTCTCGACGATCCTGTGATTGAACGAACTGTGCTTCCCAACCGGCTGGCGCTGGCAACTTCCTCTTCTCAAAAAGCGCGCCAGCCGAACCTGGGGCCGGCTTTCAGGATCCCGATCCCGTCGCTTACCTTCTGACGCAGATTCAGGTAGCGGACGATTTTTACCTCTTCGAGGAGCGTGCCGCCGGCGGTAGCGACCGGCATGCCGGGGCAAAGTTACACGCTGCTTTCCATGGTCCCAACGCTTTGCGATTTTCAGCGGATCGACCCTGGCCGCTCACGCCGGTACGGGCGGTTGCGGCGCGCGGACGTTGAATTCGAGCTTCCAGCGGCGCCCGTCGCGCGCCACGCACCACAGCTCCATCACGCCGGTCTCGGTCACCAGCGCTTCGAGCGTCACCGGCACGGATTCGCCGGAGTTTCCCGGCAGGAAAACTTCAATCGGCGCCAGCTCCTCGAAATCGCCGCCGATCTCTTCGATCAGCGATCCCGGCGGATCGTCCTTGCGCGCCGACGACTGGAAGAAGCGGAACTGCGCCGGCTCGCCGACGGTCAGGGCGAAGACGCGATTCGGGAATTTGTGGCCGGTGCCTTCCTCCATGCCGAACGGCGCCACGGTCAGCGCCTTCAGCGGAGCGGGAATGCCGGGGACCGCCGGCATCGCGGATTCGATGCCGACGTAATAGGAGCGCGGCACGCCGCCGCGGATGCGCACGCCCTTGCCCGCGCGCGCCAGGCCGTAGTAGGCGGCTCCCCGCGCCACGGCGTGCATCAGATCCTCGCCCACCAGCGGCGCCACCGGCCGCGGCAGCCATCCGTTGAGCACTTCCAGGATCCGCCGCCGGATGAGATCGGCGCGCAGCACGCCGCCGTTGAACAGAACATGGGTCGGCGCCGCGCCCTGCCGCTTCAGAAAGGCGCCCAGATGACGGGTGATCGCGGCGTCGGCGGCGTACGGCAGGCCCAGCTCGGCCAGGGCCGCGCGGCGCCGCTGGGGAACCTCGTCCATGGACACCGCCGGCAAAAATCCGTCGAGCAGAATCTGTTCAATGTCGGATCGCTTGATCTTCGTCTTGATGGTTCCGCCGACCACTCCGGTGCCGCGGCCGAGAATCGTCACGCCGGCGTCGGCGGCCGTCTCGCCGGCGGCGAGCAGTTTTTCCTTGGCCGCCCGGCACTGCTGCCACAGCGCGTGGAACTGCATCGGGTCGAGCTTCTGGGGGATCCGCGCGGCCACCTGATGCGCCAGTGCGGCGTCGATATTGTCTCCGCCGAGCAGGATGTGATCGCCCACCGCGATGCGCTCCAGCACCAGCTCGCCCTCGCGCTCGCGCACCGCGATCAGGGTGAAATCGGTGGTCCCGCCGCCGATATCGATCACCAGGATGAGATCGCCGACGTGAACTCTTTCGCGCCAGTCGGGATGACGCTCGATCCAGGCGTAAAAGGCGGCCTGCGGCTCCTCCAGCAGAATCACGTTGCGATATCCCGCTTCTTCGGCGGCTTTGAGCGTCAGATCCCGCGCCACCGCGTCGAACGACGCCGGAACCGTCACCAGCACCTGGCGCTCTTCGAAGTCCCCGTGTTTCCGGTTCCAGGCCTCGCGCAGATGCTGTAAATACCGCCGTGACGCTTCGACCGGCGACACTTTTGGCACGCCTTCCGGCGCGTTCGGCGGAAGAATCGCGGCGGTGCGGTCGACGCCGGCGTGGCTCAGCCACGACTTGGCGGAGGAAACCAGGCGACCGGCGTTGTCCAGCCCCTTTTTCTGCGCGAGCACGCCGACGATGGGCGGATCTTCAAGAAACAGGAACGAAGGCAGCAGGGGCTCCTCGCGCTCCTCGCCGGGGTTGACCAGTTGCGGGATGCGGAAAACCTCCACCGATCCGCCGCGCGAATAGGCCAGCGCGCAGTTGGTGGTGCCCAGATCGATTCCAAGGACTTCTTGAGGCAAGCTATTTTTCAGTTTGGCACGATCCGGCCAGGCGCGGCCCGGAAGCCGCTTGCGGAATCCGCGGCCCGCCGCGCGCGGCCAGTCCGGCGCCGCTAGCGGAAGACTTTGAACAGACGCCGCAGCGGATCGTAATACTCATCCACCACGCGCTCCTTGAGGGGGATAATCGCGTTGTCGGTGATCTTGATCTCTTCCGGGCACACTTTGGTGCAGCACTTGGTGATATTGCAGTAGCCGATGCCGCAGTTCTCCCGCAGATCGCCCAAACGGTCCTGGGTGTCCAGCGGATTCATCTCCAGGGCTGCCGCGTACACCAGGAAACGCGGCCCGATGAACCGGTCGTGCAGGTGATGCTCGCGCAGCACATGACACACGTCCTGGCACAAGAAGCATTCGATGCACTTGCGGAACTCCTGCACGCGGTCGGCGTCGGCCTGCTGCATGCGCCAGGTGCCATCGGCGGCGTCGGGCTTGCGCGGCGCGAACTTCGGGATGCGTTCCTTCACCCGGTAGTTCCAGGAAACATCGGTCACCAGATCCTTGATGCGCGGGAAGGTGTGCATCGGCTCCACGGTCACCGGCTCGGCGAGGTTCAACTGGCTCAGCCGGGTCATGCACATCAGCCGGGGCCGGCCGTTGATCTCCGCGCTGCACGATCCGCATTTTCCCGCCTTGCAATTCCAGCGCACCGCCAGATCGTTCGCTTGCGTCGCCTGAATGCGATGCACCACGTCGAGCACCACCATTCCGCTCTCGACTTCGGTGCGGTACTC
>JAJPIT010000001.1 GCA_021324615.1 Terriglobia bacterium | reverse complement strand
GTGGCCCATGCGTCCGGCCTGCGCCTGGCGCTTGATGTCGTCTCCGTCGATCTCGCGCCCGCAATCGGGAAACGGGCACTTGCCGGTGCCGTCCTTGACCGTGCCGGGAGAGTGTTCGCTCGCCTTGTGCACGATCTCGAAGCGGATGCGCCGGCCTTCGGGGACCAGCCGCACGCCCGCGCCCTCGCCATCCAGCCGCCAGTTGGGCGACAGCGGCACCAGCCCGCCGCAGTACGGGCAGGTGACCGTACGCGCCCACAGGTATGTCGCGTCCTCGCAATCCGGGCTATGGGGAAACAGTTGGGCTAGAGGGTCTTGGATTCGCAATCGAAAGTTGGCTGCCAACTGTGAGAACCTGCGCTCCAAGGCGGGGCCGAAGCGGAGCGGGTGTTCGATAGTAGCCTTCAGCAGCAGGGATGCAACGGGGTTCAAGTCGTTCGCGATTGTGGTTCTGCCGAGACGTGCAGCTTCAAACGGAACACTCCCGCCGCCGGCTGTGGGGTCGAGAACGCTTGTCGCCGGAAGCAAGGACAGGTCATCCACCGTCGGCGTGTAGCCGAAAGCACGGTCATACCCATACGGGTTGTCAACCCGGACTCCGGTGGCTGCTGCACGGGCGAGCGCTTTCTTTGCTTCAGAAGGATCCCCGTGAATCCCCAGCGTCCAGAGAAACTTCTCGCGGTCGGCGTCGGCCGGCAGCAGGCTCCCCAAAATCGCCGCCCGGCTGGCCACCAGCGGACGCCGCGCAAACCAGACGTGGAGCCGGTTCGGCGCCGGGAACGGAGTCATCGGCGTCCGCTCGCGCAGACTCTCGATGCCGATCTCCGCAATCGGCAGCCACTCCTCAATCAACCGGCGGTCGGCCATGGGGTTCTGCTCCCTGTATTCACTTTTCTCTTGCTCCGAGGATGAATCTGGCGCGTTCACGACGCAACATCTCAAAGGGGTTCATGTGGCGGATCCCAGCCCAATGGCCACGTTCGGGATCTTCACGGCGCTTTACACCGTCGCTTGGCACTTCGTGGGTTACCAGAATGTCTTTCCGTGCGTGGGCCTGAGCCACCAAATAATAATCGGCGTCCTCCAGAAACGCGGAGATCGCCGCCGGCTGGTATGCCTGGCTGCGGACCCATTCCGCTACCGTGGCGAGGCTGCCCAAGGTGGATGGATCCGGCGGCAGGAAGAACCTATCGCCAAGCCGGCTTGCCCAATGGCTCAGTTCGTCACTTCCGGATTGCAGCTCGTCGCCTACTTTCTCAATGCTGAAGATCTTGCCGGCAGCGTGGCCTGCTTTCAACCAATCCCAGAAGGCAGGACAGAAATCGAATCCGTAATGGCGATTCTTGGCTTCAATGAAAACATTGGCGTCCAACAGGTAGGCCATCAGATTTCGTACCCGAGTTTCCCGGCGGCTTTCCGAAACGTCGATTCTTTCTTGACGCCCAGCAGTCGATAGGCGTCGCGGAAGAGCGTATGACCTTCGAGGGTGCTGGCCACCACCGCCCGGACAAAACGCCTGCCAGCGCGAACGCCCAGCGTGGCATAGAAGTCGCCGCCCTGCGAGGCCTCCACGAGCGGCTGGAGCCGCTGCATCTCGGCCTCATAGGCCTCCTGGAACTGGCTTCGCGTCAGAGCCCGCACGTCGAACATGCGCCTCAGAATGACCAAAGTGCTGACTTTGAAGACCCGCGCCAACCGCTGCGCCTCGTCACCCCGTGCCGCGCCGGATCGGAACTCAGACTGGAAGACCTCCAGGGGGACCAGCAGTTCGGCGGCCACCTGATTACACCAGCGCTCCACCTCGTGGGCGGGTTCCGATTTCGCTTCGGCGTCAGAAAGCGCCGATCTGCCCAGCCACACATGGGCGAGCTCGTGCGCCAAGGTGAACATCTGCGCCGCCTTGGTGTCCGCCCCGTTTACGAAAATGAGCGGCGCAATGGGATCGGCGAGAGTAAAGCCCCGGAACTCCTGAGGGTCCAAGACCCGGCGGGTATTGCTGCCCACGATGCCGCTCACCATCACCAGAACGCCCGCTTCGTCCGCCTGCTCCAGGAACCGACGCAGCGCCTCGGTCCAGGTCGGCGCCTGCCGCTGCTCCTCCAGATTGAAGCCCAACCTGCGCCGGATGCGCGCGGCGATCTCCGGTACGCTGGCCGACAACTTGGCAGATCCGACGAAGTCCAGGGGCGCCTCACCGTTTGCCCGGGCAAAATCGCGATACCAGTCCTGCCGCAATTGGCAGGTGTAGATGGTCTCCAGCAAATCCGCGCTGGGCCGGCCCATCTCGCTGCCTGCGACCGTGCGGAAATCCGGCAGCGGGAGGGTCTCCTCCGGCGGTTGGGACAGAAAGAGATATCCGACCGGCGCATGCGCACTCCGTGCGAAGCTTTCCAACTGCTTCAGGGTGGGTTTGGCCTCGCCCCGCAGCCACGCCGACAGCTTGGGGAACTTCCGCTCGAAGGCAGAATTCGGTCGCCGCGAGCGGGCGATCGCCCATCGCAAGATCTCTGGCGAAACTGCCACGTATGTCATCCTGCGGCCTCTCTTCAATCAATGCGACGTCAGCAGCATGCGCAGGGCCGCCAGCACGCGCCGCGGATTCGGCCGGTGCATGGCCATGCTCATCCAGTAGCTGGCTTCTTCCTTGCCCATCGCCTCCACGCCTTCCGCCACTTCGCGGATGCGGTCCGTGTTCTTCATCGGGGCCAGCACGCGGAACAGCAGGCCCAGGTGCAGGGCTGTCTCCTCATCGAGCGGCCACTTACGCGCCTTGCCCGGCTTCAGCGCGCCCAACTGGATCTTTTCCCGGAGCAGCCGCTTCAGCACGCGCATCTCGACCAGGCGTAGCGCGGCGCCCTGAAGCGTGCCGACGTGTTCGGGCTCCTTGAGGCGCGGCGTCGCCGGCGAAGGCAACTGGTAGATGGACAGGCTCCAGTTCATCGAGCTTGCGACCTTGAGGCGCAGCTCGTAGACGGGTTTGGGCGAGTAGGCCATGGCGGCGGATCCTCTCATCGATGCAACTCCTTCAGGCGGCGGGTCCGGC
>JAJPIT010000023.1 GCA_021324615.1 Terriglobia bacterium | reverse complement strand
CGTCATGAATCCATCCCCCGCCGCAGCGATCGCGCGAAGGCTTCGAGATCGCCGCCTTGTTCAATCAGCCGCACAAACGCGCTGCCGACCACCACGCCATCGGCCAGCCGCGCCACCTCGCGGGCCTGCTCCGGCGTCGAAATCCCGAATCCGACCGCCAGCGGAAGCTTCGTCGCCGACCGCATGGAAGCAACCAGCGGGGAAATGGCCTCGGAAAGCGAGGCCCGCTCGCCCGTCACTCCCGTCCGCGAAACCAGATAAACGAATCCCGTCGAATATTCCGCCACCAGTTTCAGCCGGCGCGGCGTGGACGTCGGCGCGGCCAGAAATACCGTGTCCAGCCCCGCCGAGCGCATCACCTTCACATACGGCGATGCTTCTTCCACGCTTAAGTCGGTCAGCAAACATCCGTCGATGCCGGCCGCCTTGGCATCCCTGGCGAGCGCATCCAGGCCATAGCGCAGCACCGGGTTCAAATAGGTGAATAATAGCAGCGGAATCGGCGATTTTTCGCGTATTTTTTGCGCAATTTGCAGCACTTTTGCGACGGTCGTCCCGGACTTCAGCGCGCGGTCGGCGCCCCGTTGAATCACCGGGCCGTCCGCGATCGGATCGGAAAACGGAACTCCCAGCTCGATCAGATCCGCGCCGCCGCGCTCCAGCGCCGCGACAAATTCCGGCGTGCACTCCGGCGCCGGGTCGCCGGCGGTGATATAGGCGATCAGCGCCTTGCGTTTTTCAAAAACCGGCGGGATTCGGCTCATCGAGTTCGGGAAGATTTTCGCGGTAAATATCGGTATCTTTGTCGCCGCGGCCCGACAAATTGATCACAAACAGCGCATTTTTTTCGGACGGCGCGCGGCGGATCGCTTCCGCCACCGCGTGCGCGGATTCCAGCGCCGGAATAATCCCTTCGGTGCGCGCCAGGCGCTTGGCCGCATCCAGCGCCGCGCGATCTCCAACCGCGGTGTATTCGGCGCGGCGCTGATCGTGCAGCCAGGCGTGTTCGGGGCCGACCAGGGCATAATCGAGCCCGGCTGAAACCGAATGCGTCGCCGCCACCTGGCCGTCGCCATCCTGCAAAACATAGCTGTGTGCGCCGTGCAGCACGCCGGGCGATCCGCCGGCGAAGCGCGCCGCGTGCTCGCCGAGGCGGTCGCCGCGGCCTCCGGCTTCAACGCCGATCAGCCGCACGTTGTCCTCTTTCAAGAACGCGTGAAACATCCCGATGGCGTTCGATCCGCCGCCCACGCAGGCAAAGATCGAATCGGGCAGGCGGCCTTCGCGCTTCAAAATTTCCTCGCGCGTCTCCTCGCCGATGACGCGATGAAAATCGCGCACCATCATCGGATACGGATGTGCGCCCAAGGCGGAGCCGAGCAGATAATGGGTGGTCTCGACGTTGGTTACCCAATCGCGCATCGCCTCGCTGATCGCGTCTTTCAGGGTCCGGCTGCCGTTCACCACGCTCACCACTTTGGCGCCGAGCATCCGCATGCGAAACACGTTCAGCCGCTGCCGCCGCATATCCTCCTCGCCCATATACACGGTGCAATCGAAGCCGAACAGCGCGCAAACGGTGGCCGTCGCGACGCCGTGCTGGCCCGCGCCGGTTTCGGCGATGATGCGGCGCTTGCCCATCCGCCGCGCCAGCAGCGCCTGGCCCAGACAGTTATTGATTTTATGGGCGCCGGTGTGCAGCAGATCCTCGCGCTTGAGGTAGATTTTGGCGCCGCCCAACGACTCGCTGAGGTGGCGGGCGTGATAGAGCGGCGTGGGGCGCCCGGCGTAGTGGACCAGCAGATCGTCCAGCTCGGCCTGGAATCGCGGATCGGCGCGGGCTTCGCGGTAGGCCCGCTCCAGTTCCTCCAGCGGCGCCATCAAAACTTCGGGAACGAAGCGGCCGCCGTAGGGGCCGAAATGCCCGCTCGAATCGGGCAGGGAAGGTGTCATTGCCATGCTTGCCGCGCGGCCTGAATGAACCGCCGCACCCTTTCGTGATCCTTGATTCCGGGCGCAATTTCCAGGCCGGAGCTGGCGTCGACGCCCCAGGGCTTTGCGATGCGAATCGCCTCGGCGACGTTTTCCGGATTCAATCCGCCGGCGACGATGACCTTTTGCCTTTCCGCGATGGCGCGCGCCGTGTTCCAGTCAAATGAAACTCCGTTGCCGGCGCTGTCGAGAAAAATCGCCTCACATCCCACGGAGCCGGCCGCGAAGCCGCCGCCGCCGGCCGGAATGCGCAGCGCCCGCCAGACGCGCATCGGCCCGGTGAGAGAAAACGCGCCGTAGATCTGGGCAACATCAAGCTCTGCCTCCGCCATAATCCGGGCCAGGGATTCCGGCGGTTCGTCCACGAATACGCCGACTTTCCACGGCTGGAGCTCCCGGCCCAACTCGCGCGCCTGCTCCGGCCTCACATAGCGAGGACTCTTGGGATAAAAAATAAATCCAATCGCGGACGCTCCCGCTTCCGCCGCCACAATGGCGTCTTCGCGCCGCGTGATTCCGCAAATCTTCACCATCATGAGCGGAGCGCCCGCAGCGCGGCGGAGGGATCGAGGGATCTCATCAGATGCTCGCCCACCAGAAATGCATCGTAGCCGGCCAGGCGCAGCACATCTTGGCGCGATTCAATGCCGCTTTCGGCCACCTTGACCACGCCGGCCGGAATTTTTTCCAGCAGACGCAGCGAAGTGTCCAGAGTCACCTCGAAGGTATGCAGATTGCGGTTGTTGACGCCGACGATCTCCGCGCCGGAGGCCAGCGCGGCGTCGAGCTCGGCCTCCTCGTGCACCTCGACGAGGGCGGCCATTCCAAATCCGGCGGCGAGCTCGCGGAAGCGGCGCATCTGATGCTCATCCAACACCGCGGCGATCAGCAGAATCGCGTCGGCGCCGCTGGCCGCCGCCTCCACCACGTGAAACTCGTCGATGGTGAAATCCTTGCGCAGCACCGGCAGCGGGGCGGCGGCGCGCGCGGTCTTCAGATCCGCCAGGCTGCCGTGGAAAAAATCGCGGTCGGTGAGCACGCTGAGCGCGGCCGCTCCGCCGGCGGCATAGGCGCGGGCCAGCGGGGCGGGATCGAAGTTCTCGGTAAAAAAACCCTTGCTCGGCGAGGCCTGCTTCAGTTCGGCGATGATGGCGGGAGGATGGGCCCGCAGTGCGGCGCGAAAATCGCGGAAATCACGGCGCGACCGCGCGAGCTTTTCGAGTCCGGCGCGCTGCGAACGGGCTTCGGCGAGTTCGGCTCGCTTGCGGGCGACGATTCGGGCCAGAATATCGGGAATCGCCTTGACCATGGAAAAATTTTATGGTACCACCGCGGCCGCAAAGGTCACGCGCAGGCGCACTCCCTGCCCGGGATCGATCCGCAGGTCGAGCGATCCGCCCTGCGCCGCGACCATGCGCCGCGCGCTTTCCAGGCCCAGCGCCGCGCCGGGACCGAGCGAGGCCTCCGACTTGTAGCCGTCCGCGTCTGTAGCCAGCTCCAGCGTCACCGCGCCGTCTCCGCGGAGGGCGAGCCGCGCCGGACAACCGGGCCTGGCGATGCAGCGGAACAGCATCAGCAGGTTGATCAGCAGCGCGCGCGCCATCGCCGGATCCAGGCTCACCGCCGGCAGGCCGGGTTGAATCTCGGTCTCCGGCGCGTCGCCGGGCGTGGATCGTTCCGCGAGGATCTCTTCCACCAAACGCTCGATTCGCAGCGGCTGGAGGGAAAGCCGCACCGGCTCGGCGAGCTGCTGCGCGCTGGTTACGATCCAATTGGACTGCTCGACCAGGCGCTGGATGCGGTCCAGATGCTGGATCTTTTCGTCGTCCGGGGGAAGGACCAGCGCGAGATAGTAGGCGATCGATTCAATGGTGCTCAGCGGCTGCCGCAGCTCATGAGCCATGGTGCGGAGAAGCTCGGCAGAGGCGGCCGCCGCGGGAGGGACCATGGATGAGGAATGGTATCCCGGGCCGGAAGGCCGAGTCAACTGGCGTGGTCCGCAGCGGCGCCGGCCAATCCGCTCAGCTTCGCCCGCACGCGGTCGCTCAGCGCTTTTCCATCCACTCTTTTCCCGGCGAGCCTGGCTTGCGCGGCCTTCATCACCACGCCCATCTGTTTCAGGCTGGTGACGCCGGTTTCCGAAATCGCCGAGGCGACTGCCGCCTCGATTTCCTCCTCCGATGGGGCGGCCGGCATATAGGATTCGACGATCCTCAGCTCGTTCTCTTCCTTTTCCGCCAGCTCCGGCCGGTTCCCCCGGCGAAACATCTCCGCGGCTTCGCGACGCTGTTTGATGATGGTGTTGAGGATTTGCAACTCGGCCGCCTCATCCAGCGGTTTCATCGTATCCACTTTATGTTTCATGAGCGCGGCCTTGATCATGCGCAGCGCGTCCAGCCGCGCCTGATCGCCGCTCTTGATTGCCGCGGTCATATCGCTTTGCACCCGGTCGATGAGGGCCATTTGAAAATAGTCTACCTTGAAGGAAAGCGCCCATGATTTGCAAACAACGCCTGCTTACGCCGGGACCCACTCCGCTCTATCCCAAGGCTTTGTATGCGATGCTCGGCGCGGACGTGCACCACCGCACCGAGGATTTCCGCCGGATTTACCGAGCGCTGCTGAGCGATCTCAAAGAGGTGATGGGCACCCGCCAGGACGTGCTGGTGCTGGTGTGTTCGGGCACCGGAGCGATGGAAGCCTCGGTGACGAACTGTTTTTCGCCGGGCGACCGCGTGATCGTCTGTTCCGCGGGGCGGTTCGGCGAGCGTTGGCAGGAAATCGCGCGGGCCTACGGATTGAATGTCGCCATGGTGGAGGCGCCCTACGGCAAAGCGGTCGCGCCGGAGGCGGTGGAAAAGGCGCTTGCGGCCTATCCCGGCGCCAAAGGCGTGTTGGTGCAGGCCGTGGAAAGCTCGACCGGGGTGGCGCACGACGTGCGGTCCATGGGACTGGCGGTGAAAAAGACGAGCGCGCTCTTCATCGTGGACGCGATCACCGGATTGGGAACGATGCCGCTTTCCATCGACGACTGGGGTCTGGACATCGTGATCGGCGGATCGCAAAAGTCGTTCATGGTGCCGCCGGGCATCGCGTTTCTCTCCATCAGCGAGAAGGCCTGGAAGGCGATGGAGACCGCTGCGCTGCCGCGCTACTATTTCAATCTCAACAGAGAGCGCCGGATGGCGGAGAAGGGCGAGTCGAGCTGGACGCCGGCGATTGCGCTGCTGTTGGCGTTCGCCGAAGCGCTCAAATATATCAAGACGCTGGGGATGGCGCAGCTTGTGGACAATGCCCAGCAGCTTGCGCGCGCCATGCGCGCCGCCTGCGCCGCGCTGGGTCTGGAACTTTTCGCGGCCGAAAATCCCTGCGCGGCGGTGACCGCGGTGAAGGCGCCCGAGGGAATGGATTCCGGGGTGATTGTCCGGGAGTTTCGAAACCGTTTCGGTGCGGTGATCGCCAACGGTCCGGGAGCCCTGAAGGGCCGCATATTTCGCATTGCCCATTTGGGCTATTTCGATTTTCCGGATCTGTTCGCGATCGTCGCCGAACTCGAACTGATCTTGCAAGCCCGAGGTTTTCCGGTGAAGCCCGGCGCCGGCGTTAACGCTGTTCAGCAGGTTTACAGCGAGCTTGCAAATCGAAAGGAAGAAGCGGTGCGCGCCTGAATGTGCGGAGACGGACGCCGCACTGTCCATATTGACCGTTTCCGGAATTAAGAGTAGACTTTAGGCAAGAAAACAGTGGCCTCCGTGCGGGGGTTTGTTGTTGGGGAAAGGGTCCGCACGGAGGCTAGCTGCTTTGCTTATATAGACGAACGCAGACCGTCGTGCGTTTGTTCCAACTTCAAATTTTTTTCGGATTCTTTTTTGTCGCGGGATTGTAACCGCAAAGGCGGCGCGGGGTATTCACCTCAGGCCGGAGCGCGCCAAAAACTCCGCGGCGACCTGCGCCGCCGGGCGATGATCGACGTCGACGGCGGCGTTGAGCTGGCGCATGGTCCCGCTGTCGATCTTTCCGGAGAGTTCAAGCAGGGCGGGCTTAAGGCGCGGCTCGGCTGCTTCCACGTCCTGCCGCGCCAGGATACAGGCCTGATGGGATCCGAACGCGTGCTGATCGTCGGCGAGCACGGTCCAGTCATGGCGCGCGAGCTGGCCGTCGGTCGTGTTGGCCGCGATCATGGTGACCTGGCCATCGGAAAGCGCCTTGTATACCAGGCCCAGATCCATGCTGCGCGGCGGCGCGGACATCGGCAGATGATACTTATTGAGGGCGGGCATCCCGTCGATGCGCGAGGCGAACTCGTAGCCCATGCCCAGCTTCCAGCCGTGCTTCACGCTCGCGGCTTCGCTGAGGGTCGTGATCTTATCCCGGCGCGCGTCCTCGCCGCGGATCACTATGGCAAACGAGTTGTCGAAGCCGAGCGCGGGCAACAGATCGAGCTGTTCCCGCCGGGCCATCTCCAGGCGCGAGCGCTCGAAAACCTGCGAAGGATCCGGGGACGGCGTTTCCTTCAAAATTTCGGCTTCGATCGTGCCGGTGTACTCCGGATAGAGGCTGATCTCGCCGTTTAAGAGAGCCTGATAGGTGAGGAGGGTGCCGCCCAGGTTGAGCTGGCGCCGCACCGGCCGCCCCAGGCGATGTTCCAGGTGCTGCGCGATGATTTCGCCGAGCACCACCTGCTCGGTGAAATTTTTCGATCCGACGACGATGGGTTTGGGGGATGAGCCGCAGCCAGCCAGCGCCATAGCCGCGAGGGCCAGCAGGGTCACACCGCGAAGTTCTCTTGGATCCATCCCCAGCCTCCATCTGAAATCAAAGCGGCCGGCGCCGCGGGCGCCGTGGGGCGGGCGGCATGAGATGCGGAGAGGTTAGAAAGATGATCTCGTTCGCCAGACCCGGCCGCACGTTTCCTTCCATCATCGCAGATTGCCTCAAGCGGCTGATTGGGCGCAGGGAGGCGCGGAGGCTGCGGCGCATCGAACGGCGGGCCGGAAGACAGGCGCGCACCGCGGCGCTGCTTGCCTGGCGGAACTGGCGGGAGCAGCTCGCAGGAGCACACACCGGCGGACTCGATCCTGGGTTTGCCGTGAACGCAGCGGTGCGGAGGGAAAACCGCGCTAACGGTTGCCGCCGGATCCCGCCGCCGCCTTCGGATGCAGGGTCAGCTTCTGGACGCGCCAATTCAAAATTTCGGCGACATAGAGCGTATTCTCCGCCGGGCAGGCCATCTCGTGAATCCAGCCGAACTCCTTCAACTGCCGGCCCGAGGAACCCAGCATGCCCAACAGTTTGCCGTCCAGCGTGAGTTTGTAGATCCGCCCCGGATAGGCGTCCGCGCTATATAAATACTGCGTCGGGCCGGGGCTGATGCAGATCGCCCAGGGCGCGCCCGGCCCCATGGTTCCCACCGCGGTGGGCGGCGGCTTGGGGCCCATCCAGGGCATTGCGTCGGCTGGCGCCGGCACGCTGATCTTAATCTCGCGCTCAAAATTTCCATCCGGATCGAACACCTGAATGCGGCTGTTGCCGCGGTCGGCGACGTAGATATTTCCCTTGGCGTCGGCGGCGATGGAATGCGGCGTGTTGAACTGCCCCGGCTCCTTGCCGAAGGAGCCCCACTGCTTCACCCAGCGGCCGTTGCGGTCGAACTTGGCGACCCGCGAATTGATGTAGCCGTCGCTGATAAAAATGTTTCCGTGGGTGTCCCAGGTGACGTCGGTCGGCTGGCGGAACTGGCCGTCCACCGCGGGGCGCGGCGGATTGACGCGCGTCCACGGGCCGGAGCCTTCGTCGGAGGCCTCTTTTTTGCGCCCGAACACCATCGCCACGCGGCCCTCCGGATTGAACTTGATGATCGTGTCGGAGCCTTTATCGACGGCCCAGATATTGTCCTCGCTGTCGACGCGGACCGCGTGGGCGAACGACCAGGCGTACAGGTTGTGGCCGATCTCGCGCAGGTATTTGCCGTCGGGCGAGAATTCGAGAAGCTGCGCGGCGGCGGCGGCGTAGGCCGGGCCGGTGGAGTTGCCGCGCGAAAAGACGAAAATATGTCCTTTCGAGTTGACGGCGACGCCGGACGCCTCGCCAAAATACAGATCGGCGGGCAGCTTGAAGTAGTTGGGCGCGGAGTCGAAGGGAATTTCCGGCTGCGCGAAGGCGGCGCACATGGCGAGGATGAACAGAGCGGTTTTCACGTGTGATCCCCCAAGCGGGTTAATTTATCATACGCGCGCCGGGGAATCAGCCGGCGTGCTATAGTCGGCCCATGAGCACGGCGGCGGCGGGTGTATTGATTCGCCCGCTGGAGGCCCGCGAGCTGGATGAAGCCGCGCGGATTATCCGCCTCGCCTTCGGAACCTTCCTGGGCCTGCCCGATCCGGCGTCGCTGTGGCCGGACCGCGACTACGCCGCCACGCGCTATCGAACGGCTCCTGAAAACGCATTGGCCGCTGAGCTGGACGGCGCGCTCGCCGGGACGAATTTCCTGGTGCGCTGGGGCAGCTTCGCCTTTTTCGGCCCGCTGACGGTGCGGCCGGAACTGTGGGAGCGAGGGATTGCGAAAAAACTTCTGGCGCCCACTATCGAGCGGTTCGACTCCTGGGGCATAAAACATTCCGGCCTGTTTACGTTTCCGCACAGCCCCAAACACGTCGCGCTGTATCAGAAATTCGGGTTCTGGCCGCGCTTTCTCACGGCGGTGATGGCGAAGCCGGCCGCGGATCGCTCCGCCGCGTTCACGACATTTTCCTCGCTCGACCGGAACGGCGGCGACGCCGCGCTCGCCGTCTGCCGCGAAATCGCGGGAGCCATTCTCGACGGCCTCGACCTGTCGGTGGAGATTGCCGCGGTCCGGGCGCAATCGCTCGGCGACACGGTGCTGCTCGACGGAGACGGCTTCGCGGTCTGCCACTGCGGCGCGGGCACGGAGGCGGGCGGCGGGTCCTGCTATGTGAAATTCGCGGCGGTCCGGCCGGGCGCGAAGGCGGAGAAAAATTTCGAGCGCCTGCTCGCCGCCTGCGAGACGTTCGCGGCGCGGCGCGGGATGCAACGAGTTGACGCCGGAGTCAATCTCGCCCGCCATCAGGCGTACCGCGCGATGCTCCGGGCCGGTTACCGGACGGCGTTCCAGGGCGTGGCGATGCAGCGGCCGGACGGAGCCGGCTACAACCGTCCGGAAGTTTTCGCCATCGACGATTGGCGGTAACGGTTCTGCGGCTCCGCCTTGCGGGCGCCGGATCGGCTCAGTTGCGGTTGCCGGGGGGCTCGGTGCGGCCGGCCAGCGGTTTGACCACGTCTCCGCCGCATACGCCAACGCCGGTGTTCAGCAGCGCGTTCAGGAAGTTGTAGAGCACGGCGTACACCATCTGCTCGGTCACCGGGGCGCGATTCGGCAGGCGGAAGCTGGCCGGCAGTTCCTTATTGATCTGAAGGCGGACGGCATGCGGCAGAGCGCGTCCGGAACGATCGCGCTGGTTGGCGAGCTGGATGGGGGTTTGCAGCACCGCGCCGCTGGTTCCGTCAACGTAGAACTGGCAGCGGGAAAACCAGCCGAGATTGGCGGGGTCGGCCGCGTCGAACAGCAGCAGGGGCGCCTGCCGGCCCTGCGCGTTCAGATCGAGCAGCACGCGCCGGCTTTGATCTTCCAGGCGATATTCGAATCCGGCCTGCCGCGCGATGTTTTCGATGAACTCGGTATCCAGCTCCAGAAGCAGCAGCTTGTGTTCACCGGCCTTCAAAACCTGCATTCGATGCCCATTCTAGCAGGTATATTGAAAATGACATGCAAGCGCCCGCTCCCGGACTGGTGCTGTTCGATATCGACGGCACGCTG
>JAJPIT010000089.1 GCA_021324615.1 Terriglobia bacterium | reverse complement strand
AAGAGAACTTCCATCAATTCAATTCCAAGAATTCACAAGGAGAAGGAAATGGCAGATTTTCGCAAATGGCTTTATGCGTTAGCCATGGTGGCCTTGATTGTGGGGCTCACCGTACCGGCTAATGCTCAAGGGGGCGTGGTAACTTGTACGGCCTCCACCGTTCCGACCCTGATCAGGGCGCAGGCGTATGCCGATCTGGTTGGCGATTACACGCTGATCTGCACCGGCGGGACGCCGACAGCGGCGGGTCAGGTGGTTCCGCCGGTTAACATTCAGGTGTTCCTCAGTACCAACGTCACCAGCAAGCTGACGACCGCAAGCGGGGCGTTCGATGAGGCGTTGCTGATCATCGACGAGCCGAACACTCCGACCAATCCGACCAGGAAGATCCTGAATTGCGGCAATTCGGGCGCGAATGACAATGGAAATTCGGGGCCCGGCGTGTGCCAGATTGTGAGTGACGGCAATCCTGCCGACACTTACGATGGGACGCCGAATGTGATGGGCCAGTTCGGCGGCGGTACTGTGAACTGCGACGGGGCCGCCGGGACATGGCCCGGCAACGCTGTATACGCTCCCACTAATGGCACGCGTTCCGGTGACCCGGGGGCTAACAGCTACGGTTGCGGCCATCCCAACATCTTTCAGGGCCGTACGGCTGCCGCGCAGTCGACGGGTATCAGCAGCAGCATCGTGTTCCAGGGCGTTCCGTTCGACCCTCCGGGCACGTTGACCACTCGTTTTTTGCGCATCACTAACGTCCGCGCCGACGCGGAAATTCTAGGTGTTGCGTCCTCGTTCGTGCAGCAGACGGTGACGATGAGCGTCGCTTTCACGGGCAGCCAGTTGGTCACGGTCACCAACTTCACCGCGCAGCAGACCGTGGCGACGATCCTCAACGGCCTGACGGTCACCAGCGACGGCAAGGGCGACACGAAGTATAACAACCTCGCATTCTTGCAGTGCAATTCGGAGAATCCGAAGCTGTTCAGTGGATCGTCCGCGACCGGATCCGATGTTCCGGGCGGCGGCGGATACACGACGCAACCCACGGTGACCTTCGTGGAAGGCTTCCAAAACGCCTGGAAAACGAAGAACATTGCGTTTATGACCACGGGAACGTCAACCCCGGGCAATAACGCGGTAGGAAACGGTACTTACACGAGCTCTGGCGTGACATACAGCGGCACCATCAACTATCCGTCCGATGTTGCGCAAAACGTGCCGGGCGTCAACTACAACACGGAAAGCGGATTCGAGTGGGTTGGATCCGCTGCGGGGCAAGGCTTTGGTTCCGGGCAGCCGGTTCTGAACACGAATCCCCCGAGCGGCGTTTCGACCGTGACAGTAGCGAGCAATGGTTATTCGCTCTATGACCAGAACGGGACGGGCATTTCAAGCGCTGGCCAGGCCACGCAGGGTACGCGCCTGGCGCTGTCTTTCACGAATATCCCGCAGGGTGCCTCGATCTTCGTGAATCCGGTCGTTCTGCTGACGAATGGCACGGCGACGACGGGCGTCATGGTTCTGACTCCCACGGCCGCCGACGGAAGCGGAGCCTTCTCAGCTCCTTCGGGCGCCACGGTAGCGGGCGCTGTCACAAGCCTCGGATACACCGCTGGCGCAGGTTCGGTTGGCACGAACAACCTCGTGGCGGTTTCTGGCGGATTGGCCGTGTACGAGATCCTGTTCACCGATCCGAACTCGGTCGAGACGGCCCAGGTTCCGGTTGTTGTCGCCTATGCCTCTAACCTGAGCTCCAATCCTCCGGTCGGCCTGCCGGTTCCCGGAACCGCGACTCAGGTAGCCGGTGGTTTCGCTCCGTTCTACACCTCCGCAGCCGCGCGCCAGCCCTCGAACTCGCTGCCGGTGCCGCGGTTTATCCCGGGTGCGACTCCGCTGAATCTGTTTGAAATCGTGAAGTGCGCCTGCGACCTGCTGTTCCCGTTCACGGTCTCCAACAGCGGCTTTGACACGGGTATCGCAATCGCCAACACTTCGCTCGATCCGGGAGCCAACTTCGGCTTCGGGGCCACGCCGCAACAGGGAACGGTAACGTTCTTCTACTTCGGCACGGGCCTCGGCGGTCAAGTTGCGCCCGCTTCGCAAACCAGTGGTGTGGTTCCCGCCGGGCAGGTGCTGACCTATGTGCTCAGCAGCGGCGCCGGCTCCATTGGTACGACGGGTCCCAACGGACTCGATGGCCGAGCCGGAACAGGCCAGTTTGAGGGCTATATTATTGCCCAGGCTGGCTTCCAGTACTGCCACGGCTTCGCGTTCATCAGCCCGCTCGGCGGCGGTCCGCTGTCGCCTGGAGTCTCCGAGGGCTACCTCGCTCTCGAGCTTGACAAGGGCGGTCTTGTACGCACGGCCCAGACTTCGGAAAATCTGGTCCACTAAGTCCGAAGTAGAGTAGTGAGACGCAAGGGGAGGAGCATGAGCTCCTCCCCTTCTTTTTTTGGTACTGAATCGTTGCAAATCGTGGTACAATTCTTATCTGCCCGCGTCTGTTCTCGTCCTCCGAGAGGTTTCTCTTCATGTCGAATCGACCGTATTTCCTGACGACGCTTCTGTGTGCCGCCGCCAGCCTCATCGCCTTCGGGCAAGGGAACGGGCAAGAGTACCTGTTCCAGTTTTCCACGCCGCCGAGCACTTTTACGCAGGTGACGGGGTACATCGATAGCGGCAATCTGGCTACGCCGACTTACAATATCCAGGGCCCGTCAGGCATCGCCGCCATCCTGCCCACGCCTGATGGGACGAAGTTCTATTTGATCGGCACGGCAGGGCCGACTTCGATCGAATCCGCCGATAGCAACTTCGACGCCAGCTCCTTCCATGTGATCAACGGGCTGGGGGCGGGCTGCCCCGCGGGCTCGCCGGCAAGCTGCGGAGCACCGACCGCCGCGGCGATCACACCGGACGGGAAATACCTAATTGTCTCGGCGGACCAGCTTTATTTCATCCCGACATCCGGTCCAAGTGCGGACACGGTGGTCAAGGCGCTGCCGATTAACGGGCAGGCGACGTTTGCGCCCAATACGCCGGGGCCGACAGTGTGCATCACTTGCTGGATTGCGGTTACCGCGGACTCCCAGTATGCCTTTCTTCTGACAACCGCCAGCGGCGGCAGCGTGATCGCCAAGGTCAGCCTGACCAATCTTGCGGTGGTAAGCACGATTACTTTGCGGGGAACGGGAACGTCCCTTTCGATCTCGCCCACCGGCCAACTGTACGAAACGGTGGAGTTCGGCATTTATCAGATCGATCCCAACACTTTCACCGCCGCGAGCGGCTGCACCAACGGCACCACCATCTGCCTGAACTTCCAGCCCGGCCCGCTGCGCTACACGCCCGATGGAACCACCGCCTACACGGTGAACCTAAACACCTCGACGGGCGGGGGCGCGCTGGCCCAAATCAATTTAAGCAGCGGCTCGGTGCTTTACTGGAATCCCCAGAACGCGCCGCAGCTTACCGATATTCTGGTCGCCTCCAGCTCGCGGATTTTTGCCTACTCGGCCAATCTCGGCGCGCTGTACGACGTGTCCACGAATCCTCTGGCTGCGACGGTCGCCGCGCCGAGCCTGGTCACCTCGAAATCGGGAATTCTGGATACGGTGGTGCGCAATGAGATCGTCACCGCTGCGATCTCGAATGAAGTTCCTTCGGCCAACTGGCTGTTCCTGCTGGTCGCCAACGGCTCGCAGCCGGACCTCTACCGCGTCGATCTGACCAGCAACACCCTCACCTCCAACACCCTTTCCACCTTCAACGGCGGGGTGATGGAAACCACCTACCAGCCCGCCACCACGGGGGCCGCGCAGTTTATCCAGTTCAACAACAATCAGACGATCACGGCCAACGGGATGACCTCCTTGCCGCTGATCGCGCAGGTTTTGACGGCCCAGGGGCTGCCGGTTTTCGGGCAAAGCGCGACGTTTTCCACCGACACTTCAACGGGATTGGTGATTAACACGCCGAATGCCACGACCAACGCGCAGGGCTTCGTACGAACCACGGTAAGCGTGCCCCAGGCCGGCGCAAACTGCCCATCCGGGGTCTGCACCGTGACGCTCACGGTGGGCGGCGCGTCCACTACCTTCACCATCACCGTACCGGCCAGTAGCAACAACGGCGGAAACGGCGGCAACGGGGGCAACGGCGGCGGCACAACCAACAGCCAAATGATCATTATCTCCGGCGACGGCCAGTTGATTCCTTCCGGCTTCGGGAACGTTCCCACGCTCCCGCTGACCGTGCAGGTGAACGACGCCAACGGCAAACCCCTGCCCAACCAGACGGTGAACTTTTCGGTGAGCGGAGCACCTCTGATTTTGACCGCGACGACGCAGACTACCGACCAGAACGGGCAGGCGAGCATCGGCGTGATCGCCCCGGCGATTGCTCCAGGCTTCCAGCAGGCCACGGTCACGGCGACATCTCCTGTGGGATCGGTGACCTTTACGGAAACGGTTTACTACCTTCTCTCAGGACTGGAAGCTCCGCCGACTGTCCAGCTCATCACGCCTGCCACCTGCTGTTCGGTGAACGTGACCGCGGGAACTCCCTTGACGGGCGGAATTCAGGCGCAGGTGATCTGGAATGGCGATGAGTGCCCGAACGGCGGCGCCGGGTGCCCGATTCCAGGCGTGGGCATCCAAATTTACGATCCCGACAACACGCCAACCACGGGCAACTATACTTCAACGGGAACACAGCCGGTGGTCAAGTGCCAGGGATCGAGCGACTCCAACAGCCTCGGCGTGGCGAGCTGCAACGTGGTGGCCGCGGTGTGTCCGGCCGGCGGGCAGCCGATCAGCAAGGGCATCATCATCGTGGTCGGCAACATTATCAACTCTTATAACTACACCGCCACGGTCAACCCGGGCGGCGCCAACTCCCTAAGCATCGTCAGCGGGAATAACCAGACCGGAAACGCCGGCGCGGCGCTGAAGAATCCGCTGGTGGTCCAGGTGATCGACGCCTGCGGGAATCCGCTTCCGGCGCAGCAGGTGAGCTGGAAGGTGACGCAAGGCTCGGCCACCGTGCAGAATGCAACGGTGAACACCGGCCCCAACGGCCAGGCGAGCGACACGGTGACTTTCGGGCAGACCGCTGGCACGGTTATTGTGACCGCGTCTCTGGCCAACGGCTCTTCGGTGAAGTTCACTCTTACCAGCCAGGCTGTCGCGACGTCGCTGGCGCTGACCAGCGGCGGAGGACAGACGGCGACCACGGGGCAGGCCTTCGCCAATCCGCTGGTCTTCACCTTGACGGATAAGTCGAACAATCCGGTGCCCGGAGCGACGATCAACTTCATCGTGACCGTTGGGAGCGCGACGCTCAGCCCGACCAGCGCGACCACCAACGCGAACGGGCAGGTCCAGACCACGGTGACGGCCGGCCCAACCGCCGGTCAGATCATCATCACCGCCTCCGGCGCGGGGCTCACCGCGACCGCGCAACTGGTGGCGCAGTTGCCGGGTCCGACGCTTACCCCGAACAGCTTCCAGAACGCCGCCAGCTTCCAGCCCGGCCTGGTCCCCTGCGGGCTGGCGATCGTTACCGGAAATGGCATTGCGCCAACTCCGAACTCGCTGTTCACCGGACCCACTTTTGGACCGCTGCCCTACTCGATGGGGCCGATTAACAGCCTCACGATTGGCGGAATCGCCGCCCCCATCTCGTCGGTGAGCAACGAAAACGGCATCCAGCAGGCGACCTTCCAGACACCGTGCGAAGTATCGACTGCTTCGGGGACAACGACTGTCGCGGTCACTGTCAATGGGGTCACAACCCAGGTTTCCGGCGTTGCGGTGCTGCCTTCTCAACCTGGGATCTTCACCTACGCCGGACCCAACAATATTCCCTATGCCGCGGTGATCGGTTCCGACGGGCTGTACGTTACGCCGAGCCATCCGGCAGTGCGCGGCCAGATGTACTACCTGATCGTCACCGGTCTGGGGCAGACGTTGCCGGCCGCGAGTACGGATAATCCCGGCGCGGGGCAGGCGGTGAACCAGTATGTGATCGTCGGGGTCAACAACGCCGGGGTTCCGGTGGGGACGCCGGTTTACGCCACGGGCCTGATCGGCGCGTACCTGATTCCGTTCACGATTCCGACGACGGCGAGCGCGGGCGCCAACGTTCCGCTCTCGGTCGGGACCCTGCCGCTGGTCAACGGCCAGCCGAGCACGACCGCGACTCCGGTTTACAGCAACCTGGCTTATCTCCCGCAGGTGCAGTAGATCACGCTAAACGTCAAAGCCAAACCCGCCCCGGCGCCGAGCCGCGGGCGGGTTTTTTCGTGGGAAGAGCCGCGTGGAACCAAAACGAGCGCCGAGAGGTTCGGTAGCCGGGCCGCGGGCGGGGTTTTACTGGGAACTGCGCGGCTCGCCTCGCTTAACCTGGGCGCGTCTTCGCCCGGAGGTGAGGTTTTGGGAGGCGTCCTGCCTGGCGTCGTCGCTCACCTTAATATTGTTTACAACGGCCTTGGCCCCGGCGGATTTCGCCATGCGTGTAGCGGCTCCTTTATGCTGGAGCACGCTGGTGGTACCCTCCCAGGTGGCCACGCCGCCCTGGACGCGCACCTTAAATCCGTCTTTGCCGATTTTGGACTTTTGGAGCTTGGCGAGAATCGCCGCCTCGATCTGTTTATCTTCTTGAGCCGACGTGCCTTGCGACGCAACGGGCTTCTTCGGAGCCGTTTTCGCGGACTGTCCGAGCAGGGCAGCGCCCAGAATTAACGCGAGCAGGAGTCGTTTCATCCTTAAATTAGTCCCGCGCGTCCGTCCATCGTCTCAGCGGAAATGCGGCCCGTCAAAATTCTAACGCCAGGACTGGAGTAACTGGCGTGGCGCGGCGAAAGTCTTAATTACACAGACTGGAAAATGCCGGGGAAAAGTGGCAAACCGGATCGTATGGATTTCGGCATATGCAAGAAAAATCGCGCATTAGATTGCCAGAGGCCTTGACAGGCTGGTTAAGGTCCTCTTATACTTCGGACGGTATGAGATAGGCGTAGTGGCGGTTGCCACGGTTGTAGCGTGAGGTGCGCCGTGGCGACCAGGCCGTCGCCAGGGAGAGCTGAATGAGAAGACTTCTAGCGTCCGCCGCGTTGCTGCTGGCCGCGTTATTAATGAACACTGCGGCGATGGCGCAGGGGCAGACCAGTGCGGCTCCGGCGGTGTCGCCGCAGCGAGCGTTCCTCAACCAGCACTGCGCGATGTGCCACAACGATAAATTGAAGACCGGCGGGGTCACCATGACCAAGCTGGATGTGGATCATCCGGAGCGGACCGCCGAACTGGCGGAGAAGGTGATCCGCTATCTGCAAGCCGGAATGATGCCGCCGGCCGGCATGCCGCGGCCCAAGGCGGAGGATCAGAAGGCGTTTGTGAGCGCGTTACAGCACGCGCTGGATTCAGCCGCGCTGCTGCATCCCAATCCCGGCAGGCCTCCGCTGCACCGGTTGAATCGGACCGAATACGCCAACTCGGTCCGCGATCTTTTAGGCGTGACGGTCGATGTTTCCTCCATGTTGCCGGCCGACGACATGTCGCACGGCTTCGATAACATGGCCGACGCCCTGACCATTTCGCCGGCGCTGATGGAGGGCTATGTACGCGCCGCGGGCAAGATCAGCCGCGAAGCGGTGGGCGATCCTCAGGCGCTGCCGCTGACTACCACCTATTCCGTGCCGCGCGTGTTGAATCAGACGCGCCACATTGAGGGGACGCCGTTTGGAACTCGCGGCGGGATCGCCGTGATGCACGATTTTCCGGCCGACGGCGAGTACACCTTCAAAATGGGTTTTTACTATACGCCGACCGGGCCGCTGTTCGGGCTGAATCAGGGTCCTGGACAGAAGATCGAAGTTGCCATTGATGGCGAGCGCGTCGCGCTGCTTGATATTGATATCCGGATGACGCTGGCCAAGGACGGAATTAAGACGCCGCCGATCAAGGTTCGCGCGGGCCCGCATCGCGTCTCGGCTTCTTTTCCGATCAAAGGAGACGGGCCGATCGATGACGAGTACATGCAGTTCGACCAGAGCCTGGTGGACGTCAGCGCGGGAGCGGTTCCGGGCATCACGACGCCGATTCACCTGCACGAGTTGAGCATCACCGGGCCGACCAATGTAGCTGGCGTTTCCGACACCCCGAGCCGACGCAAGATCTTCACCTGCCGTCCGGCCACCGAGGCCGATGAGATTCCTTGCGCCAAGAAGATCCTGGGTGCGCTGGCGCGCCAGGCCTATCGCCGTCCGGTGACGCCCAACGATCTGGAAGGGCTGTTGAGTTTCTACCAGCAGGGGCGCAACGGGGACGGCAAGAATCCGGGGAATTTCGACACCGGAATCCGTACGGCGATTCAGGCCATGCTGACCAGCCCCGAATTTGTGTTCCGCTTCGAAAAGGCGCCTGCCAACGCGGCGCCCGGGTCGAATTACCGCATCAGCGATCTTGAACTGGCGACGCGGCTGTCGTACTTTTTGTGGTCGAGCGCGCCGGATGATCAACTGATCACGGTGGCCAGCGAAAACCGGCTGCGCGAGCCGGGAATGCTTGAAAAGCAGGTCCGGAGAATGCTGGCCGATCCCAAGTCGGAAGCGCTGACGGAAAACTTTGCGGTGGAGTGGCTGCACCTGAACGATTTAAAGTCGTGGAATCCGGATCTTTTCTTGTTCCCGAACTTTGACAAGAGCCTGGCGAATTCGGCGCGGCGCGAAACGGAGCTGCTCTTTGACAGCGTGATGCGCGAGGACCGCGACATCCGCGACATCCTCACGGCCAACTACACCTTCGTGGACGAACGCCTGGCGCGGCACTATGGCATTCCCAATGTGCTGGGCAACCGGTTCCGGCGGGTGGCGCTCACCGATCCCAATCGTTATGGAATTCTGGGCGACGCCAGCGTGCTGATGCTGACCTCGGTGGCCAACCGGACCTCGCCGGTCAAGCGCGGGGTTTATGTGATGGAGGTTCTGATCGGGACGCCGCCTCCGCCGCCTCCGCCGAACGTTCCGCCGCTCAAGGAGAACTCCGAGCTGCGCACCGGTCATGTCGCCAAGCCGCTGTCGGTCCGCGAGCGCATGCAGGAGCATCGCACCAACGAGCCGTGCCGGTCGTGCCATGCGATGATGGATCCGATCGGCTTTGCGCTGGAAAATTTCGATCCGGTGGGGGTGTGGCGCACCAATGACAGCGGGTTCAAGATCGATCCGACGGGCCAGATGTACGATGGCACGAAGCTGAGCGGCCCGGTGAGCCTGCGCGAGGCGATTCTCAAGCACTCGGACTCCTACGTCACCAACTTCACCGAAAAACTGATGGCGTACGCGCTGGGACGGATCATCGATTACCGCGATGAGCCGTTCGTGCGGCAGGTGGTTAAGGAAGCGGCCAAGGATGATTACCGTTTTTCCTCGGTTGTTCTAGGCATTGTGAAGAGCATCCCGTTTGAGATGCGGAGAATGGAAGAGGCCGAACCCCGGCCGGTTGACGTGACGGCCGGCCCTGTGGCGAATCGTTGACCGCAGTTTATGGATTTCCGGCAGCTAAAGAGGGATTGAGATCGTTTGAAGGAGACAGGCCGATGTTGATTACCAAGAAACACCTTTCCCGGCGCACGATGCTGCGCGGCATGGGAGTGTCGCTGGCGTTGCCGTTCCTGGACGCGATGGCTCCGGCCCAGACGCCGATTTCGAAGACGGCGGCGGCCCCCAAGACGCGGCTGTGCTGCATCGAGATGGTGCACGGAGCCGCGGGCAGCACTGCCGAAGGCACCGCCAAGAATTACTGGGCGCCCGCCAAGGAAGGCCGCGACTTCGACTGGAGCCTCAGCCTCGAGCCGCTCAAGGATTTCCGTGAGTACGTGACGATCATCAGCGACACGGATCTGCATCCGGCCACGGCGTGGTCGGCGGCGGAGGAGGGTGCGGATCATTTCCGTTCGAGCGCGGTATACCTGACCTGCGCCCATCCGAAGATGACCGAGGGTTCGGACTACCGGTGTGGCACCTCGCTCGACCAGCTTTATGCGCAGCGCTATGGGCAGGACACGCCGCTGCCGTCGATCCAGCTCTGCATCGAGATGGTGGACGCCTCGGGCGCCTGTGACTACGGCTACGCCTGCGTGTACGCGGACACCATCAGCTGGGCCTCGCCCACGCAGCCGTTGCCGATGACGCTCGATCCGCGGATGGCGTTTGAGAACCTGTTTGGGGAAGGCGGCACGCCCGAGGACCGTCTGGCGCGGCAGAGGGTGAACCGCAGCATTCTCGACTGGGTGTCGCATGATGTGGCGCGGTTGCAGCGCACGCTCGGGCCGAGCGACCGCAGCCGGCTGGAGGCATATCTTGAGGATGTCCGCGAGATCGAGCGGCGCATCGAGAAGATCGAGAAGTACAATGCGAGCGGCGCGACGCGGGCGCTGCCGGCGGCTCCGCTGGGGGTGCCGGACGATTACGAAGAGCATGTCAATTTGATGTTCGATCTTCAGGCGCTGGCGTTCATGACCGAAACCACGCGCGTATCGGCGTTCAAGATGTCGCGCGACGTCAGCGGCCGGGTGTGGCCGAAGAGCGGAATCAAAACGCCGTTCCATCCCTGCTCGCATCACGGCGAATCGCCGGCCAAGGTGGAGGAGTTCGCGCGCCTGAACCGCTATCACGTGAGTCTGATTCCTTACTTCCTCAAGAAGCTCAAGGATACGCCGGACGGCGACGGAAACCTGCTCGATCACACGATTGTGATGTATGGCAGCCCGCTGGGCGACTCCAACGTTCACAATCACAAGCGTGTACCGGTGTTTTTGGCGGGCAAGGGCGGCGGCATCCAGGGCGGCCAGCATATCCGCTGCAAGGAAGGCACGCCGATGGCGAACATTCATCTGACCCTGGCGCACAAGCTGGGGATGAACATCGACTCGTTCGGCGACAGCAACGGAGTCATCGCGATCTAACGCGGGGAGGCGATCCATGTTGGGGAAGACGGTAATCAGCGGCATTCTGGCGGCGGTTCTGGCCGCCGCTGCCGGGGATTCGCGGCTGTCGGAAGCGGCGATGCGCGGCGACCGCGCGGCAGTGAAGAGCCTGCTGGCGCAAAGAGCAGATGTGGACGGCTCGCAGGGCGACGGCACCACGGTGCTGCACTGGGCGGCGTTCCGCGACGATCTGGAGATGGCGAAGATCCTGATTCAGGCGGGGGCCAACGTTCGGGCCACCACGCGCGAGGGCGGCATCACGCCGCTGATCATGGCCTGCACCAACGGAAGCGCTCCGATGATTCAACTGCTGCTCAATGCGGGAGCGGATGTGAATCAGGCCAAGACGAACGGGACCACGCCGCTGATGACGGCGGCGGCGTCCGGCAGCGCGGAGGCGGTGAAGATTCTGCTCGATCACGGAGCCGATGTGAACGCCAAAGAATCGGTGCACGGCCAGACCGCGCTGATGTTTGCGGCGGCGATGAACCGCGATGCGGTGATCCGCGTGTTGATGGCGCACAAAGCCGACCCCGGAATCGCGACCAGCGTCACCAAGGTTGTCCGGGTGCGATTTGATCAGGACGGGAACATCGTGGAGGACCGCCCCGGTGCGGGCGGCCGCGGAGGCGCGGGCGCGCGCCGGGAGCTGACGGCAGAGCAGCAGGATAAAGCCGACGAGGCGGCCGATGCGGAGGCTGCGGCCGAGAAGCTGAAGAGGGCCAACGAGCAGCAGCAGGCCGATCTGGAGCTTCTGGCCAAGGCGATGAATGCCAAAGGCGCCGTGTACCTGGTTGCGAAGCCCAAGCCGCGCGCCGGCGATATCAGTTTCCGCGCGCCGCGGCGCATCGGGCCGGAGTACGCCGGCGGTATGACCGCGCTGCTTTATGCGGCGAGAGAAGGCCATATGGAGGCGGTGAAGGCGCTGGTCGAGTCGGGCGCCGACATCAACCAGCAGAGCGCGGATAAATTTACTCCGCTGGTGGAAGCACTGGTGAACGGCCATCTGGACGTCGCCAAATATCTGGTGGACAAAGGCGCGGATGTGAAGCTCGCCTCGGTGAGCGGGCTTACCCCGCTGTATGCCGTCATCGACGTGCAGTGGGCGCCGCACGTGTGGTTCCCGCAGCCCAGCACGGAGCAGGAAAAGACGAACTATCTTGACCTGATGAAGGAGATCATTGAAAAGGGCGCCGACGTCAACGCGGCCATCAACGAGAAGCTCTGGTTCCGCTCCTTCACCAACGACTACACCTGGGTGGATCCGGCGGGCGCGACGCCGTTCTGGCGCGCCGCCCAGTCCAGCGATACGGCCGCGATGAAACTGCTGGTCGAGCACGGCGCGGACCCCAAGAAGGCGACCAAATCCGGCGATACTCCGCTGCACGCCGCCGCTGGAATCGGCTGGGCGGCCAACTGGAGCGTGAACGCTCCGGTGGATCCGCTGGACGCGGTAAAAATGTGCGTCGAGCTCGGCAATGATGTAAATGCCGCCGACAACCGCGGCTACACGCCGCTGCACGGCGCGGCTTATCTCGGCAACAACGACATGGTCAAGTACCTGGTCTCCAAGGGCGCGAACGTCAAGGCGGTGACCAAGGCGGGGGACACGGTGGCCGACCTGGCCAACGGGCCGAATCGATTCGGACAGCCCCATCCTGAAACGGTAGCGCTGCTGGAGAAGCTGGGCTCGGCGAATTCGCACAACTGCCGGTCCGATCAGTGCGTGGTCGCCTCAAGCGCCAGCATCTATGACCGCCCGCTCACCAAGGAAGAGCAGGCCGAAAAGGATATTTT
>JAJPIT010000022.1 GCA_021324615.1 Terriglobia bacterium | reverse complement strand
CGGCGCACGGGCCGGATCAATTTCTCGCGGCGCAGCGTGGCGATCGCCGGATTTTTAATCGGCGCTTTCTCCATTCTGCCGGCGGCGCTCACCAGCAATCCGCAACTGTCGGTGATCTTCAGTTGCTTCGCGTTTTTCGGGATCGAGGTCACCGTCGGCGTTTCCTGGGCGATCCCGCTGGATGTGGGCGGAGACTGCGCCGGATCGGTTTCCTCGGTCATGAATATGTGCGGTAATATAGGAGGCGCAATTTCGCCGACCGCGCTGGCGTATCTGGTGAAGGCGTACGGCTGGAACGCGCCGTTTCTGGTCACCTCGGCGCTGTGTGTGGCGGGCGCGGCGTTTTACGGGCGAATCGATGCCGGCAGGAGGATGAGTTTATGAGGATCAATCCTGACAAATGCGTGGCCTGTGGCAATTGCACCTATATCTGCCCGATGGGAGCGATCTACATCGACCCGCGGATCCAGCGTGCGACCATTAACCGCGAGGAGTGCGTGGAATGCTACTCCTGCTACAACGGCCTGAGCCAGGAGCATCTGAACCCGTCGTTTGTCCGCTTCGTTCGCAAGACATTTCAGATGATGCGCATCCGCTTCGATCCGGAGCCGGACGTTTGTCCCACCGGCGCCTTCGAACCGGACGAGCTGAGCTGGCCGCGCCTGGTGCGCCGCGCGTTTTCCGATCCCCGCGTGCCGCATGAATCCACCGGCGTGCACGGCCGCGGGACCGAAGAAGTCAAGACCAACGACGTGAGCGGGCGGGTGAAGCTGGGCGAGGTGGGATTCACCATCGAGTTCGGCCGCCCCGGCGTCGGCGTGCGTTTCCGCGATATTGAAAAGATGAGCACGGCGCTGGCGCGCGCCGGCGTGGCCTTTGAGAAGAGGAATCCGGTGACCTCGCTGATGAGCGACGAGAGCAAGGGCGAGATTCGCGCCGATATTCTCGACGAAAAGGTTCTCTCGGCGATCCTCGAAATTAAGGTTCCGGTTTCACGCACCGAGGAGATCATCCGCCTGGTGTGGGAGGTCGAAAAGCAGATCGACAGCCCGGTGGCGCTGGGCGTGGGCGCGCGGTGCGACGAGAACGGCGAGGAAAACGTGGTCGCTCCGATTCTCGAAAAGCTCGGCTACAAGCTGGAGCGCGCCAAAACGAACATCGGACTGGGCCGGGTCACGAATGTCCAGACTTCGGAGCAGCAGGCGCGGGAACCGGTGGGGGCGCGCTCATGACGAACACACTCCATCGATTCGGGCCGGCGGAAAGCTTTCGCGACGATTACGTGGTTTTCGCGATTTCCAGCCGCGGAAAAAACGATCAGGGCGCGCTGCCCAAGCTGCGGCGGTTTCTCGAAATGGCGCTGCCGTTCAATCCGGTGAACCTGGGCGACGCGGTCCACGGCGGCGCGCTCCGTCCCTGCAAGAATATGAAGCCGACTTCGCACTGGAGGCGCGAGGCCAAGCCCGATTTTCAGGCGGTGATCGACGGCCTTGATTCTCCGTGCACGGTCGCGGCGGTTTTCGACAATCGCGTGGCCGCCGAGGACTTCGTCAAGGCGGTTCGCCAAGCCGATCTTGGCCTGAGCATCAACATTTCGACCTCCATCGAAGGCGCCGAGCAGTGCTGTTTCGCGGCGGGGATTCCGCGCCACAGCGTGGGCTACTCGCTGGGCTTTGAAGGAAAGACGGAACGGCTTCCGGAAGCCAACGTGATGATGCTTTCCACCATGTGCGGCCACGGCATGGTGAGCCATTCGCTGGCCAAGAAGATGATCGATTGGGTGAAGGAAGGCCGGCGCACGCCGGAGCAGGCTGCGACGTATCTGACCCGCTTCTGTTCCTGCGGGATTTATAATCCCACGCGCGCCCGCCGGATCCTGGAAGCCGCCGCGCGCGGAGAACCGGCGTAAGCGCCGGGTTCGCCTCTAGGATCGCGTAAGAGGACGGCGCTCGGCCGCCGGCGGAAGCGTCTCTTTATAGCGCCGGCTGGCGCGAAAGACGAAAAGATAGCTGCCCAGAATGCCGCCGCAGAACAGCTTCACCACTTCCGCGCCGAAATAAACCTGCTGGAGCGCCCAATACCGCGCCAGGGCCCCGGCGTCCGCGCTGCCCGGCGGGAAATCGGTTTCCCGTCCCTGGTAGATCAGCTCGGGACCGATGCGCAGTTGGAACAGCACCACCAGCAACATGATCCCGCACAGCACCAGCGGCATCACCCGTTTTTGCGTCGCCAGGGCCAGGCACGCCAGCAGCGCCAGCGCCAGCGGGAGCTGCGCTTCCATCCAGCGCGTGGTGGCCAGGCGCGTCTGTTCGGCCGCCGCGTGGCGTAGCAGCGCGCTGGTCTGATCCCATCCGAGCTGCTGGAGGATCCTCGCCACCGGCGCGGCGGGCGACGTCATCACCAGCGCCGGCGTGCGAAGGTTCTCCACGGTGATAAAGGTCATCAGCAGACAGCCGGCCATCCAGGCGCCCAGCAGGAACGCAGAGATTCGGCGGGTGTGCACTTTAGGTTAGTGTCGCAGAAAAATAAGATCCGCGCCGCGCCCGGACTGGCGATGGGGCGCGCGCCTGCGCCGCTGAGCCTTCCCGCCCCCGCTGCTTCGCACATCGGCTAGCCTAGTAGGATGAAATTGGCGGAACTGGCGGCCGCCCTGGGATGCGAGCTGCGCGGAGCGGGCGAGCTGGAAATTTCCGGCGTGGGCGGAATCGAAACCGCCGGCTCAAATGAGCTCACCTTCTTGTCCAATCCGAAGTACGCGCACAAGTTGAAGCGGACGCGCGCCGGCGCGGTGCTGGTTCCGCGGGCGATGGAAGGGCTCGCCTCGGCCCAACTGATCTCCTCCAATCCTTATCTCGATTTTGCGCGCGCGCTGGCCATGTTTTACCAGCCTCCGCGCCCCCGCCCCGGAATTCATCCGCTGGCCAGCGTGGCCGGCTCGGCGCGCATCGGCGAAAACGCTTCGATCGGCGCCTTCGCGGTGGTCGGCGAAAACGTGGTGATCGGAAAGAACGCGGTGCTGCATCCCCATGTGGTGATTTACGAAGGCGCGCGCATCGGCGACGATTTCTACGCGCATGCCCACGCCGTGATTCGCGAATTCTGCCGCATCGGCGACCGGGTGACGCTGCAAAACGGAGTCATCATCGGCGGCGACGGATTCGGCTTCGCCCGGCGCGCCGACGGAAGCCACTTCAAAATTGTGCAAAGCGGCATCGCGGTGATCGAAGACGACGTCGAAATTCAAACCCTGACCTCGGTGGACCGCGCCACTTTCGGGGAAACGCGCGTGCGGCGCGGCGCGAAAATCGACAGCCTGGTGCAGGTGGGCCACGCCTGCGAGGTTGGCGAGGACAACATCATCTGCGCGCAAACCGGCCTGGCCGGCTCCACGATCCTGGAAAAGAACGTTCTGCTCGCCGGGCAGGTGGGCGTATCCGGCCATCTGACGATCCATCAGAACGCGGTGGTTTACGCGCAGAGCGGCGTGGGCGGCGACGTCGAGGCGGGAGCGGTGATGAGCGGGTCGCCGGCGTTCGCCGCGCGCGACTGGCTGCGCGCCGTAACCGCCTTCCCCAAACTGCCGGAAGTTTTAAAGACAATGCGACAATTGGAGCATCGATTGGCGGAGTTGGAAAAACAAACAAATGGACCCCATCAACCATGAAGATCGCGGCGGCCATCCGCTGCTGGCTTATAAGAATGAAAAGTTCCTGGACAGCCCCGACGCGCGTTCGCTGCGCATTTTAAGCGAATATTTGTATCCGTTGTCGCACTTCCGCCGCGAAAAAGTGCAGGATACGGTGGTGTTTTTTGGATCGGCGCGGACCCGCGAGGACGGCCCCAACGCCCGCTATTATCACGATGCGCGCGAACTGGCGCGGCGCGTGACGGAGTGGTCCAACGGCCTGGCCAACTCCGCGCGGCGGTTCGTGATTTGCAGCGGCGGCGGACCGGGGATCATGGAGGCGGCCAACCGCGGCGCGCACGACGCCGGCGGCAAGACCATCGGCCTGAACATCGGCCTGCCGTTCGAGCAGCGGCCGAATCCGTTCATCTCTCCGGAGCTGTGCTTCGAATTTCATTACTTCTTCATGCGCAAATTCTGGTTTGCCTATCTGGCCAAGGCGCTGGTTGTGTTTCCCGGCGGCTTCGGAACGCTGGACGAGCTGATGGAAATCCTCACCCTGGTGCAGACCCAGAAACTGCTGAAGAAGATGGTGGTGCTGCTTTACGGCTCCCCGTTTTGGAAGGAGATTTTGAACTTCGAGGCGCTGGCGCGCCACGGCATGATCGCTGCCGAGGATCTGACGCTGTTCCAGATGGCCGACGACGTGGATACCGCGTTTCAATTGCTGGAGGCCGGCTTGACCAAGTATTATCTGGAGCCGGACCGCGAAAAGGAGACGCCCGCCATCGCCAAATCGAGGGTGTAGGTGGCTGCCCGTCCGCCAGAAGCTGTCCGCGCCGTCCTCGACTGGACCGGCCGTATCGGCGTCGTCTTTCTGGTCCTGCTGATGGCCGAAGTGGTGGTTTCCTGGGCCGCGCCGTCCAGCGGCTGGGCGGTGATCATCGAGCTGGCGCTGGCCGCCGCCACCGTCTGGCTGGCGATTCGCGTTCTGCGGCGCGCCGCCGGATACGCGGTGTGGCGGCTGCGGAACCGGCTGCTGGTGACTTATCTGTTTATCGCCGCGGTGCCGATTCTGCTGATCGTCTCGCTGGCGGTCACCGGCGCGGAATTTCTGGCGCGGCAGATCGCCGTCTACCTGGTCACCAGCGAGCTGGACCGCCGCGTCGAAGCGCTCGAATCGGCGGCGCAAAGCGTGGTCCGCAGCCGTCCTCAGGACCGGCCCGCCGTGATCCAAGGCATGATCGATCTTTTCTATCAGGAACGCTATCCCGGAATCGAGCTGGTGATGCGCGATGCCGGACGGACGTTCCGCTATCCGCCCGGCGCGGCCCAGATCTCCCCGCCGGAGGGATGGCCCGCCGGCGGCGGGATCCTGCGGCGGGAGGACCGCTTCTATCTTTCTTCTTATACCCGGATGCCGCAGGGCGACATTCTGGTGACCGCTCCGCTGACCCGCGAAATTCTTGCCAGCCTGGCGCCCCATCTGGGGGCGATCGATTTCGTCGAGGAGGCGGGCCGGCGGGAGCGGCTGGTGGGAACCAGCGGCGGAGAACTCCCGCCGCCGGTCAACCGCCTGGACCGCGAAATCTCCTGGTTTGCGACGATTCCCATCACCGACTGGAACCAGCCGGGCGTGCGGCGCGCCGCCGTCATGCAGGTGCGCTCGCGCGTCTCGGCGGTGCTAGGCGCGGTCTTCAACCGGCGCGCCGACATTTCCCAGGGCTGGCTGGAAATTATGCTGATCATCGGCAGCATCGTTTTCCTGATCGTGGAAATCATCTCGGTCATCATCGGAATCACCATGACCCGGACCATCACCGGCGCGGTGCATCGGCTGTACGAAGGAACGCAGAAGATGATCCAGGGCGATTTTTCCTACCGCATCGAAGTGGACGGGAAGGATCAGCTTGCGGAGTTGAGCCGTTCGTTCAATTCGATGACGGAAAATTTGCAGCGACTGCTGGCCGTCGCCAAGGAAAAGGAACGGCTGCAATCGGAGATCGAAATCGCACGCGAGGTGCAGAGCCAGCTTTATCCGCGCGCGGTTCCGAAAACCGAAACGCTCCGCCTGATGGCGGTCTGCCAGCCGGCGCGCATGGTTTCCGGCGACTACTACGATTACGAAACGGTCTGCGGCAAACAGATCGCGCTGGCGGTGGGCGACGTGGCGGGCAAGGGGATCTCCGCGGCGCTGTTGATGGCCACGCTGCAAAGCTCGTTGAGGACTCAGCTTCAGAGCTGGGACTGGATGGCGCGGAACGGAGGCGCGCACCGGGTTTCGCCCTCGCGCCTGGTCAGCCGCCTGAACAATCAGCTCTACACCTACACGTCGCCGGAGAAGTATGCGACCCTCTGCCTGGGCGTCTTCGACCAGGCCAGCGGATCGTTTTCCTACACCAACGCCGGCCACTTGCCGCCGCTGCTGTTTCGCGGCGGCCAGGCGCGGCGGCTGGACGTGAACGGCACCGTGGTCGGCGCGTTTCCCTTCTCGACCTATGAAGAAAGCTGCATCGACCTGGAAACGGGCGATCTGCTGGTCTGTTACACCGACGGCATCACCGAGCCGGAAAACGAATACGGAGAGATGTTCGGCGAGGAGCGCTTAATCGATCTGATCACCAAAAATTCGCATCGCAGCGAGGAGCAGATCATCGAGCTGGTGCTCGAAAGCGTGCGCCAGTGGACCGCCTCCGAGGAGTTGCAGGACGACATGACCATCCTGATGGCGCGGCGGATCTAGATCAGGATCTTCGCGAGCCGGGCGGCTTGATCGGCGAACCGGTTGGCGGCGGCGAACTCGCGCGCCGCCCGCGACATCGCGCCGCGGCGCTCGCTGGCGAGCATGGCTTGAATGGCGGACCGCAGTTGATCCGGCGCGACGACCGCGCCGAACTCCTCCCGCATCACCGATCTCGCCCCGGGAGAATCGAGACAGACGGCCGGCACGCCCGCCGCCAGCGCTTCGAGGAGCGTCAAGCCGTAGCTTTCATAGCGCGACGGGAAAATGTAGAGATCGGCGAGAGCGAAGAAGGCCCGTTTCCGTTCGCCGGTGACGTGGCCGGGGAAAATTACGCGGGTATTGCGCAATCGCGCGGCGATTTTGCGCAATTTTTGCTCAAATTTGCGTCCTTGCATATATGCCGCGGCTCCACAGATGAACACCCACAGATCCGGCGGGTCCCAATCGAGCAGCGATTCAAGCAGCAGATCCTGGCCCTTTTCCGGCGAAATGCGGCTCAGCGTAAGCAACACTCGCGCGCCCTCGGGGATGCCGAACTCCTGGCGCAGAATACCGGCCGGCGGCGCGGGCGAATCCTCCCAGGCGCCCCACGGCAGCACGTGGATTTTTTCAGGCGCGCATTCCGGATAGCAGCGCAATAAAACATCGCGCATTCCCGCGGACGGGACGATCAGGCCGCGCGAGTGGCGGACGCTCGCCTCCTGTTTTTCCCAGATCAGGCGGGTGATTGGCGGAAGGAGCGGACGCAGGCGGCGGTACCAGCGAACCGTGGTTTCGGGCGCGATTCGATTGCGTCCGTAAATTGCCGCGACATAGGCTACCACATCGACGTGATAGATGGTGAAGACGCGAAAGCCGGCCCGGCCGAGCGCGGCGAAATCGGGTCCTTCCGAGATATCGTTGCTGAGGACGGTGGTGGCGGCGGGATCGTGCCTTAGAATTTCCCGGGTGGCCGCGCGCTCGAAGGCGCGGCAGAAATCGGCGTAATCGCGTTCTCCGAAGCGGACCAGATCGGCTCCGCGGGGCGCCGCCGGGCCGAGAATGGAGGGCGTGATCAGACGAAATTCGAACGGCCGCGTGCGCGACCATTCCTCCACCAACCGGTCGCAAACCGCCGCTCCGCCGCCCAACGGGACGGCTTCCCGCGCAAATCCCCCATGCGCGGCCGTGTACAGGATCGCCGGCCTGCCCGCGGCTTGCGGCATCTCTAGGCCCGGCGCGGCTTGGAGCGGCCGTTCACGCGATCGCCTCCAGCTCCGCCGACAACTCCTCCCACTCCGCCACGCGCGACTCCAGTTCGCCGCGCCGCGCCGCGACCAGCTCCGTCAGCCGCAGCGTTTCTTCCACGGTTTTGAACTCCGCCAGTTCCGCCTCATGCCGGGCGATCTCGGATTCCAGCGAGGCCACCTGCCGCTCCACTTCGCGCAACCGGTCCTGAAGTTTTTTCACCTTCATCGGATTGGCGCGCTTCTTGTTTCCCTCGGCAACCGGCGGAGCCGCCGCGGCAGGAGCCGCGCTTTGCGCCGCCGCGGCGGGAGCCTGCCCGCCCTGCTTGCGCCACAGATAATCCTCGTAATTTCCGGCGTAATCGTGAACGTGTCCGTCCTCGATCTCGAAGATCCGCGTCGCCAGATTGTCGATGAAATACCGGTCGTGGGAAACAAAGACCACCGTTCCCGAATATTTCTTCAGAGCCTCCAGCAGCACGTCCTTGGCGCGCATATCCAGGTGGTTTGTGGGTTCATCCAGCAGCAGAAAATTCGACGGCGCCAGCAGAATCTTGGCCAGCGCGTAGCGGTTCCTTTCCCCGCCGGACAGTACGCCGATTTTCTTAAACACCTCATCGTCGCTGAACAGGAAGCATCCGAGCAGCGTCCGCAGCTCGGTGGTCGTCGCCGACCGCGAGGCCCTGCCCAGATCGTCGATCAGGCGCGCGTTCGGATCGAGCTCCTTATATTGGTCCTGCGCGAAATAATCCGGCAGCGCATTGTGCCCCAGCGTATAGGAGCCGCTGGTCAACGGCTCCACTCCGGCCAGCAGCTTGATGAGGGTCGATTTTCCCGCGCCGTTCACGCCCACCAGCGCGATCCGGTCGCCGCGTTCAATGATAAAGCTGGCGCCGCTGAAAACCAGCTTGTCGCCGTAGCTTTTGGAAACGTCCTTGAACTCGGCGACAATCCTTCCGCTCGGCTTGGGCTGCGGAAAGGAAAAGTGAATGGTGTGTTCCTCGGGCGGGATCTCGATCCGCTCGATTTTTTCCAGTTCCTTGATTCGCGATTGCACCTGCCGCGCCTTGGTCGCCTGATAGCGGAAGCGGTTGATGAACGCCTCAAGCTGCTCGATCCGCTCCCGCTGATTGCGGTAGGCCGCCTCGAGCTGGCTGCGCCGCTCCGTTTTCTGGCGCAGATAGGAGTCGTAATTTCCCGAATAAAAATGGATCTGCTTGTTCCAGATCTCGACGGTTTTATTGACGGTGACGTCCAGGAAATAGCGGTCGTGCGAAATGAGCACGTAGGCGTACGGATAATTCGCCAGATACTGTTCCAGCCAGTTTCGAGCCTCCAGATCGAGATGATTGGTCGGCTCATCGAGCAGCAGCATGTTGGGCTTTTCGAGCAGCAATTTCGCCAGCGCGATGCGCATCTGCCAGCCGCCGGAAAAATGCTCGGTGCGGCGGGTCCAGTCCTCTTTCCGGAAGCCGAGGCCATCGAGCACCGTGCCCACCTGCGCCTCCCTCGCGTAGCCGTCGCGGTTCCGGAATTCGGTATCGATGTGATGCAGCCGGTCCGCCGCCGCGGCGTATTCCTCGCTCTCCGGGTCGAGCTTGGCGATGGCCTCGTGCAGCGACTCCATCTCGCGCTCCATCTCATGCAGGCCGGCAAAGACGCTCATGCACTCGTCGAATATGGTGCGTCCGGAAAGCGTCAACCCGTCCTGCGGCAGATATCCCTGCGTGATCCCTTTCATGAACGTGATCGTGCCGTAGTCGAGCGGCTCCATTCCGCCGATGATTTTGAGCAGCGTCGATTTTCCCGTGCCATTGGCCCCCACCAGGCCGGCGCGCTCCTTGGGCGTGATGAGCCAGTCGCAATTTTCAAAAAGAAGTTTATGGCCGAAACGTTTCCCGGCGCCGGAGAGTTGGATCATCGTGGATTCGAAGCCAGGCGGACCCAGGCGGATCCGCCCTCGCCCGCCGGCCTCATATTTCATCATCCCCGGTGGCGGGACTCTGGATCAAGCGCCGGTCATTCAGGGCGCGGGCTTGGGGCATCGGGGGGCGCGGCGCCCGCGCGGCGAGCCGCGGCGGCGGCTCCAGCCGCCTTCACTTCGCCGGCGGATAATAAGGGGCGTGCGACATCGGCGACGGAAGCCCGTCCGCCGTATCCGGCTCCATAAATTCCGAGCGGGTGCCGTCGGGATCGAAAAAGTTGCCCTGCCATTTATGATTCACACCGGTGTGCGCTTCCTGCTGCGCCGCGCGGGCATAATCCTTCCAGGCCGGCTTGGCCTTCACGAACTCGACCGCCTTCGCCATGTCGTCCACCAGCAGCGCGATGTGCCCGCCGCCCAACGCTGGGCCTTTCTGGCCCGCCGATGAGCCGTGTGACAGGCTCCACTCGATGTAATCGTCGCCTTCGGGCAGCTTGAGATTGGAAAGATTCGCGTACAGCGGGCCGGGCGGCGGAGCTTTCTTGGTCTTGGCCCCCAGGGCCGACATCGACGGATCCGCGCGCCAGAACTAGCGCAGCGAAAATCCTTTCAGATAAAAATCCGCAGTCTCCTGCTTGGTGATCGAAATTCCGACGTGCAGAATGCGGTGCGAGGCCCGCTGATCGCCCAGAAATTTCCCCACGGTCCGCACGCTCAGGCTTTCCGGCGTGTATTGCATGATTTCATACGAATTCCCGTCGGGATCTTTAACATGAAACGCCAGATCGTGGGTCGGCGTCCGCTCCGCTTTATCCGGCGCGGCGTAGCCGATCGAGCGCAGATACAGCCGCATCGCTTCCACGTCGTCGGTCTCAATGGCCGCGCCGACATAGCGCGGCTGATCCGGCGACGTCTCCGGCATCACGACAATGTACTGCCGGTTGTTCACCTTGAAAAAGACCGCGTTCACCTGGTCCTGAGGCAGCCCGCCTCCGATCACCGCCGTACGATCCTTGCGGACGGTGAACGCCTCCTGGTAGCCGAGCAGATCGCCGTAGAAGCGCCGCGCCGCGTTCAGGTCTTTCGTGCGCACGGCGATGTGCGAAATTCCCACCAGCCGCGGCCGCTGCTGCGCCTCCGCCGCGGCGCACAATAAAAGCGCGCTCACCAGGATCTTTGTCATTTCCCTATCCCCTCAACTCCGGCGGCGCACTCTACGGCGCCGGATCGTTCAATGCAAAGCAGTACAATCCGTCTCCCGCCGCCACCACCACATACTGCCTGCCGTCGAGCATGTAGCTGATCGGCCCCGCGCTCGGCGCCGCCATCAGCGAGGCGTGCCACAAAATTTTTCCGGTCGCCGCCTGGAACGCGATCAGGTTCAGTTGATTGCTGGTGAACAGCAGGTTGCCCGCCGTGCTCAGATTGCTCACCACGCCGTTTCCGCCGAACCAGTCATGCCTCCACACGACCTTCCCTGTGTGATAATCGAGCGCCAGCAGCGCATTGCCGTAATTGCCGACGGTATTATCGAGCCCCGCCCATCCTTCCGGCCGCTCATCGGTGTCGGTCAGATAATACATGCTCCAGGACCGGCTGGTGCCGACATAAAACAGTCCGGTTTGCGGGCTGAAACTCGGCGCGGGCCAGTTCGTCGCTCCGTTGGACGACGGCGAAACCAGCACGCCATCGGGCTTCGGGACCTTGGCCGGATCCGGAATCGGCTGCCCTTTCTCGTTCACTCCCTTGGCCCAGTTCAGCGTCTCGATATAGGGCGTGCTGACGATGCGCTTTCCCGTGGTGCGGTCCAGCACGAAGAAATATCCGTTGCGGCTCGCCTGCGCCACCAGCTTGCGCTTCTCGCCGTTGATCACCCCGTCGAACAGAACGGGCGTCTCGGCCGCATCCCAGTCGTGCGTATCGTGGGGCGACACCTGGAAATACCATTGGAGTTTCCCGGTATCCGGATTCAGCGCCACAATCGAGCACGTATAAAGGTTATCGCCCTTGCGGCTCTGCTCGGCCATCACCGGATTCGGATTGCCGGTCCCGACGATATACAGATTCTGCTCCGGATCGTAAGTGCCCGGCATCCACGGCTGCCCGGTCCCATGCGCCGCCGCGTATTCATCGGGCCAGGTCTCGATTCCCGGTTCGCCCTTGCGAGGCGTGGTGTTCCACTTCCATTGCAGCGCTCCCGTCTCCGGATCGCGCGCCTGAAGGAAACCCGGATTATCCAGATGATCGCCGCCGATGCCCACCACGATATGATTGCCGATCACCACCGGCGCCACCGTCGAGGTGTAATCCAGCTTCGGATCGGCGATCTCCACCTTCCATCGCTCGGCTCCGGTTCGCGCATCCAGGCTCACCAGATGGCTGTCGGGCGACTCGAAATAGAGCCAGTGCCCGTAAATACCAACGCCGCGATTGCCGATGGTGCTGCCGCTGTTGGGAGGATAGTGATAGTGCCACAGTTCCTGCCCGCTGCGCGCATCGACGGCCCAAACATTATTGGGCGAGGTGAAATAGAGAATGCCGTTCACCAGCAGCGGCGTCGATTTGATTACCACCCGGTCCGCCGCCGCGCCGGTAAACCGGCTGGCCCACACCAGGCTCAACTGATGAACATTCTTGTCGTTGATCTGGCTGAGCGGGCTGAAGCGCTGCCCCGAATAATCGCCGTTGTAGGTCGGCCACATATCGGCCGGAGGCTTCAGCAGCTCCCGCGAGGTCAAATCTTGCGCGAGCGCGCTCGCGGCCATCGTCAATACCAAAAAAAGGAATCGCGGCATCTTATTTAAGGCTGGCCAGGTAGGCCGTCACATTGTGTATATCGGCGTCGGTGTATTTGCTGAGCAAATCCGTGTGCGCCTTCAGCGGGTCGTGAACTTCCACCTTGGGATTGTCGCCCCGCCGGGTATAAGAGTGATAATCGCCCGCCGCGTCGCGCAGCGCGACGTTGAAATCGTCCAACCGCACCAGTTCGCCCGAAACCGTCTGCCCGGAGCCGAGGGTCACCGTCACGGTGATCGCCGCGCGCTTTGAAGTTTGAACAGCTTCGCCGCCGCGTGCTCCCCTTCCGCCGCCTCGCGGCTGAAGCCAGCGCCCCTGCAAAGTAAAGGGATCGTACCGCTTGCCGATTCCTCTTAAATCCCCCGCCGCGGAATGGCACCCGGCGCAGTTCGCATTGAAATAGACCTCGCCTTTTTTAGCGTCCCCGGTCAGCACATCCAGAAATTCATAGGTCGTCCGATGGTCGGCGGCGTAGGTTTGCACATGCAGCCAGGCCACGATGTCGGAAATCTGCTGCTCGGTGAGATTCAGTTTCGGCATTCCCGCGTCCGGACGCCCGTTCCGGATCACCGGCCCGATCAGAATCCCTTTTTCGTCGTCCAGCACCAGCAGCGAGCGAATCAGGTCCGGGGCGCCGACGTTCCCTCTCGCCTTCGGACCGTGGCATCCGGCGCAGTTGGCGGCATACGCCTTCGCACCCCGCTCCACCGCCTGCGGATCCTCTTTCGATCCCGCGATCGCCGCCGGGCTCGCCGCTTCGGGCTTCTTCTGAGCCAGAAGACAAATGGGTGAATAAACGAAAATCATGGCCGCCGCGGCAATTCGAATGTCGCGCATCATGACAGACTACAGTGTACGTCATTTTCGCCGGAATGCACGTTGAAAGCCGTGGCAGACCGGCGTTACCCGGCGTAACAGGCGGTTACATACGCTTTGACACTTGGTTCTAAAGCTTATCCTGCCGCAAGATTATCGGGATTTCCTGCGTGAGGACTCGTGGGAACCTCGCTGGAGGGGGGACCGTGAAGCTTAGTCTCTCAGATTGTGTCCTGTTCCTGATCTCTCCGCCTCTTCCTTCGCTCGTTTCCAGCCAGGATTATCCCGATCAGAAATACGGGAGTGGAAGCGGTTCTGGGCCTGCCTTCGCGAGGATAAATGCAAGAAGCCGCCATCGTCGCGCACACCAGGTGAGGGGGTCCGGCGGCCGTCAAGACGGGAATTTTGGGAAAAGGGGGTTTTGTGAAACAAGGTCTGTCTCATGTATCCCTTGCCGCCTCGATCGCGGCTTTACTGATAGCGGGCCACGTCTTTGGCCAAACCATCACCGCCGATATTGTCGGCACCGTAACTGACCAGGGCGGGGCGGTGGTGCCCAACGCCAAAGTGACGGCGCAAAACACCGCCACCGGAGAGATCCGCACCACAATCACTACGGGAGCGGGAGATTATGTTCTAAACTTGCTGCCGATCGGGCCCTATACGGTCAGCGTGGAGGCTCCGGCGTTCAAAAAATTTGTCACCAACCTCACGGTGGTGGCCGGCGATCGCGCCCGTGCCGACGCGCAGCTTCAGGTCGGCGAAACCAATCAGGTGGTTGAGGTGCAGGCGATCACGCCCGCGCTGCAAACTGATAGTTCAACCATGCGCGATACGGTTGCGGCGCAGTCGGTGCAGGATCTTCCGCTGAACGGCCGCAATTACATTACGCTGGTCGAAACGGCGCCCGGGGCGGCGGCCGGGCCCTCCAACTCGATCATCAGCGGCACCCGGCCCGACGACCGGCGGCAGACCTCGGCGGTGGTGGTCAACGGCCAGAATGAGACTTTCAACAACAATCTGGTGGACGGCCTGGATAACACCGAGCGCGAACAGCTATCGATTTTGTACCGCCCTTCGATTGACTCCATCGAAGAGGTGAAGATCGATACGAACAACTATCCGGCCGACGAAGGACGGGCGGGCGGCGCGGTGATCAACCTGATTACGAAATCCGGAACCAACGACTTTCACGGCGATGTGTTCGAGTATCTCCGCAACGATAAGCTGAACGCCAACGACTTTTTCGCCAACGGCGCCGGCATCCCGGTGCCTGAGTTCCGGCAGAACCAGTTCGGCGGCAGCCTCGGCGGCCCGATCAAGAAGAACAAGACGTTCTTCTTCGGCGATATAGAAGTTCTTCGTCTCATTCAAGGAAAGAACACGGGGCTGCTCGCCACCGCGACGGCTTATGAAAAAGCGCATCCCGGGGACTTTTCCGATGTCCGCAACTTCTTCCCCAACGCGCCCGTCATTCCGCCGACCCAACTGGATCCGGTGGCGGTGGAGTATCTCCAGCTTCTGCCGGCGGCCAATATCCCCAACGCGCCGCCGTCGGCCAATTACACCGGGAATGTCAACAACCAGTATTACAGCAAGGCGATCGATGGCCGCGTGGATCATCACTTCAACGAAGCCAACAGCATGTTCGGACGGTTTACTTATAACCCGACGACAACGGTGTATCCGACGCTGTTTCCACCGGTGAAGGTGGACAACATTCTGGTCAATCCAGGCAATGGAATCTATCCCGGCAACTCCACCGAGAACTCGCAGGCCTACATGATCGACTTCGTGCACATCTTCAGCCCGACGCTGGTGATGGAGTACAAGCAAGGGTTCATGCGGCTGAATATCGCGACGCTGTCGGCCAATCAGGGGACCAATCTGTCGAATATTTTCGGCATCCCCGGCGCGGACGTGAACAAGTACGTCTCCGGCCTGCTGAACGTGAATATCCAAGGGTATACCGGCACCGGGAGCTGCAACACGCTGGGCGACTGCACCTCCGTGCCCATCTATGAGATCGATAACAACTTTCAGGAGGAGGGCATTTTCACCTGGACGCACGGAACCCACAATGTGAAGTTCGGCGGCGGCGTCATCCGACGCCAGGAGAACTATTATCAGATCCAGAACGGCACGGGGCAATTCACCTGGAGCGCCGCGACAGTGATCAATCAATTCCCCGGCTCCAACGGCGGCCCTCCCTTCAGCCTGGCCAGCTTCCTTGAAGGCGTCCCGACCACCATCACCCGCCAGTACCCTTATCAGTTTCAATACTACCGGACCTGGGAGCCGCACTTTTTCTTGCAGGACGACTGGCATGTGCTGCGCAACCTGACCCTGAATCTCGGCGTGCGCTGGGATCATATCGGGCAACTCACCAGCGCCACCGGCCAGCGGTCCAATTATCAGATCGACACCAACACGTTCTGCATCGGCGGAGTGGCCTGCGTGCTGCCGAACTGGAAGCAGTGGCAGCCTCGCCTTGGTTACGCTTACAGCGCCGGCAGGGGGTTCGTGCTGCGCGGCGGCTTTGGCACGAGCTACTTCCAGCAGGATTACGCCGCCGGCTCGCTGAACTTGCCCAATCCGCCGTTTGTCACCGTCAACTTCACCTGCTCGCCGGCCGCGCTGACCGGATCGTCCGTGTGCCCGCCCGGGATCGGGCCGTTGAAGAACGGGCCTCCGCCGATCGTTCCCCCCAACATCCCGCAGCTTTTGGGACCCGTGGCCGGCGGATTAAACTCCTCGCTGAGCGCGAAGTCGGATTATTATCCCGGAGCCCGGCTCATCGAGTACAATTTCACGATCCAGAAGCAGATCGGCGCCAACGTGTTCACCGTGGCCTACGTCGGCGCGCTGGGCCGCCACCTGCAATACACGCAGAACGCCAATCTTCCGGTGCCCTCCGGTTCGGCCGTCACTCCGATGTATGTCCGCGCCAAGACGCTTCCGAACATCACCGGAATCTCGCTCTATGGCACCGGCGGAGCGAGCGAATACAACGCCGCGCAGTTCATCTTCGACCGGCGCTATTCGCGCGGCATCACCGTCAACGCCAGCTACGTCTTCAACCGCAACCTGACCAGCCTCACCGATATCGCCGAGACGCTGGACCAGGTGGTGAACAACCGCGGCTATGACTGGGGCCCGTCCAATATTCAGTTCAAGAACAAGGTCACCGGACGCATCAATTACGAGCTTCCCTTCGGCCAGAAGATGACCGGATGGCGGAAGCAAGTCATCGGGGGATGGCAGGCCAACAGCATCTTCTTCTGGCAGTCGGGCGAGCCCTATACCGTAATGGCGGGACAAAACCTGATCAATCTGCCTAACGTCAGTTCGGACCGGCCCAATATGGTCGCCGGGCAGTCCTGCCAGGTGCCCAATCCCACCATTCATCAATGGATCAATCTCAATGCATTCTACCAGCAGCCGATCGGCACTCCGGGCAACGAGCAGCGGGCCGGATGCTACGGCCCGCACTGGAGAGAGGTCGATATGTCGCTGTTCAAGGATTTCCCGATCAAAGAACGATACCGGTTGTCGTTCCGCGCCGAGGCTTACAATATCAGCAATACGCCGAACTTTTCGCTGCCGAATTCGACGATCTCCTCCTGGACGGCGCCCGACGCCAGCGGCCGCCCGACGACCGCCGGCGCTTTCGGCCAGATCACGGCGACCAACATCGGCTTTACGCCGCGCGTGATGCAGTTGGCATTGAAGCTGATTTTCTGAGGTTGGATGTGGACCGCCGTTTCCTTTTGCTGCCTGCGCCGTTGCGCCGCGAAGGCGCGCGGCGGTCCAACCCCGGCAAACGCGACGAATGCTTATGAGAGCCAAATTCTTCCCTTGGAGCGGGGCGTTTCTGCCCTGGCTCGGATTTCTTGGTCTGGCCCTGCCTCACGCCGCCGCACAGCAGCCGGCTGCCGGTGCGGCCGATGGCGCGGCGTTATTTCAGACCTACTGCGCCTACTGCCATGGCAGCCACGGCGAAGGCGGGCGCGGCGCCGATCTGACCACCGGCGAATATCAGCACGGCTCCTCCGACAACGATCTGATTTCGACCATTCGCTACGGCATACGGGGCACGGAAATGCCCGCCACCGGCGTCAATGACGACGAGGCCTGGAAGCTGGTCGCCTTCGTCAAAAGCATCGGCTCGCAGGGAGCAAAAGAAATCGCGCCCGGAGACGCCGACGCGGGAAAACTGGTGTATGCCAAAAGCGGCTGCGCGAGCTGCCATTCCATCGACAAACAAGGCGGCGCGATCGGCCCGGATTTAAGCGACGTCGGCCGCCGGCGCAATTTGAAATATATTGAAGAGTCGATCGTCAAGCCCGAGGCCGATATTCCCGTTCAATACCGCGCGGTTCAGGTGGTGACCAAAAGCGGCCAGACCGTCAACGGGATTCGTCTCAACGAAGATGACATTTCCATCCAGATCCGCGATGTCGGCGATAATCTCCGGTCCTTCCTGAAAACCGATGTCCGCGAGATCCGCCACGATAAGCCGTCGCTCATGCCGAGCTACAGCTCCTTGTCCCGGAAAGATCTCGACGATCTGGTTTCCTATCTCCATTCCTTGCGGGGTGCACAATGAAGATGGCTCGAATGCTTTTGACGCTGGCGGCAGCGATCCCGCTCGGCGCCCAGACTCCCGGCTTGCCCGTCACTTATGAGCGGCTGCTCAAGGCCGATCAGGAGCCGGGCAACTGGCTGATGTATTCGAACACCTACAACGGATGGCGCTTCAGCCGTTTGAATCAAATTAACACCGAAAACGTCAAAAATTTGCGCGTAAAGTGGCTTTTTCAGGGCCGCCACGATCAGAAGTTCGAAACCACGCCTCTGGTGGTCAACGGCATCATGTATCTGACGCGCCCGGAAAACGATGTTTTTGCCGTCGACGCCGAAACCGGCCGCGTTCTGTGGGCCTATAGCTACAAGAATCCGGAGCGAACGTATAACTGCTGCGGCCGCGTGAATCGCGGGCTGGCGATTCTGGGCAACACACTGTTCATGAACACGCTGGACATGCACGTGGTCGCCATCGACGCCAAATCCGGCCGGGAAGTCTGGAAGACCAAGATGGGCCAGTACGACGAATCGGGCGGCTACGCGGCGACCGGCGCGCCATTGGTGGTCAAGGATAAAGTGATCGTCGGCATGGCCGGCGGCGAGCATCCGATTTCCGGCTTTCTGGACGCCTACGACGCCGCCACCGGCAAACGCCTGTGGCGCTTCCATACCATCCCGCAGCCGGGCGAGCCGAATTTCGGAACCTGGGCCGGCGATTCCTGGAAAACCGGCGGCGTGTCCACCTGGAACACCGGCTCTTACGATCCGGAGAGCAACACGCTGTTTTGGGGGACCAGCAATCCCTGGCCGGATTACAACAAGGATTTCCGCGCGGGAGATAATCTTTATTCCTGCTCGGTGCTCGCGCTCGATCCCGATACCGGCAAGCTCAAATGGTATTTTCAGTTCACGCCCAGCGACACTCACGACTGGGACGCGACGCAGATCCCGATCCTGCTCGACGCGCCGTATCGCGACGCCAACCGCCATCTGATCGCCTGGGCGGCGCGCAACGGCTTCTTTTATCTGCTCGACCGGGATAACGGCGGCTTCTATTTCGCCAAAAGCTTCGTGCGGCAGACCTGGGCCAAGGGATTCGATGACAAAGGCCGGCCTGAAGTAATCCCCGGCAACGATCCGACACCGGAGGGGATCGATACGGTGTTTCCCGGCGTCGACGGCGGGGCCAACTGGATGGCCCACAGCTATAGTCCGTTGACCAAACTGCTGTACATCTTCGCGCGCGACGAACGGCGCCGTTTCTCGAAGAATTCGGTGCGCCACGCGCCCGGCGACGAAGGGCCGCCGACCGAGGCCGGCGCGGCCACGGCGGCCGCCTCCACCAGTTCCGCGCGTCCCGATGCGGCGGGCGGCGGGCGCGGCGGCGCTCCTCCACCGCCGGGCAATGGCGTGTTCGGCGCGGGCGGAAACCTTCCCGGGGCGAATATGGGCGGCAATCCGCGGCAGCGCTTCGCTCCGGAAGAGAGCTGGGGCAAAGTGGTTGCGATGGATCCGCTGGCCGGCGTACCCAAGTGGGAGTATAAAGTGGTCACGCCTCCCTGGGGCGGCCTGATGGCTACGGCGGGAAATGTGGTGTTCGGCGGTACGCTGGAGGGTATGGTGTTCGCTCTGGACGCGCGGACCGGCGAGCGGCTGTGGTATTTCTCCGGAAACGACCGTGTCTACGCCGCGCCGGTCAGCTATCTCGTCAACGGCAAGCAGTATGTTTCGCTGGCGGTCGGCGACGTCATTATCACGTTTGGATTGTGATGCACGTTCCGCGCGGGATTCATCCCGTCCTGCTTGGCCTGGCCTGTGTTTTCCCGCTTGCGGCCCAGGATGCCGCGGCGGGAAAATCCATTTTCGAGGGAAAGGGCCAGTGCCTCACCTGCCACTCGATTGACAATCGCGGCGGCGGCCTCGGGCCCGAGCTTACCGAAATCGGCGTTCAGCGCACGCCCGAGTCGCTGCGGCAATCCCTGCTCGATCCGGATGCGGAAATCGCCAAAGCTTACCGCACCGCGGTCGTCATCACCAAGCAAGGCGAGCGAATCGAAGGAATCGTTCTCAATGAAGACGATCTTTCCGTGCAGATCCGCGACGCGGATGGCAATCCGCGGTCGTTTCTCAAGGATAATTTGACGGATCTGCACCGCGAAGAGCGCTCGCTGATGCCCTCCTATGCGCGGCGCTTGTCGGAGGCCGAAATCGCCGATGTGGTGGCGTATCTTGAAACGCTGCGCGGCGCCGCGGACCCGCATCCTTCCATGGCCCGGGAACGCGAGTCCAGCTCCTTTGCCGATTCCGCCGCCTGGCTCAACCGCGCCAATCGCGATAGCCAGGAGATGCCGGACACGCTGCTCGACAATCTGCCGATCAAGCCCGGCGACATCATCGCCGACGTCGGCGCGGGCACGGGATATTTCACCTGGCGGCTGGCGCGGCGCACCGGCGCGAACGGAAAAGTCATCGCGGTTGAAATTCGGCGGGAAATGCTCGATCAGATCGCGCAACGAAATTTGGAAAACGTGACGCTCGTGCTGGGCACGGAAACCGACCCGAAGCTTCCGCCCGCCAGTATCGATCTGGCGTTTGTGGCCAACGCGTATCATGAATTTTCGCATCCGCGCGAAATGATGGCGGCCATCCGCGGTTCGCTCAAACCGGGCGGGCGTCTGGTGGTGGTCGAGTACGCGAAGGAGCGGGAGGACGATGACCCCACCGCCGGCGTCGCCACGATGAGCGCCCAGGAGCTTCGCTCCGAGATCGAATCCTTCGGCTTCAAGCTGGAACGCGTGCTGGACGTTCTGCCGTCGCAGCACGCCATGATCTTCAGCGCCGGCGCGCGCTGAGCCGGAGCCTACTGGCAGCCGGTGGGACCCAGCACGCAGCCGGCGTCGATCTTGATCGATTCCACTTTGATCGTGTCGCCATCGAGCGTCCCGCTGACGATCACCTTGTGGCCGGCGTGCTCGACGACTTTGGCCTGATCGTCGAGCTTGTAAACTTTGGCCTCCG
>JAJPIT010000016.1 GCA_021324615.1 Terriglobia bacterium | reverse complement strand
GAAAATCGGAGGCCTGGCGAACCCCGCGCGCCAGTCCGTTCTTCATCGGGATCACCGTGGGACGGCCCGCTCCGGCGCACAGCGCGATGTGATCGAAGCCCATCTCGAAGGCCGTATCGATGCTCATGGTGCCGCCAAAACGCACGCCCCCGAACATCGAAAACTGCGCGCGGCGTTCCAGCAGGAGGCGGAGAATCTTCAGAAAATTTTTGTTCCAGCGGACCGTGATGCCGTACTCGGCCACGCCTCCGAAACCCGCCATCACGCGGTCGTCCAGCGGTTCAAACAACTCGTTCACCTCGCGGATCGGCCGGAAATCCACCCGCTCGCCGAGCGGAGTCACGCCGGAAAGCTCCTCCTCGAGCGGCTCGATCTTCAACCCGTCCACGGCGGTCACCGCGTGGCCTTCGTTCAACAGATGGTGGGCCAGCGTGAATCCCGCCGGGCCGAGCCCGACCACCAGCACCTTGTAGCCGGAATCCGGCCTGGGCAGCGGGCGGGCGAAGTTCAAAGGATTCCAGCGCGTCAACAGGCTGTAAATTTCAAACCCCCAGGGAAGCTCCAGAACATCCTTGAGCGTTCTTGTTTCCACCTGCGGAATGTCCACCGGATCCTGCTTCTGAAAGATGCAGGCCTTCATGCAGTCATTGCAAATGCGATGGCCGGTGCCCGCCAGCATCGGATTGTCCACCGCGGCCACCGCCAGCGCGCCGATCGCGTTGCCGCGCTGCTTGAGCAGGTTCATCTCCGAAATTTTTTCGTCCAGCGGGCATCCGGCCAGAGTGACGCCGAAGGGGCTGGATTTAAACCCGCCGCCTTTCTCCCTCAGCCCTGTCGAGCAGGAGTCCTTACCCTGGTGGTGGCACTTGATGCAGTAATGCGCCTGGTCCAGCGCGGCGGCCAGATCCATGCCCGGATCGGTGAGTTTGAATCCCTCCCGATGGCGCAGCCGGTCCGCCGGCAAGGCCATTTTCGGAACGCCGCCGATCTCGGAAATCTCAACGTCGATCAAACGCTGGGGATCCAGCTTGTGCGGGACGCGAAACAGAACGCCGCCCTGATGTTTCTTTCGCCCGGCGGGAGAAAGCGCCGCCCAGGCGGCGTAGCGCTGCGCGACCGAAAGCTCGCGGGCGTGCGCGGCTTCCTCCTCGAGCCAGCGCGAAACGTGCGCGGTGAAGCTCGCCTCGCTGAGCGGCTCGCCGAACAGTGATTCGAGCTCCGCCGCCAGCGCCGGACCGTCAAGGGCGGCGGCCTGTTCGGGGGAAACTCCGCTGATCGCCTTCTTCTGAACGAATTTCCGCTTCAGCGCATAGAGCGGCTCCAGCGCCTGATGCCGCGCCTGCAACTGGCGCACCTCGGCCTGGATTCCGAACAGCGCACCGATAAAATCCTCCAGATGCGGCGCCAGATCGACCAGCAGAGCGGCGTTGTCCTTGCGGCCCGGCGGGTTGGCGCGGGCCGCGATCAAACGGGCATGGAGCGCCGCATCGGCTTCGGCCAGATGTTGGAGAAAACGCTGGTCCAGCCGCGCCAGCCCGCCGCGCTCATAAAGATCGCGAAAGGAAAAACCCCAGTTGAGTGTGAGCACACCAGTCATTCGCCGCGTTCAGAGGAGAGAAGGACCTGGAACAATTCCATTATAATCCAGCCCGCCTGCGACCCATCCACGGCGGGCCGCGCCGCCGGTCTACCATGAAAACAATGGACAAATTCAAAGCCCTGATCGCGGATCAGCAAGACGGAAAATTCCGCGCCTCTTTTCAGGAAATCGAGCAGGCGGCCCTGCCGCCCGGCGAAGTGCTGGTGCGCGTGGCCTACTCCAGCCTCAACTACAAGGACGGGCTCGCCGTAACCGGAAAACCCGGTGTGATCCGGCGGTTCCCCATGGTGCCCGGCATCGATTTCGCGGGAACTGTGCAGGAATCGGCGTCGCCCCAATTCCGGCCCGGCGATGAAGTCGTGGTCACCGGCTGCGGAACCTCCGAGCATCTGTGGGGCGGCTATGCCCAATACGCCCGAATCGATTCCGAGTTCATCGTGCCGCTGCCCCAGGGAATCTCGCTCAAACAGGCCATGGCGATCGGCACCGCCGGCTTCACCGCCATGCAATCGGTGATGGAGCTGGAGCGCCACGGATTGCAGCCGGGCGGCCGCCCGGTGGTGGTGAGCGGCGCGGCCGGCGGCGTGGGGAGCATCGCCATTGCCATCCTCGGAAAACTCGGCTACCAGGTCGCAGCCTCCACCGGCCGCCCGGAGCTGGCTTCCTATCTGCGGTCGCTCGGCGCGGCGGAGATCCTCGGCCGCGAAGTGCTCGCCGCGCCGCCCAAAAAACCCCTCGAAGCGGAGCGCTGGGCGGCGGGAATCGACAACGCCGGCGGCGACACCCTGGCAGGCATGCTGCGCACCATGGCCCTCGGCGGCAGCATCGCCTCCTGCGGCCTGGCCGGCGGCGCCACCCTGAACACCACCGTGTTCCCCTTCATCCTGCGCGGCGTGAACCTGCTCGGCATCGACTCCTCCCGCGTGCCAAACGCGCGGAGGCGGGAGATCTGGTCCCGGATCCACCGCGATCTGCCGCTCGACCTGCTGGACCGCATGACCACCGTGGCGCCGCTCGAGAAAATATTCGAGCTCGGCGGGCAGATCCTGGCCGGAAAAACGCGCGGCCGCATCGTCATCGACGTCCAGGCCTGAACCGCTTGACAGCAATCCCCAGAGCCGGCCGGCGGGCCTGCTACAGTACAGAATACCGATGAAAATCTGCTATCTCGACGCGTTCTCCGGCATCAGCGGCGATATGACCGTCGGCGCGCTGGCCGATGCCGGCCTGGACGCCGGCGAACTCCTCGACGCGCTGCGCGGGCTGCATCTGGAAGCCGATTTCCGCATCGAAAAAACATCGCGCCGCGGCATCGCCGCTTCGAAGTTTCAGGTCAGCGCCAGGGAAACCGGATCGCACCGCCATCTCCATCACATTCTCGAGCTGATCGAGCGGTCCTCTCTTTCCAAACGCGCCAAACAAAACGCGTCCGCCGTGTTTTGCCGGCTCGGCCAGGCCGAAGCCCGCGTGCACGGCGTCCCCGTCGAGAAGGTTCACTTCCATGAAGTCGGCGCCGTCGACTCCATCGCCGATATCGCCGGAGCGGCGATCGCTTTCGACCTGCTCGGCATCGAGGAGATTTACTGCTCGCCGGTCAACACCGGCAGCGGCTCGGTCATGACCGAGCACGGCCTGTTGCCGGTGCCCGCGCCGGCCACCGCGGTCCTGCTCGAAGGCAAACCGGTCTACGCGCGCGGCCCGGCGATGGAGTTGACCACGCCGACCGGCGCCGCCATCGCCGCCACGCTCGCAAAAAACTTCGGCGCGCTTCCCGCGATGAATCTGAAATCGACCGGCTACGGCGCCGGCGACCGCGATTTCGCCGAACAGGCCAACGTCCTGCGCGTGCTTACCGGGGAGGCTTCGCGCGCCTCCGAATCGACGCTGGTCAGCGTGCTGGAAGCCAACATCGACGACTCCAGCCCGCAGATTCTCGGCTACACGCTCGAACGGCTGATGGAAGCCGGCGCGCTGGACGCCTCGCTGTCCCCGCTCCAGATGAAAAAAAACCGCCCCGGGTCGCTGCTGCGCGTGATCGCCCGCCCGGAGGATCAGGAACGGCTGGCGCAGATTATCTTCGCCGAAACCTCCACACTCGGGCTGCGAATCCAATCCGCCGAGCGGCGCCTGGAGGAGCGCAGGATCGTCGAGGTCGAAACCGCCTTCGGTAAGATTAGAGTGAAAGTTTCCGGCCAGGGCGCCTTCGCCCCAGAATTTGAAGACTGCCGGGCCATCGCCCGCGCCGCCGGAAAGCCGCTGCGCCAGGTGATCGCGGCGGCCAGCGATGCATACCGGAACATGAGACAGCCGGGGGAGTGAGGATGGCGTTCCAGTCGGTGAACCAAGACGGCGCGGCGCGGCCGCAAGCCTGGCGCGCCGACGCCCCCGCGCTCTTCACCCGCCGCCGGCGAAAGCAAAAGAAATGAAATCCGCCCACAGCTACTACTTGACCACCCCGATCTATTACACCAACGCCGCGCCGCACCTCGGCCACGCCTACACCACCATCGCCGCCGACGCCATCCGGCGTTTTAAGGGCATGCAGGGCCTGCATGCGGTGCTCGCCACCGGCACCGACGAGCACGGCGTCAACGTCGAGCGCGCCGCGCGGGCCCAAGGCAAAACCCCGCAGGAATACTGCGACGTCATCGCCGAAGAGTTCCGCGAGCAATGGAGGACGCTGGGCTTGGCCATCGACCGCTTCGAGCGCACCACCAGCGACCGCCACGCGCGCACCGTGCAGGATCTGTTCCTCCGCTGCCGCGACCGCGGCTACGTCTATAAGGGCCAGTATCAGGGCCAGTACTGCGTCTTCGATAATCTGTACGTCAACGAAGCCAAACCCGGCGATCCCTGCCCGGAGTGCGGCCGCCCGACCGAAACGGTCACCGAGGAGAACTACTTTTTCCGGCTCTCCAGGTTCCAGGACAAGCTGCTGGATCTGTACCACGACCGCCCCGATTTCATCCAGCCCGATACGCGGCGCAACGAAGTCATCGCCTTCGTCAAGCAGGGCTTGCAGGATCTTTCCATCACCCGCACCAGCATCCAGTGGGGCATCGGGGTTCCCGGCGAGCCGCAGCACGTCTTCTACGTCTGGTTCGACGCGCTCGCCACCTATATTTCCGCCGTGCAGGGCGAAAATCTGTGGCCCGCGGATCTGCACCTGATCGGCAAGGAAATCGTGCGCTTTCACGCCGTCTACTGGCCGGCGTTCCTGATGGCCGCCGATCTGCCCCTGCCCAAGAAAATCTTCGCGCACGGCTGGCTGCTGTTTGAAAACGACAAGATGAGCAAGTCGCGCGGCAACATTGTGCGCGCCACGCCGATCCGCAAAGTGCTGGGCGCCGACGCGCTGCGTTATTTTCTGCTGCGCGAGGTCGTCTTCGGCCAGGACGGCAGTTTTTCCTACGACGCGCTGGTGGGCCGCTACAACGCGGATCTGGCCAACGGCCTGGGCAACCTCGCCAGCCGGACTCTGAACATGATTCATCAGTATTGCGGCGGCGCGGTCCCCGCCTCCGGCGGCGCCTCGCACATCGCCGAGGCGGCCAGCAAAACCGCCGCCCTGGCGCTGGATTACTTCGAAAAGCTCGATTTTTCCCGGGCGCTCGAAGCAATCTGGGGCCTCATCGCCGCCGTGGATAAATTTCTGGTCGAGCGCGCGCCCTGGAAGCTGGCCCGCGCCGGCGGGGAGGCCCGGAAACAGCTCGAGGAGACCCTGTACAGCGCGGCGGAAGCCCTGCGCATCATCACCGCGCTGCTGTATCCGGTGATTCCCGAATCGGCCGAAAAGATCTGGTGGCAGCTCGGCTACACGCACCCGGTTTCCGAAATCCGCACGCGCGATCTCAACTGGGGCCGGCTGGCGCACGGCCAGTTGCTCGGCGCGGTCAGCGGTGTTTTCCCGCGCGCTGACGCCAAAACTTCGATCGAGAGAATGCGCGCGCTCGAAGCCGAGGAGTACGCCCGGCAGCAGGCGCTGCTCGGCAAGCCTGCGCCGGCCCCGGCCCCGGAGGCGGGGGCCAGCCAGATTTCCCTCGACGATTTTTTGAAAGTCGATATGCGCGTCGGGTTGGTGAAGGAAGCCGCCGCGGTGAAGGGCTCCGACAAACTGCTGCACCTGCAAGTGGACATCGGCGAGGCTAAACCGCGCAGCATCGTGGCGGGAATCGCCGGAGCTTACAAACCGGAGGCGCTGATCGGCCGCAAGGTCGCCATCGTCGCCAATCTCCAGCCGCGCAAGCTCAAGGGGCTCGTATCGCAAGGCATGATCATCGCCGCCTCGCTGGAGAATAGCCCGCCGGCGCTGGTGAGTTTCCTCGAAGAAACCCCCGTCGGCGCGCGGCTGCGCTGATCCGGCGGTGCGGCCATGCTCGTCGATTCTCACTGCCATCTTGACGACAGCCGGTTCGACGCGGATCGCGACGCCGTTATTGAACGCGCCCTCGCCGCCGGCGTCGCGCGCATGGTCGCCATCGGCACCGGCGAGGGTCCGCCCGATCTTGAAGCCGGCATCCGACTGGCCGAGCGGCACGAATGTATTTACGCCACCGTCGGCGTTCATCCGCACGACGCCGCCAAGGCGACGCCGGAAACCTTCGCCCGCCTGCGCGATCTGGCGCAGCACCCCAAGGTGATCGCCATCGGCGAGACCGGCCTCGATTACCACTACGATTTTTCCCCGCCCCAGACGCAGAAAACGGTGTTCCTCGAGCAGATGCGTATCGCCGCCGAGACGGGAAAGCCGGTGGTCATCCACACCCGCCAGGCGTGGCAGGCCACCCTGGAGGCCCTGCGGGAAAACTGGCGCGGCTCCGGCATCCTGCACTGTTTCTCCGGCGGACCCGCCGAGGCGGAACAGGCGCTGGCGCTGGGCTTCTATTTGAGCTTCGGCGGGATCGTCACGTTTCCGAAGGCGGCCGATGTTCAGGAAGCGGCGCGCATCGCTCCCTCCGATCGAATCTTGATGGAAACCGACGCGCCCTATCTGGCCCCGGTTCCCAGGCGCGGCAAGCGCAATGAACCGGCTTTTATCGTCGAAACCGCCCGCAAACTCGCCGGGCTGCGCGGCGTAAGTTACGAAGAAATCGCCGCAACCACCACCGCCAACTTCGAGCGTCTCTTTTTTCCGCCGCCCCGCCGCGCATAATGGAATCGTGCGGTTGGTGCTCGCCCTGATTTTGGCGAATCCGGTTTTCGCCGGCGCGCCGGATGCGCGGGAAATCGTCGCACGCTCGGTCGATCTGGATCAGGCCAACTGGGCGCGCATGCGAAATTACACCTGGACCGCGCGCGAAACCACGCGGCGCCTCGATTCCGCGGGCGCGGTGAGGAGCACCGAAACCGAGCAATGGGAGACCGTGATCCTGTTCGGAAGACCCTACCGCAAAATCACCGCCCGCAACGGCAAGCCGCTCAGCGCCGCCGAGCAGCAAAGGGAACAGGACCGGATCGACCGCGCGGTGCAGCAGTGGGAGCGCGAATCGCCGGACCAGCGCGCCGCCCGCCTGGCCCGGGAAGAAAAAGAACGCCTCAAGGAGCGCGAATTCCTGAAAGAACTGCCTGAGGCGTTCCGCTTCCGCCTCGAGGGGCAGGAAAATATCGATGGCCGCAGCACCTGGGTCATCTCGGCGGAGCCGGATCCCGCCTTCCGCCCGAAACATTCCGACGCCAAAGCGTTTCGCCAGATCGAAGGACGCATCTGGATCGATCAGGAAGAGTTCCAATGGGTCCGCATCGAAGCCCGGACCACCGGCGTGATCTCCTGGGGATGGTTTCTGGCGCGGCTCGATCCAGGAGCGTCGCTGGTCTTCGAGCAGGCCCGGGTGAACGACGAAATCTGGCTGCCGAAAACCATGCGCACCGCCGGATCCGGGCGGCTGGGATTGGTCAAAAAGCTCCGCCAGGAGCAGGAAGTCGTCTGGACCAACTACCGCAAATTCCAGGCCGAGTCCAAGCTGGTGTCCAGCCCTTGAGAAAGCGGCCGCTATAATTTCCTAGAGATGCAGCGCGCGCGCAATCAGGAAACCACCGACGGCGTCAGCCGTTTGATCGGCCGGCTCGGCGAGCTGGGCTGGTATCACAGCATCGACCTGCCCGGCGGCGGCGTCATCGCCGGCATCCAGTCCCTCGAGCAGCTTCGCGCCCGCATCGCGCAGTACCCGATTCCGCAGGACCTGCGCGGCAAACGGGTGCTCGACATCGGCGCCTGGGACGGCTGGTTCAGTTTCGAAATGGAGCGGCGCGGCGCCGAAGTGGTGGCGGTGGACTCCGCGCGGCAGCAGACATTTTTCGAGGCCAGAAGACTGCTCAATTCCAAAGTGGAGTACGTCGTCGAGGATGTCTGCCATCTGTCGCCGCGCGACCTCGGCTACTTCGATATCGTCCTGTTTTTCGGCGTTTTATATCATCTGAAACATCCGCTGCTCGCACTCGAACGGGTCTGCGCGCTGGCAACCGGCATGGCCTGCATCGAAACTCTGGTCATCGACGATCCGCCGCAGCCCGGCGCCATTCCGCTGCTGGAGTTTTACGAGACCACCGAGCTTGCCGGGCAGTTCGATAACTGGTGCGGACCCAATACCGCCTGCCTGATGGCGTTTCTGCGCACCGCCGGCTTCGTCAATGTGCGCCTGCTCGGTTCGTCGGACTGCCGCGCGCAGGCGGTGGGCTACCGCCAGTGGCCGCAGCGGGAACGGTCCGGCCCGGCGCCGTCGCTGGTCTGCGTGGAAAACACCTGGACCAGGGATCACCATTTCCGCAGCGACCGCGATCATTACTTCACCGCCTGGTTCACCAGCCCGCGCACCGATTTGCACTGCGATAACGTGTTCGTTGAAGTGGGCCCCTACGCCTGCCGGCCGGTCGGCGTGCGCAATTACGCGGGCGAAGGCTGGCAGGCCAACTGCAAACTCCCGCCCGGCCTGTTTCACAACTGGTACGAGGTCCGCGTCGCGGTGGACGATGGCGCCTGGAGCAATCCGGCGCGCATCCCGGTGGATCTTTCCCTGGCCGAGCGCCGCGCGCAGCCCAAAATCTCCCCGCATCTGGCCATCGCCGGCGCGACCGACGGCAAAACCTACGAGCCCAACCGCGTCAGAACGGGCCCCGATAGCTGCATGTCGGTGTGGGCCGCGGGCCTGGCGCCGGAGGTAGACAGAGCCGATGTGTCAATCCGTCTCGATGGCGCGGATCTGCCGGCGACTTATCTTTCCGCGCCCGACGGCCGCGGGCTGCGCCAGATCAATGCCCTGCTCCCGCCGCAACTGGAGCCGCGCGAGTATCTGGTGACGGTAGCCTGCCGCGGCGAGGAATCGCCTCCGGCCGCCGTCCACTTGACGGCGTAGGCCGGCCGTTACAGTTTCTTGCCCTCGATGCGCATCCCGTAGAAAGACTTCCAGACGAAATACAGCGACACCAGCAGGAAGGCCACGGCCAGTCCGGTGCTGAGCGACGAGCCCTGCTTTTCCGACAAGGAGACCGCCAGCTCGACGGCGAGCAAGCCGAACAGCGTGGTGAATTTGATGATCGGGTTCAGCGCCACGCTCGAGGTATCCGTGAACGGATCGCCCACCGTATCGCCCACCACGGTGGCGTCGTGCAGCGGCGTGCCCTTGGCCTTCAGCTCCACTTCCACGATCTTCTTGGCGTTATCCCAGGCGCCGCCGGCGTTGGCCATGAAGATCGCCTGGAACAGACCGAACAGGGCAATGGAGATCAGGTAGCCGATAAAGAAATACGGCTCAAAGAAGGCGAACGCCAAAGTGGCGAAAAACACCGTCAAAAAGATGTTAAACATGCCTTTTTGCGCGTATTGTGTGCAGATTTCCACCACCTTCTTGGAATCGGTGACCGAGGCTTTCGCCGATCCCTCCAGTTTGATATTGGCCTTGATGAACTCGACAGCGCGGTAGGCGCCGGTAGTCACGGCCTGGGTGGAGGCGCCGGTGAACCAATAGATCACCGCGCCGCCGGTGATCAGTCCCAGCAGGAACGGCGGATAGAGCAGCGACAGGCGGTCCAGATTTTGGGTGAGCTGATGGGTCAGGCTCATGATGATGGAGAAGATCATGGTGGTCGCGCCGACCACCGCAGTTCCGATCAGCACCGGTTTGGCCGTGGCCTTGAAGGTATTGCCCGCGCCGTCGTTTTCCTCCAGATGATGCTTGGCCTTGTCGAAATCGACGTCGAAACCGTACTTTTCCTTGATCTGCTTGGGGATTCCGGGGAGGCTTTCAATCACGCTCAGCTCATAAACCGACTGCGCGTTGTCGGTCACCGGGCCGTAGGAGTCCACCGCGATGGTCACCGGGCCCATGCCCAGGAATCCGAAGGCGACCAGGCCGAAGGCGAACACCGCCGGGGCTTTCATGATGTTCTCCAGCCCGTAAGTGCTGACCGCGTAGCCGAAGGTCATCAGCCCCATCATCACCAGGCCCAGCCAGTAGGCGCTGAAGTTGCCGGCGACGAAGCCGGAGAGAATGTTCAGCGACGCGCCGCCTTCGCGCGAGCTGGTCACCACTTCGCGGACGTGGCGCGAATCCATGGAGGTGAAGACCTTGACCAGCTCCGGAATCACCGCGCCGGCCAGCGTCCCGCAAGTAATGATGGTGGAAAGTTTCCACCACAGGCTCGGATCGTTGCCGACATCGGAGATGGTCAGATACGACAGCAGATAGGTCAGGCCGATGGAAACAAACGAGGTGAGCCATACCAGCGTGGTCAGCGGATGCTCGTAGTTCATTTTGTCGGCGTTGGCGTACTTGGAGCGGGCGAAGGCGTCGTTGATGAAGTAGGAAAGGCCGCTGGCGATCAGCATGACCACGCGCATGGCGAAGATCCAGACGAGCAGATCCACTTTGACGATATCGTTGGTCACCGCCAGCAGAATGAAGGTGATCAGCGCGACGCCGGTGACGCCGTAGGTCTCGAATCCGTCGGCGGAGGGCCCCACCGAGGCGCCGGCGTTGTCGCCGGTGCAATCGGCGATCACGCCCGGGTTGCGCGCGTCATCTTCTTTAATTTTGAAAACGATCTTCATCAAATCCGCGCCGATATCGGCGATTTTGGTGAAGATGCCGCCGGCCACGCGCAGCGCCGCCGCGCCCAGCGATTCACCGATGGCGAATCCGATGAAGCAGGGTCCGGCGTAATCGCCGGGAACGAACAGCAGGATGCAGAGCATCAGGAACAGCTCCACGCTGATGAGCAGCATGCCGATGCTCATCCCGGCCTTCAGCGGAATGGCGTAGCAGGGGAAGGGTTTGCCGCGAAGGCTGGCGAAGGCGGTTCGCGAATTGGCGAAGGTGTTGACGCGGATGCCAAACCAGGCGACGCCGTAGCTGCCGCAGATCCCGATGACGCTGAACGCCAGGATGATCAGCACGCGGCCGGCTTCCATCCCGCTGAGCACGCCGAAGTACAGGACGATGACGACGCCGATGAAAATTTCCAGAATCGCCAAAAACTTCCCTTGCGTGATCAGATAGGTTTTGCAGGTTTCGTAAATCAGCTCGGAGATTTCGAGCATCGACTCGTGCACCGGCAGGTTGCGAACGTTGGTGTACATCAGCAGCGCGAAGACGAATCCCAGCAGGCTCACGCCCAGGCCGATGTAGAGCACGGCGCTGCCGGTCATTCCGCCGACGAACGGCTGGTCGAGCGGCGGCAGCCTCAGCTCGGCTTCTCCGCCCTGCTGAGCGAGCAGCGGCGTGGACAGGACCGCCGCCAGAAAAATCAAAATCAAGATGGGGAGCGCGCGCCGGCAAGCGGCGGATAACGCGTTCGTGAGCATCCTCGAAAATCCCTCCAGTTTGATACCTTAGACTCCGCACGCGCCGGTTTGTTCAGAAAACGATGCGTGCCGATGAAGAATCCCGCCCGTTCCCGCAGGCGGGAGCCTAAAAGGCTACGATAGCGCAGCGCAAACTGATTGGCAACGCGCGATTTCCGCGTTTCCAGAGGGCAAATTCCGCAGCTTAACCTATCTTACCCCGCGGTTGCCCGCCGCCCGCACCTACCCGCACGCCGGCGAGCCAGGCAGCTCTATCCGCGCCGGCGGGCGCCAGTGGATGGGCGAGGCTCCACAATCGCGGGGCGCACCCGGCGGGCGGATCCCCCAGGCGAGAGCCGGAATTTAGCGGCTGTTTTCCGGCCGGGCGATGTCGATGCCGCCGCGGAAATACGCGCCGTCCTCGATCACGATGCCCGCGGTCTTCACGTCGCCGACCAGGTTGGCGCCCTTGCGCAGCACGATACGCTGGCTGGCATCGACGTTGCCCTTCACCGTGCCGCCGACGACCACTTCGCTGGCCTTGATGGCCGCGTCCACCTTGCCGGTGGGGCCGATGGTCAACCGGTCGCGAGCTTCCAGCTTTCCCTCGACTTCGCCGTCCACGGTCATATCTTCCTTGCTGATGACGTCGCCTTTAATTTTCATGGTCGAGCCGATTCGCGCTCCGCCGGACGACGCGGCCGGTCCAGGCGAGGCGGCGCGCGCCGGACTCGCGGCGGGAGCGGGCGCGGATGGAGCATTGGAGGCTTGATCTTTATTCCACATGATGCGAAACGTTAAGCACGCCGCGTTCCACCGCTGCGGTTGCTCATTTCTCGAAACTTAAAACCAGGCGGCGCCGGGCGCGCGAACTTTCTACTGGACCACTCTACCGAATCCGGGCGGAAGTTTCCGGAGGGTGAGCCTGAGCGCCCTCGGCGAAGATTTCCCGGACCGCGGCGAGCGAGCGGGTCACCGAGGGAAAGCGGCGGCGTGTTTGCAATCGGCGTGCCGTGCGGGGAAACGCGGCGGTTCATCCCGGGATCTATTGATCGGCGGCCGCCATGAGCGTTCCTTCGTCGACTTATCGCTTGCAGCTTCACTCCGGCTTCGGATTCGACGCGGCGGGCGAGATTGCCGGATATTTGCGGGATCTGGGAATCTCGCACGTGTACTGCTCGCCGTATCTGCAAGCCGCGCGGGGCAGCACGCACGGCTACGACGTGGTCGATTATCTTCAGGTGAACGCCGAATTGGGCGGCGAGGCGGCGCGCCGGAACTTCTGCCGCGCGCTGGGAGAGTGCGGCCTCGGCCAGATCCTGGACATTGTGCCGAACCACATGGCGATCGCCGGCGAGCAGAATGCCTGGTGGTGGGACACGCTGGAAAACGGAGCCGCCAGCCGCTACGCGCCCTATTTCGACATTGAATGGAACGCGCCGGAGGAGCGCTTGCGGAACAAGATTTTGCTGCCGCTGCTGGGCGATCACTACGGGCTGGTGCTTGCCGCGGGAGACCTGAAGCTGGAGCGCCGCCAGGGCAGTTTCGTCATCCGCTATTTGGAGCATGTTTTTCCCGTCGCCCCGGAGTCGATGGCGGCGCTGCTGCTGGCGGCGGCGGAACGCTGCGGCTCGGCGCAGCTCGCCTTCCTGGCGGATTCGCTTGCGCGCCTGCCGGGGCCGGTGGACTCGGATTGGCGCTCGCTTGAAGAGCATCATCGCGATAAGGAAGTGATCCGGGAACTGCTGACCCGGCTGGTGCGGGAACAGCCCGAGGTGGCGGCACGCATCGATGAAGTGATCGAGGAAACCAATCATAACGCCGACGCGCTGGATGCCCTGCTTTCGCGCCAGAACTACCGTCTGTCGCGCTGGCGCACGGCGGAGCGGGAGCTGGTCTACCGCCGGTTTTTCGACATCAATACGCTGGTCGGCGTGCGCACCGAGGATCAGCGCGTGTTCGAGGACACGCACCGGCGGGTGATTCAGTGGCTCCAGCGCGGCGAAATCGACGGCGTCCGTGTGGATCATCCCGACGGCTTGCGCGATCCGGCGCAGTATTTCCGCCGGCTGCGGGACGCGGCGCCGCGGGCCTGGATTATCGCGGAAAAGATCCTGGGGCGCGGGGAGCGGCTGCCGGAATCCTGGGACATCGACGGCACCACCGGCTACGACTTTCTGAATCTGGCCGGCGGGCTGTTCGTGGACCCGCATGGCGAGGCGCCGCTCAACGAGTTGTACCGCGAGTTCACCGGGGAGGCGGTGGACTTCGCGGCCATCGCGCGCGAGAAGCGCAACCAGGTGCTGCGCGACATTCTGGGCAGCGACGTCAACCGCCTCACCGCGCTGTTTTTGCAGATCTGCGAGGACCATCGCGAGCAGCGCGACTACACGCGTCACGAAATTCATGAAGCGATCCGCGAAATTATCGCGGGATTCCCCGTCTACCGGACGTATGTTCGCGCGGGCGCGGGCGTCATTTCCGAATCCGACGCCCGCTACATTTCCGAAGCGATCGAGGCGGCCCAAGCGGCGCGCCCGGATCTGGAAGGCCGGCTGTTTGAATTCTTCCGCGATGTGCTGCTGCTGCGCGTCGGCGGGCGGCGGGAAAGCGAGTTCGTCATGCGCTTCCAGCAGGTGTGCGCGGCGGCCATGGCCAAGGGCGTGGAGGATACGGCGTTTTATTGCTTCCCGCGGCTGGTGTCGCTCAACGAAGTGGGCGGCGATCCGGGAAGGTTCGGCGTTTCGGTGGACGATTTTCATCGCGCCTGCGCGGAGACGCAGAAAACCAAGCCCCACACCATGCTCGCCACTTCGACTCACGACACCAAGCGCAGCGAGGATGTTCGCAGCCGGATCAACTTGCTGAGCGAGCTTCCGGGATGCTGGGCGGAAGCGGTGCGCCGCTGGTCGGCGGCGAACGCGAAGCACCGCAGCGGCGAGGCTCCGGACCGAAAGACGGAGTATTTTCTCTACCAGACGCTGGCCGGCGCGTGGCCGATCTCTGAAGAGCGCCTGTGGAACTACATGCGGAAGGCCGTCCGCGAGGCCAAGGAACAGACATCGTGGGTGAATCCGAACGCGCCCTTCGAGGCGGCGCTCGAAAAATTCATTGGCGGCGTATTGGGCGACGAAGCATTTATCGCGGATCTGGAAGCCTTCCTGGCGCCGCTGCAGCGGCCGGCGCGGATCAGTTCGCTTTCGCTGACATTGTTGAAGCTCACGGCGCCCGGCATTCCCGATATTTATCAGGGAACAGAGCTGTGGGACTTCAGCCTGGTGGATCCCGACAACCGGCGCCCGGTGGATTACGCGCTGCGGCGGAAGCTGCTCGGCGAGCTGGACCGGATGTGCGCGGATCGCATTCTGGCGCGCGCGGAGGAGGGTCTTCCTAAGCTGTGGGTGATCCGCCAGGCCCTTCGCGCGCGAAACGCGCGGCCGGAGAGCTTCGGCGCGGAGTCCAGCTATGAACCGCTCTGGGCGAGCGGCCCCAAAGCGTCGCACGTGATCGCGTTCCAGCGGGGAACGGACGTGATCACTATCACGCCGCGGCTGCTGGCAAGCGTCGGCGAGTGGGGCGCGACGGTGCTCGAAATTCCCGGCGGGCACTGGCGCAACCAGTTTACGGGAGAGTTGCTGAATGGCGGCAAACTGGAGATCGCCGCGCTGTTTGAGAAATTTCCCGTCGCGCTCTTAACCCATGAATCCTAGCGATGCGCGCCCCGTTCATGTATGGGCGCCCTATGCCAGATCCGCGCGCCTGAAAATCGGCGGCGCGGTTCTTCCGATGGAGCCGATCGCGTATGGGACGCGCGAGGGCTGGTGGCGCGCCGACGCGCCGGCGGTGCACGGCGCCGATTATGCCTTTCTCCTGGATGACGGCGGCCCGCTTCCTGATCCGCGCTCGCCGTGGCAGCCCTACGGAGTGCATGGAGCCTCGCGTTTTTACGATCACTCGCGGTTCCGCTGGTCGGACCGCGGATGGAAGGCGCCGCCACTTTCCTCCGCCGTGATTTACGAGCTGCACGTCGGCACGTTCACGCCGGAAGGAACGTTTGAAAGCGCGATTGCGCGATTGGATCACCTGGTTCGTCTGGGGGTGACTCACGTCGAGCTGATGCCGGTGCAGGAGTTTTCCGGCAACTGGGGCTGGGGCTATGACAGCGTAGACCTGTTTGCTCCTCATCATGCCTACGGCGGTCCGGACGGGCTGAAACGGCTGATCGACGCCTGTCATCAGCGCGGCCTGGCGGTATTGCTCGACGTGGTTTACAACCATCTGGGGCCGGCGGGAAATTATCTTTCGCGCTTCGGCCCGTATTTTACGGATCGCTACTCGACGCCGTGGGGTCCGGCGGTGAACTTCGATTCGGCCGGCAGCGCGGAGGTGCGGCGGTTTTTTTGCGATAACGCGCTGCTGTGGCTGCGGGACTATCATGCCGACGGACTGCGGCTGGACGCGGTCCACGCCATTTTCGACGCCTCGGCGGACCATTTTCTGGCGCAGCTCTCGCGCGAGGTGAAGCAACTGGCCGCGCACCTGGGCCGGGAGCTGGCGCTGATCGCGGAAAGCGATCTGAACGATCCGCGGGTGGTGATGCCGCTTGAAGCGGGCGGTTACGGAATGGACGCGCAGTGGAGCGATGATTTTCATCACGCCCTGCACGCCGTTTTGACCGGGGAACGTTCCGGATACTACGCCGATTTCGGTTCGCTGGGCGATGTGGCGAAGGCGTTGACCAATGCCTTCGTTTACGACGGCCGCTATTCGTCCTTTCGCAAGCGGAATCACGGCGCCAAACCCGTGCAACTTTCGGGATCGCGGTTTCTTGGCTATTTGCAAACTCACGATCAGGTGGGGAATCGCGCCAGGGGAGAGCGCGCCTGGCAGTTGATGAGCATGGGCCGATTGAAGATCGGCGCGGCGCTGGTGATCTGCGCGCCGTTCCTTCCGATGCTGTTTCAAGGCGAGGAGTTTGCGGCATCCTCTCCGTTTTTGTACTTCAGTCAACATGAGGATCCGGAGCTGGCGCGGGCGGTTTCCGCGGGACGGCGGCGCGAATTCGCGGCGTTTGGCTGGAATCCCGAGGAGATTCCCGACCCGCAGGACCCGGCGGCGTTCACGCGCTCCAAGCTCGACTGGAGCGAAGCGGATCGCGCGCCGCACGCGGGCCTGCTCGACTGGTACAGGAAATTGATCGCGCTGCGCCGGGGCCTGAGCGGATTGACCGACGGCAGGCTGGACCGGGTGGGTGTGGAGTTCGACGAGGGGGAGAAGTGGATGGTCATGCGGCGAGGTCCGGTCGCGCTGGCATTCAATCTGGCGGAGCGCCCGCGCGCGGTGAGCGTGCCGGTGGAGGGGGAGATCGTGCTCCGCTCCACGGCGGAGGTGAAACGTGTCACGGGGGGCCTGCTGCTGCCTCCGGATTCGGTGGCGATCGTGCAGGAAAATTTTGCCTTACCCGAATTTTTGAAGCGGTAACCGCTTCCCGCAAGGGCCGCAACCGCGGGCGGCGCCTGCATTTGGGAGGTGGCAGTGCGAGTGCAATGCAAGGAGGATCGATGCAGGTTGTGGCAGATCCGCCGCGCGCGGCCGAAGCGGTTCCCGAGATCTCCGGACGCCAGCGCGTGGCGATCGAGCAGGTTACTCCCCAGATCGACGGCGGGCGCTTCGCGATAAAGCGCGTGGTGGGCGATTCGGTGGCGGTCGAAGCCGACGTGTTCGCCGACGGGTACGACGCGGTCTGCTGCCGGCTGCGGTACCGGCGGGAGGGCGAGCCGGAGTGGGCTTGCGCGCCAATGCAGCCGCTGGGAAACGACCGGTGGCGGGCGGAGTTCGTGGTTTCCCATCTGGGCGGCTATCGCTACACCGTGGAAGGCTGGATCGATCCCATCCAGACCTGGCGGCGGGATCTGCGAAAACGAGTGGAAGCGGGACAGGACGTCAGCGTCGATTTACAGATCGGCGCGAAGCTGATGGAGCAGGCCGCGCGGCGCGCCAGCGGCGCAGATGCCGAAAAGTTGTGGGCCGCCGTGGAAATGCTGCGCGATTCCGGCGATAGGGACCGGCGCATCGCCCTGGCGCTGGAGGACGAGGCGATCGAGCTGGCGCGGCGCTATCCGGATTGGGAATCGGCGACGCGCTTTGAAAAAGAGCTTCAGGTGACGGTGGAGCGCGAAAAAGCGGTTTTTTCGGCGTGGTATGAGTTGTTTCCGCGCTCTTTTGGTACATTTCGCGATGCTGAGAAATGGCTGCCCTATGTCGCCTCGATGGGTTTTGATGTCCTCTATCTTCCGCCCGTTCATCCCATCGGACGGAAATTTCGCAAGGGCAGGAACAACGCGGTTTCGGCTGGGCCGGGCGACGTGGGCAGCCCGTGGGCGATCGGCGCGGCCGAGGGCGGGCACAAGGCGATCCATCCGGAATTGGGCGATTTGGAGGACTTCCGGCGGCTGATCGCGCAAGCCAGGGATTACGGGCTGGAGGTCGCCATGGATCTGGCCTATCAGTGCTCGGCGGATCATCCCTACCTGGCGCAGCATCCGGAGTGGTTTCGCGCGCGCCCGGACGGCACGATTCAGTATGCGGAAAATCCTCCAAAGAAATATGAGGATATTTATCCGTTCGATTTCGAAACCGCGCACTGGCGCCAGTTGTGGGCGGAGCTGAAAAGCATCGCTGATTTTTGGATCGGCGAGGGAATCCGCATCTTCCGCGTGGATAATCCGCACACCAAGCCCTTCGCGTTCTGGGAGTGGCTGATTGGGGGCGTGCGGGCGCGGCATCCGGAAGTCATCTTTCTGGCGGAAGCCTTCACGCGGCCGAAAGTGATGTACCGGCTGTCGAAGCTGGGCTTTTCGCAGTCCTACACGTACTTCGCCTGGAGAAACACCAAGGAAGAACTGACCGCGTATTTTACGGAACTGGCGGGGCTCTCCGATTTTTTCCGGCCGAATCTGTGGCCGAACACTCCCGATATTCTGACCGCCGCGCTCCAGACCGGCGGGCGCCCGGCGTTCATGATCCGGGCCATTCTGGCGGCTACTTTGGGCGCGAGCTGGGGAATTTACGGCCCCGCGTTCGAGCTGGCGGACCATCGGGCGCGCGAGCCGGGAAGCGAAGAGTATTTGAACTCGGAAAAATACGAAAAGAAGCAGTGGGATCTGGAGAATGCGGCGAGCCTGCGCGGCCTGATGGCGCGCCTGAACGCGATCCGGCGTGCGAATCCGGCCTTGCACCGGAACCGCTTGCAGTTTCATCCGGCCGACAATCCGAATCTGCTGTGTTATACCAAGCACTCCGGCGATTCTTCGAATGTCATCGCGGTGGTGGTGAATCTTGATCCCGCGCATAAGCAGTGGGGATTTGTGAATCTGGACCTGGCGGCATTGCGCATCGCCGAAGATCATCCCTATCAGGCGGCCGACCTGCTGAATGGCGAGACCTACACCTGGCGCGGGCCACGGAATTATGTCGAACTGACGCCGGAGTTGAAACCGGCGCACATTCTGCGGCTGGGCGGAGCGTAAATGAAACGGCAAGGCAGCGCTTCCGATCCGCTGTGGTACAAGGACGCGATCATTTACGAATTACACGTGCGGGCCTTCGCGGATGGCAACAACGACGGCGTCGGCGATTTCCAGGGATTGCTTCAGAAGCTCGATTATCTCCAGGACCTGGGAGTGACCTGCCTGTGGCTGCTTCCCTTCTTCCCGTCGCCGCTCAAGGACGACGGCTACGACATCTCGGACTACTTCAGCGTTCACCCCCATTACGGGACGATGGAGGATTTTCAGGAGTTTCTGGCGGCGGCGCACGGCCGCGGCTTGCAGGTGATCATCGAGCTGGTGATGAACCACACCTCCGACCAGCATCCCTGGTTTCAGCGGGCGCGGACGGCTCCGCCGGGATCGCCGGAGCGCAATTATTACGTCTGGAGCGACACGGACCAGAAGTATGGCCAGGCGCGGATCATTTTCACCGACACGGAAAAGTCCAACTGGACCTGGGATCCGGTGGCGAAACAGTATTACTGGCACCGTTTTTTTTCGCATCAGCCGGACCTGAACTACGATCATCCGCGGGTGGTGGAAGAGATGCTCACGGTGCTGCGCTTCTGGCTCGATCTGGGCGTGGACGGCCTGCGGATGGACGCGATTCCTTATTTATTCGAGCGCGACGGAACCAGCTGCGAGAACCTTCCCGAGACTCACAAGTTGATCAAGCGATTCCGGCGGGAGATGGATGAGAGCTACGCCAACCGCATGATTCTGGCCGAAGCCAACCAGTGGCCGAGCGACGTGCGCCCCTATTTCGGCGACGGGGACGAGTGCCATATGGCCTTTCATTTCCCGCTGATGCCGCGGATCTACATGGCGCTGCGGCAGGAGGACCGGCTGCCGATCACCGACATCATGGCGCAGACGCCGGAGATTCCGGAGAACTGCCAGTGGGCGCTGTTTCTCCGCAATCACGATGAGTTGACGCTGGAAATGGTGACGAATGACGAGCGCGACTATATGTATCTGGCCTACAGCGCCGATCCGCGGATGCGCATCAATCTGGGCATCCGGCGGCGGCTGGCTCCGCTGATGGACAACAACCGGCGTCGGATCGAGCTGCTCAACAGCCTGCTGCTCTCCTTTCCAGGAACGCCGGTCATTTACTACGGCGACGAGATCGGGATGGGCGACAACATCTATCTGGGCGACCGCAACGGCGTGCGGACTCCGATGCAGTGGAACAGCGACCGCAACGCCGGGTTCTCGCGCGCGACGCCGGCCAAGTTATACAGCCCGGTGATCATGGATCCGGTGTGGGGCTACCAGGCGGTGAACGTCGAGGCGCAGCAGAGCGATCCCTCGTCGCTGTTGAACTGGATGCGCAACATGATCGCGCTTCGCAAGCTGTTCCGGGTGTTCGGGCGGGGCAGGCTGGAGTTTTTGAATCCGGACAACCGCAAGATTCTGGCCTATGTGCGGCGCTACGGCGACGAGCAGGTGTTGTGCATCGCGAATCTGTCGCGTTTCGCGCAGCCGGTGGATCTGGATTTGAGCGAGTTTGAAGGCATGGCGCCGGTGGAGATGCTGGGCTATGTCGAATTTCCGGCGATCACGCGGCAGCCCTACCGGTTCACGCTGGGCGCGTACGGATTTCTGTGGCTGGAGCTGCAGGGAGCCCCGCGGCGGATGGAGGAGGCGCGCGGGTCGGGCGAACCGGCGATCCTGACCGTCGGCGCCGGCTGGGCCAGCCTGTTTGAAGGCGCGGCGCGGCACCGCCTGGAGACCGTGGCGCTGCCGGAGTATCTGCCGAAACAGCGCTGGTTCGGGGGCAAATCGCGGGCCATCCGCGCCGCGCAGGTCAGGGATTGGACCGGCGTAGACCACCCGCACGCGGCGCTGGCGCTGGTGGAGGTGGAGTACGAACAGGGGCCGCCGGAAACCTATTTCGTGCCGATCGCCATTGCGCTGAACCGCGCGGCGGATCAGATTCGCGAGTCCGCCGCCGGCGCGGTGATCGCCGGCGTGGTTACTCCGGAGGGGCCGGGCGTTCTGCACGACGGGCTGTACGACGACGAGGCGTGCTTGACGCTGCTGGGGCTGATCGAGCAGGGGCGCGAGCTGGGAACGCGCCGGGGCAGGATTCGCGGCATTCCGAGCGCGTTGCTGGAGGGGGCCCGCGACGGCGGCGTGGCGGTCCGGCGCGGATCGGGCGAGCAGAGCAACTCCTCGGTCGTCTATGGCGACAAGTGGATTTTAAAGCTGTTCCGGCGCTTCCAGCCGGGTCCCAACCCCGACTCGGAGGTGGAAAGATTTCTGACCGAGAAGGCCCATTTCGACCGCGTGCCGCCGTTTGCGGGAGCGATCGAATACGAGCCGGGCGCGCCGGAGCCGGCCACGCTGGGCGTGCTGGAGGGGCTGGTGGAAAACGAGGGCGACGCCTGGAAATGGACGATCGAGGAGCTGGAGCGATACTATGAGACCAACGCGCCGGCGGCGTTGCCGGCCGAAGCCCTCCACGATGCGCGGGATTCCGTAACGCTTTCCGAGCACCCCACGCCGCAATTTGCGCGCGATCACGTGGGGTTGTACCTGGAGTCGGCGGCCACGCTTGGCCGGCGCACCGGCGAGCTGCACCGGGCGCTGGCGGCGGGCGCCGGCGATCCGGCCTTCGCGCCGGAGCCGCTCACCGAACAAAACGTCCGCGATCTGATGGAAGGCTGGCGCGAGCAGGCCGTGGAGGCGTTTCGAATCCTGAAAGAAAGCGTGTCGCGATTGCCGGACGATGCCGTGGATCAGGCCGCGCTGGTGCTGGGGCGGCGGCGGGAATTTCTGAGCCGCCTGCGAATTTGGCCGGGCGGCGGCGGGCTGGGGATGCGGATCCGGATTCACGGCGACTATCATCTGGGGCAGATTTTACGGGTGAAAACGGATTACGTGATTCTGGACTTTGAAGGGGAGCCGTCGCGCCCGCTGGAGGAGCGCCGGGCCAAGCAGTCCCCGCTCAAGGATGTGGCAGGGATGCTGCGGTCGTTCAGTTACGCGGCGTATGCGACGCTGGCCAACTGGTCGGCCCGGCGCGGCGAGGACGCGGGGCGGCTGGAGGGGTGGGCCCGGCTGTGGGACCGCTATTCGGCGGCGGAGTTTTTGCGCGGCTACCGGGAGGCTACCTCGGGCGCGGACTTTCTCCCGCCGGATGCGGCGTCGTTCCGCATTCTGCTGGGCGGGTTTCGCCTGAGCAAGGCCCTATACGAAGTGCTGTATGAACTGAACAACCGCCCGTCGTGGGTACGCATCCCGCTGATGGGCCTTCTCGATCTTGCGCATGATTGAACTGGCGGACATTCCGGCGCAAACGCGGGAGCGGCTCGAAGAGATCGGAGCGGCGGATCTGGTGCTGGCGGCGGCGCGCGCCGATGCCAGCGAGCTGCCGCGGATCGCCGCGCATACGCGGGAAGCCCTGGGGAAGTTGTATTCGCCGGTGCGAACCCTGCTGATTCACTCCGGGGAGGCGGCTCCGGAGATCGTGCAGGGCGAGGCGGTGCGCACGCTGGCCATGCCGGCGCTGCGCGAGGCGGATCCTTTGAAGGGCATCGCCGAAGCCTATCGCGCGGTGTTCTCGGTGGCGAGGAATCTGAACGCGCGGGCCATCGTGATGCTGGTTTCCGGAGTGGAATCGATCACGCCGCAGTGGATCTACGGGCTGGCGCGCCCGATTCTGGAGCTCGGCTTCGATCTGGTGACGCCCTGCTACGCGCACGCGCCTGGCGAAGGGCTGCTGAACGCGGGCGTGATCGCGCCCTTCACCCGTGCGCTGTATGGACGGAGAATCCAGCATCCGCTGGGGCCGGATTTCGGCTTTTCCGCGAAGTTCGCCGAGCGGCTGCGGAACGCGGCGGGCGAGCGCGCGCATACGCGGTCGCTGGCGTCGATCGCCGTGGACGCGATCTGCGAAGGATTTGAGATTTGCCAGGCCCACGTGGGCGTCCGCCGTTATCCGCCCGCGGACTGGGCCAATCAAAGTTCGGTGCTGGCGCAGGTTCTGGGGCCGCTGTTTGCCGAGGCCGACTATCACGCGGCGCGCTGGCAGAGGATCCGCGGATCGCAGCCGGTTTCGACCTTCGGCGAGGCGGGGGGCGGGGCGGCGGTGGAGGGCGATCCCGTCGATGTGCGGCGGCTGATCGACTCCTTTCAACTGGGGTTTCGCAATTTGCAGGAGGTCTGGAGCGTGGCGCTGCCGCCTGGCACGCTGCTGGAGCTATCCAAAATGGCGAAGCAGCCGCGCGAGCATTTTCACATGCCCGACCGGATCTGGGCGCGCATCATTTACGATTTCGCCCTGGGCCACCGCCTGCGGCTGATCAATCCCGATCATTTGCTGCGGGCGATGACGCCGCTGTATCTGGCCTGGGTGGCCTCCTTCACTTTGGACGTGGCGGCGGCCGGCGAGAGCGCGGCCGCGCAGCGCGTGGAAGATCTGGCTCTCGCCTTCGAGGCGGCCAAACCTTATCTGGTTTCGCGGTGGCGGTGGCCGGACCGGTTCAATCCGTGAAGCCGATCCCGGCGGAAAGAGGAGTTTTTATGTGGGAACAGGTGCAGCAGGCGTTAAATCAATCGATGATCCGGGTGTTGAATGAGCTGGCCAGCCTGGTGCCCGGAATGGTGGCGCTGGTGATCGCCGTGGTGTTTTCGGCGCTGGTGGCCGGCGTTCTGTATTTCGTGCTGCGGCGGAGCTTGAGCGGCCTTCATTTCGACGAGCGGCTGGGCCGCTGGGGTTTGCAGACGCTGAAGGACTGGGCTCCCGGCAACAGCCCGACGCTGCTGGTGGCGCGGGTGGTCTTCTGGGCGGTGGTGCTGGTGGGATTCCTGATCGGCGTCGCGGCGTTCGATTCGACGCTGACCTCGCAGCTTGTGCTCCAGCTTTTTACCTACCTGCCCAATGTCGTCGCCGCGGTGGTGGTGCTGATTGCCGGCAACATTATCGCCCGATTTGTGGCGCGCAGCGTGCTGATCGGCGCAGTCAACATGAATCTGCAATACGCGCGGCTGGTGAGCCTGGGAGTGAAGTGGATGATCCTGGTGCTGGCGGTGGCGATGGCGCTGGAGCATCTGGCGATCGGCGGGAGCATTGTTTATATCGCCTTCGGAATCCTGTTCGGCGGCATCGTGCTGGCCCTGGCGCTGGCGGTGGGGCTGGGATCGAAGGAGCTGGTGAGCCGGTCGCTGGAGCGGGAGGCCAATAAAATTCCGGTGGAAGCGGAGGAGCCGTACCGGCACTTGTGAAAGGCGGGTCTGCCGGCCAGAAAGAAAGAGCTCCCTTGAAAATTCTACCGGACGGCGGCGGCCGAAGCCGCCCAATTTCAGCAACTTATCGCTGGCCATCTTCTTGCACATCCTGAACCTGGTGAAGTTCAGGAGGTTACAAATGAAGGCGGCCATTCCAGCAGTTTTGCTTATTTGTTCTCCCGTTTTCTGCCAGCAAAACGCGCCCTCGCCGATCTATCGCGTGACGGTGACGGAACGCACGGTGAAGGCGATCAATTATCAATATCGAAACGGGCCGACGCTCATCGATTTCCGGGGCACGGTGCTGATGCCGAAAGCGAAGGGCAGCGCCTGGGTGGATTCGAAAGCCGGGCGAACCGAGATTGACGCGCGCCTGGAAAATCTCGGCGATCCGCAGCAGTTCGGGCGTGAATATCTCACTTACGTGTTGTGGGCGCTGACGCCGGACGGGCGGCCCCACAATTTAGGCGAGGTGCTGCGGGGCCATTCCGACAAGTCGCATCTGCGCGTGACCACCGAGATGCAGGCTTTTGCGCTGATCGTGACGGCGGAGCCGTACTCGGCGGTGCGGCAGCCGAGCGATGTGGTGGTTCTCGAAAACGCGGTCCGCCCCGACACGGTGGGGACGATCGAGCAGGTGGAGGCGCGCTACGAGCTGCTGCCGCGCGGCCAGTATGCCTGGCAAAAGCCGGAAGGCGAGCCCGCCGGCGGCCCCAAGGTATCGATGCGCAAGTATGAAGAACTGCTCGAAATCTATCAGGCGCAAAACGCGGTGGGCATCGCCCAGGCGGCGGGCGCCGAACAATATGCTCCGAATACGTTCGCCAAAGCCCGGCAGCTTCTGGCCAACGCCCAGCAGCTTGAGCACAGCAAGGGGGATTCGAGCCGCATCATCCAGGACGCGCGCGAAGCCACGGAGACGGCCGAGGATGCGCGGCTGATCGCCGAGCGGCGGCGGCAGCAGGTCCAGATCGAACAGGCGCAGGAACAGATCCGCGCGGCCGAGCAGGCCCAGGCACAGGCGCAGGCGGAGTTGGAGCGGGTTCGGGAGCAGGCGCAGGCCGCGCAAAGTGAAGCCGAAGCGGCCAAAGCCCGGGCCGAGGCGGAACGCGCGGCGCGGCAGCGGGCCGAGGCGGAAGCCGCCGCGGCGCGGGCGCAAAGCGCGCCGCCGGCAGCGCCGCCAGCTCCCAACCGGCAAGCCGGCCAATCGGCGCTGCGGATGCGGCTGTTCGAACAGTTGAACGGCGCGCTGCCCTCCCGCGATACGCCGCGCGGTCTGATTGTAACGGTGGGGAATGCGGAATTTTCGGGAACCGAGCTGCGTGAATCGGCGCGGGCGCAGGTGGCGCGAATCGCGGCGCTGATCGCCGCGCATCCGGGACTGCGGGTCGAAGTGGAAGGACACGCGGAGGGGGACGGCAGCGAACCGTTCTCTCTGCGCCGGGCCGAAGCGGTGCGGGCCGCGCTGGTAAGCCACGGAGTGGCGGCCGGTTCGGTGAGCGCGCGCGGCTTGGGGAACACGCGGCCGATCGCGGCCAGCACCACCGCAGCGGGGCGGGAAGCCAATCAATGCGTGGAAATCGTGATCTCCGGGGACCCCATTGGGACACTCCCGTTCTGGGACCACACCTACAGCCTGGAAGGCAGGTAACCGGCTATTTTCTTGTGAAACCTGCGCGGTTCAGAAACGATCCAACGTGAGTAGAGGGGAACCGGTCGCGCAATACGAAAATCCCCCCGAAACCCATAAATAAAGAGGTGGCGTTTATGAAGAAATTCTTGAATGGCTGTGCGCTCTTTGCTTGCCTGGGTGGTCTGGTGGGCCTTCCAGCAGCGGCCCAGGAAACGGAAAATTCCTTCTTCACCGGCGCGATAGGCGCGGGATTCACCACGCCGGTTTATCATGCGGGCAGGCAGCTTGATAACGGCTGGAATGTAGAGGCGCAGGCGGGAATCAACCTCTTTGACGCCCACCTGAGCCTGGTCGGAGACTTCAATTTCAACGATCTGGGAATCAATTCGACGACCCTTCAGGGCGTGGGATTTCCCGGCGGAAGCACCTATCTGTGGGACATCTCGGCGGATCCGGTGGTGCGTTTCCGGCCGCAGTCGCGGTTGAGTTTCTATTTGATCGGCGGTCCCGGAGTCTATCATCGAACGGTCGATTTCACCGAGCCGACGCTGGCGACCTTTACCGGTTTTGACCCGTTCTTCGGCTTCTTCTATCCGGTAGCGGTCCCGGTGAACCAGGTGGTGCTTTCCTATTCGACGACGAAGTTCGGATGGAACGGCGGCGCCGGTCTGAATTTCGGGCTGGGACACGGGCACGCCAAGTTTTTCGCCGAGGCCCGGTATAACGAGATGAATACGCGCGTTCGCACGGCTTACATTCCGGTGACGTTCGGTTTTCGCTGGTAGTTTTGAAGAGCAGCGCGGCGGCCGGAACGCCACCGCGCTGTTTTTTTGTGTTTTTACAGCCGGGATGGCTTGACGCCGGCCTGGCGCGCCTCCGCATCGAGCGCGTGCATTTTCAGCCACTCATCGGCCCGCCGCTGGGCCTCCTCGCGGGCGATTCCGTAACGCTCCTGAAGCTTGCCGACCAGTTGATCGCGCCGGCCGTTGATCTGATTCAGATCGTCGTCGGTCAGCTTCCCCCATTTTTCCTTGACCGCGCCTTTCATCTGCTTCCACTGTCCTGCGACTTGATCCCAGTTCATAAGATTCCACCTGATTTTGGATTTTGCCGGCCCCGGGCGCCGGCGGTTTTGTTCTGGCAAATCGCCGGCCACCACGGACGCGCATTGACTTTAAAGCAGGCGGCGCGCGAGGATGGGGAAAAAATGGCCAGGCGAAGCGGCGAGAGGCGCAAAAACTGCACTTTTCACCCATGGAACGGTAACCGTCAGATGGGAAAAATTCTGAAACAGGATTGACCCAGCCCGATCTAATTCGGGAGTTGTTTCGCGCCAATTTTCCGGCGCGGCTCCCGATGACTCAAACGAGGAGTATTCCATGAAAACTGGCACGGCCCGCAAAGGGTCTATTCGGACGCACCGCCGCGCCGCGGCGGCGGAAAGCGAACCGAACCTGCTGCTGAAGACGCTGATTGCGCTCAAAAAGGGGGATTTTTCGGTCCGCATGCCGGTGGACCGGGTGGGGATGGAAGGAAAGATCGCCGACGCGCTGAATGACGTCATCGAATTAAACCAGAAGCTTTGCCAGGAGTTTGACCGGATCAGCCGGTTGGTGGGGAAAGAAGGCAAGATCGCGCAGCGCGCTTCGCTGGGCGCGGCGGCCGGCGGGTGGGCGGCGTGCATCGATTCGGTGAACAGCCTGATCGGCGATCTGGTGCAGCCTTCCACCGAAGTGGCGCGGGTGATTGGCGCGGTGGCCAAAGGGGATCTTTCCCAGACCATGGCGCTGGAGGTGGACGGGCGCCCGCTGCGCGGCGAATTTTTGCACACCGCGCGGGTGGTCAACACCATGGTGGATCAGCTCAATTCGTTTGCGAGCGAAGTGACGCGGGTGGCGCGCGAGGTGGGCACGGAAGGAAAGCTGGGCGGGCAGGCGGTGGTGCGCGGCGTGGCGGGCACCTGGAAGGATCTCACCGAATCGGTAAATTCGATGGCGAGCAACCTGACCAATCAGGTTCGAAATATCGCCGAGGTGACGACGGCGGTGGCGCGCGGCAATCTGACGACGCGAATCACGGTGGACGCGCAGGGCGAGATTCTGGAGCTGAAGAACACCATCAACACCATGGTGGATCAGTTGAGCTCGTTCGCCGCCGAAGTGACGCGGGTGGCGCGCGAGGTCGGCACCGAGGGAAGGCTGGGCGGGCAGGCGGAGGTGAAAGGCGTCGCCGGCGTGTGGAAGGATCTGACGGATTCGGTCAACTCCATGGCGGGTAACCTGACGGCGCAGGTGCGGAATATCGCGGAGGTGACCACCGCGGTGGCAAAAGGCGATCTTTCGACGCGGATCACCGTGGATGCGCGCGGGGAAATTCTTCAGCTTAAGAACACGATCAACACCATGGTGGATCAGTTGAGCTCGTTCGCCGCCGAGGTGACGCGCGTGGCGCGCGAAGTGGGCACCGAGGGGTTGCTGGGCGGCGAGGCGGATGTGCCGGGCGTGGCGGGAACGTGGAAGGATCTGACCGATTCGGTCAACTCCATGGCGGGCAACCTGACGGCCCAGGTACGGAACATCGCGGAGGTGACGACGGCGGTCGCCAAAGGAGACCTTTCGCGGAAGATCACGGTCATTGTCCGCGGGGAAATTCTGGAGCTGAAGAACACCATCAACACCATGGTGGAGCAGCTCAACTCATTCGCCAGCGAAGTGACTCGGGTGGCGCGCGAGGTGGGAACCGAGGGAAAACTCGGCGGGCAGGCGAAGGTGGAAGGCGTGGCCGGCGTCTGGCGGGATCTGACGGAATCGTTCAACTCCATGGCCGGCAATCTGACCAACCAGGTGCGCAACATCGCGGGCGTAACCACGGCGGTGGCCAAGGGCGATCTTTCCACCAAGATTACCGTCGACGCGCGCGGGGAAATTCTGGAGTTGAAGAACACCATCAACACCATGGTGGATCAGTTGAGCTCGTTTGCCAGTGAAGTAACGCGCGTGGCGCGCGAGGTGGGCACGGAAGGCAAGCTGGGCGGGCAGGCGCAGGTGAAAGGCGTCGGCGGGGTGTGGAAGGATCTGACCGATTCGGTCAACTCCATGGCGGGTAACCTGACGGCGCAGGTGCGGAATATCGCGGAGGTGACCACCGCGGTGGCCAACGGCGATCTGTCGCGCAAGATCACGGTGGACGTGCGGGGGGAAATTCTGGAGTTGAAGAACACCATCAACACCATGGTGGATCAGCTCAACTCCTTCGCCAGCGAAGTGACGCGGGTGGCGCGCGAGGTGGGCACCGACGGCAAGCTGGGCGGGCAGGCGCAGGTGCGCGGCGTGGGCGGGGTGTGGAAGGATCTGACCGATTCGGTGAACTCCATGGCGGGCAACCTGACGGCGCAGGTGCGGAATATCGCGGAGGTGACCACCGCGGTGGCCAACGGCGATCTGACCACCAAGATCACGGTGGATGCGCGCGGCGAGATTCTGGAGCTGAAGAACACCATTAATACGATGGTGGATCAGCTCAACGCCTTCGCCAGCGAGGTGACGCGGGTGGCGCGCGAGGTGGGCACCGAAGGCAAGCTGGGCGGGCAGGCGGATGTCCGCGGCGTGGCGGGAACGTGGAAGGATCTGACCGATTCGGTCAACTCCATGGCGTCGAATCTGACCAACCAGGTTCGCAACATCGCCGGCGTGACCACGGCGGTGGCCCGCGGCGATCTGACCACCAAGATCACGGTGGATGCGCGCGGCGAGATTCTGGAGCTGAAGAACACCATCAACACCATGGTGGATCAGTTGAGCTCGTTCGCCAGCGAGGTGACGCGCGTGGCGCGCGAGGTGGGCACCGAAGGCAAGCTGGGCGGGCAGGCGGTGGTGAAAGGCGTCGCCGGCATCTGGAAGGATCTGACCGATTCGGTCAACTCCATGGCGGGTAACCTGACGGCTCAGGTCCGCAACATCGCGGAAGTGACCACCGCGGTGGCCAACGGCGATCTGTCGCGCAAGATCACGGTGGACGTGCGGGGGGAAATTCTGGAGCTGAAGAACACCATCAACACCATGGTGGATCAGTTGAGCTCCTTCGTATCGGAAGTGACGCGGGTGGCGCGCGAAATCGAAACCGAAGGCAAACTGGGCGGGCAGGCGGAAGTGAAGGGCGTGGCGGGAACGTGGAAGGATCTGACCGATTCGGTGAACTCCATGGCGCGCAACCTGACGGCCCAGGTGCGGAACATCGCGGAAGTAACGACGGCCGTGGCCAACGGGAATTTGTCGCGGAAGATCACGGTGGATGTTCGCGGCGAGATTCTGGAGCTGAAGAACACGGTCAACACCATGGTGGATCAGCTCAACTCCTTCGCCAGCGAGGTGACACGGGTGGCGCGCGAGGTGGGCACCGACGGCAAGCTGGGCGGGCAGGCGGAAGTGAAGGGCGTGGCGGGAATCTGCAAGGACCTGACCGACAACGTCAACTTCATGGCGGCGAATCTGACCACGCAGGTGCGCGGCATCGCCAAGGTGGTGACGGCGGTCGCCAACGGCGATCTGAAGCGCAAGCTGGTGCTGGAAACCAAGGGCGAGATCGCCGAGCTGGCCGATACCATCAACGGCATGATCGACACGCTGGCGACGTTCGCCGATCAGGTGACGACGGTGGCGCGCGAGGTGGGCATTGAAGGAAAACTGGGCGGGCAGGCTCGCGTTCCGGGCGCCGCCGGCATCTGGCGCGATTTGACGGACAACGTGAACCAGCTCGCGCAGAATCTGACGACGCAGGTGCGGGCGATCGCCGACGTGGCGACCGCGGTGACCAAGGGCGACCTGACGCAATCGATCGCGCTCGAAGCGCAGGGCGAGATGGCGGCGCTCAAGGACAACATCAACGAGATGATCCTCAATCTCGCCGAAACGACACGCAAGAACAACGAACAGGACTGGCTGAAGACCAACATCGCCAAGTTCACCGGCATGATGCAGGGCCAGCGCGATCTATTGACCGTCTCCGAGCTGCTGCTGAGCGAGCTGACGCCGCTGATCGGCGCGCAGCACGGGACCTTTTATATCGCCGAGTCACAGAACGGCCAGACCGTGCTCAAGCTGCTGGCGGGATACGCCACCAGCGAGCTGGACAGCGAACTGCGGCGGGAATTCCTGATGGGCGAGGGTCTGATCGGCCAGTGCGCCAAGGACCGCCGCCGCATCCTCATCACCGACGCTCCCGGCGGCCACATCCGCATCCGCTCCAGCGTGGGCTCCAGTGTGCCGCTGAGCATCGTGGTTCTGCCGGTGCTGTTTGAAGGAGACGTCAAGGCGGTGCTGGAGCTGTCCTCGTTCGGCAAGTTCAGCGACGTCCACCTGGCGTTCCTCGATCAGCTCACGCAATCGATCGGCATCGTGCTCAATACCATCGCGGCGACCATGCGGACCGAGCAGTTGCTGAAGCAAAGCCAGGCGCTCGCCGAGGAGCTGCAAAGCCAGCAGCTCCAGCTTCAGAAAACGAACGAAGAGTTGCAGGAAAAAGCGCACCTTTTAGCCGAGCAGAAGACGGAAGTGGAGGCCAAGAACCAGGAGGTGGAGCAGGCCAAGAAGGCGCTGGAAGAAAAGGCCGAACAGCTTTCGCTCACCTCCAAGTACAAGAGCGAGTTTCTGGCCAACATGAGCCATGAGCTGCGGACGCCGCTCAACAACCTGCTGATTCTGGCGCGCATGCTGTCGGAAAATTCGGAAGGGAACCTGACTCCGAAACAGGTGAAGTTTGCCGAAACGATTCACACCTCCGGCTCGGATCTGCTGGCGCTGATCAACGACATTCTGGACTTGAGCAAGATCGAATCGGGCAAGATGGACGTGGAAATCGGCGGGGTCCGCTTGACCGAGCTTCAGGACTACTGCTCGAAGACGTTCCGCCACGTGGCCGACGGCAAGGGCCTGGAGTTCAGCATCGAGCTGGACGGCGAATTGTCCGCGGAGGTGATGCATACCGACGCGAAACGGCTGCAACAGGTTTTGAAGAATCTGCTGTCGAACGCGCTGAAGTTCACCGAGCATGGCAGCGTGCGGCTGCGGATCGGCCGCGCGGCCGGCGGGTGGACGCCGAGCCACTCCATTCTTTCGCGGGCCAAGAGCGTGATCGCGTTTTCGGTGACCGACACCGGCATCGGCATTCCGCCGGACAAACAGAAGATCATCTTCGAGGCCTTCCAGCAGGCCGACGGGACCACCAGCCGCAAGTACGGCGGCACGGGGTTGGGACTGTCGATCAGCCGCGAGCTGGCCCGGCTGCTGGGCGGCGAGATCCGCCTGCAAAGCGCGCCGGGCGCGGGCAGCACCTTCACGCTGTATCTGCCGCAGATGTATGTCTCGCAGCCGCAACTGCCCAAAAACGAGGCGCTGGGCGCGGCGCCGGCCCTGCTCGAGCAGAGCGCGGCGCCTTCCAACGGAACGCAACAAGCCGTGGATCTCATCCTGCCTTCGGCGCCCTTGAACGACGACGAGCTGGCGGAAGATCTGGTGCTCGACGACGACCGCAACCGGATCGAGCCAGGTGATCCGGTGCTGCTGGTGATCGAAGACGACGTGACGTTCGCGCGCATTCTGGTCGATCTGGCGCATGAGCGCGGATTGAAGGCGCTGGTGGCTCTGCGCGGATCGAGCGCGATTCCGCTGGCGCGCGAGTTCAAGCCAGGGGCGATCACCCTGGATATCTCGCTTCCGGACATGGTGGGCTGGACCATTTTGGACCGCCTCAAGCACGATCCGGCGACCCGGCACATTCCCGTTCACATCATTTCCGGCGATGAAAACCGGCGGCGCGGGCTGGCGCTGGGCGCGATGACCTATCTGGAGAAAGCGGCCGCCAACGACTCCCTGGCCGAGGCGTTCACGCGCATCGAGCAATCCACGCGGAAGCGGGTGAAGAAGATGCTGGTGGTGTGCGCCGATCCGGAGCAGCGGGCGGCGATGGCCAACATGCTGGGTGGTCCGGACCTGGAGATTTCCGGCGCGGCCACCGGCGGCGAAGCCCTGGCGGTGGCGCGGCAGCAGTTTCTGGATGGCATTGCGATTCACGCGGACCTGGAAGATATCGCGCCGCTGCAACTGCTGGCGGAGATTCAGGAGAACATCCTCGACGGGCCGAACCCGCCGCCGGCGATCCTGCTGGCGGACCGGGCCTGCTGGAAAGGCGAGGAGATGGAGCTGGCCCGACTGACGCGCAATGGCGTGGTCCGGGTGGCGACCTCGTTGGAGCGGCTGCTGGATGAATCGGTTCTGCTGCTGCACCGCGACGAAGCGCAGCTACGCCCCGATCAACGCCGGACGCTGGATCTGCTGCGCGAGAACGATCCGGAGCTGGCGGGCAAGACGGTGCTGGTGGTGGACGACGATGTGCGCAACATCTTCGCGCTGACCAGCCTGCTGGAGGATCATCATTTGAAAGTCATCCACGCCGAGAACGGGCGCGCCGGCATCGAGCTGCTGAAGCGCACGCCGGCGGTCGATCTGGTTCTGATAGACATCATGATGCCGGAAATGGACGGCTACGAAACCATGCGCGCCATCCGCCAGGAGCCCCGGTTCCGGTCGCTTCCCATCATCGCGCTGACGGCCAAGGCGATGAAGGGCGACCGCGCCAAGTGCATGGAAGCGGGAGCCAACGATTACATCACCAAGCCGGTGGATCTGGAGCAGCTTTTTTCCGTGCTGCGGGTGTGGATGGCGCGCGATCCGGAAACCGCGCAGATGGCGGCCACCGATCTCTGAATGATCCCGCTTGAACTGGTTCCGGCAATTGACTCATGGAGGGGCGTTGGCTATACTCCCAGTACAGCGAAATCTGGAGTGGTGAGCCAGCGCGGGTGGTTACGATGACGACAGCATTCGGTAGCGCCACAGTGGCCGATTGCGCGCACGACCGGGTCAAAATCCTGCTGGTGGACGACTCGCCGGAGAACCTGGTTTCGCTCGAAGCCGCGCTGGAAAGCCTGGGGCAGGAGCTGGTGCTGGCGCGCTCGGGCACGGAAGCGCTGCGGCGGCTGCTGGAGGACGATTTCGCCGCGATTCTTCTGGACGTGAAGATGCCGGAGTTGGACGGCTTCCAGACGGCGGAGCTGATCCGCGCGCGGCGGCGGTCGCGCCACACGCCCATCCTGTTTCTCACTGCTTATAAAAGCGACGAGCATCTGTTTCGCGGTTACGACATGGGCGCGGTGGATTTTCTGTTCAAGCCCATCGTGCCGGAGATTTTGCGGTCCAAGGTTTCGGTATTCGTCGACCTGAGCCGCAACAACGCGCTGCTGCGGAGGCAGACGGAAGCGCTCAAAAAGACGGAGCAGAAGTTCCGCTCGCTGCTGGAAGCGGCGCCGGACGCGATGATCATCAGCACGGCGGACGGCGAGATCAGCCTGGTGAACTCGCAGGTGGAGGCGATGTTCGGGTTCCGCCGCGAGGAAGTGATCGGACGCGGGATCGAGCTGCTGGTGCCGGACCGGGATCTCTCCTCGCCGGGAGTGCATCAGCAGGTGAAGGCGCGGCGCAAGGACGGCACTTTTTTCCCGGCGGAGATGACGGTAAGCCCGCTGCAAACCGAAGAAGGATTGCTGATCACCTCGGCGATCCGCGACGTGACCGAACGCGTGAAGCGCGACGAAGAGATCCGGGAATTGAACGCGCGGCTGGAGCAGCGGGTGGCCGAGCGCACGCGCGAGCTGTTGCAGGTGAACCAGGCCTTGATGCAATCGAACGAAGACCTGAATCAGTTCGCCTACGCCGCCAGCCACGACTTGCAGGAGCCGCTGCGCATGATCGCGCTCTACAGCGAGATGCTCGAGCGGCAGTACGCCGGCAAGCTCGACCCGGAGGCGGACCGCTACATCCGCTTTGTGATTAACGGAGCGCATCGCATGGAGATGCTGCTCAAGGATCTGCTGGCGTATTCCCAGGCCGGATCGGCGGCGGGGCCGGCGGCGCCGGTGAGCTGCGCGGCCGTGCTCGAAAAGGTCCTGCTGAATCTGCGCGCGTCGATTGAAGAGAATCAGGCGGAGGTGAGCTGGGAGGAACTGCCGGTGGTGGAGGCCGACGAGATCCGGATGGTCCAGCTTTTTCAGAATCTGATCGGAAACGCGATCAAATACCGCAGCAAGGAGCCTCCGCGGATTCGCATCACCGCGCGGCAGCGCGAGTCGGACTGGCTGTTTTCCGTCGAAGATAACGGCATCGGCATCCGCCCGGAATATTCGCAGCAGGTTTTCGGAATCTTCAAGCGGCTGCACGGCCACACTTATCCCGGAACCGGGATCGGCCTGGCGATCTGCCAGCGAATCGTGGAACGCTACGGCGGGCGGATCTGGGTGGAGTCGACGTTCGGCAAGGGATCGAAGTTCTGCTTTACGCTGCCGCCCGCCGTGGTGAGGCAGCGGGCCGCGGGAACGGACTGATTTCCTGCTGCGGCGAAGACCAGCCCGCGGATCGCAAACGACATGGGGCTTGGCGCGCAGAGGGTCACGCTGTTCGTTCCGGCGCTTCCGATCGCCGGATTGGCCGGACGGTAGCGCACCAAGAAGTCTATCGCGAAGCGCGCGGCAATGACCGCGGCTCAATATCGCGGGCGGGAACCCGTTAAAATACAAGCTTGATCCGAATTGCGAATGGGCAGGGGTTCTGGGGCGACTCGCTGGAGGCGCCGGCCGCGCAGGTGCGGCGCGGCCCCATCGATTATCTGACGCTCGATTATCTGGCCGAGATCACCATGTCGATCCTGCAAAAGCAGCGGTCGCGGGATCCCAAGGCGGGCTATGCGCGCGACTTCGTGGACATGATCGCGGACGTTCTGCCGGATTTAATCGCGCGGCGCGTGCGCGTCATCGCCAACGCGGGCGGCGTAAATCCGGCGGCGTGCCGCGATGCCGTGCTCGAGGTGGCCAAACGGCGGGGGATCGAGGTCAGGGTCGCCACCGTGGCCGGCGACGATATCCTGGACCGGCTGGACGATCTGCTGGCGCGCGGCATCGAGCTCAAAAACATGGAAACGGGCGAGCCGCTTTCGGCCATTCGCGACCGGGTGCAGAGCGCCAACGTGTACTTCGGCGCGTTTCCCGTGGCCGGGGCGCTGGCGCGCGGCGCGCAAATCGTGATCACCGGGCGCGTCACCGACACCGGACTCGCGCTGGCTCCGATGATTCACGAGTTTCAATGGAGAGCCGACGACTGGAACAAGCTCGCCGCGGGCACCATTGCGGGACACACCGTCGAATGCGGCGCGCAATGCACCGGCGGGAACTGCCAGGTGGATTGGGCGGAGATCCCGAACATGGCCGACATCGGCTATCCGATCATCGAGGCGGAGCCCGACGGGACGTTCACCATCACCAAGCACGCCGGCACCGGCGGGCGGGTGACTGTCGCTTCGGTGAAGGAGCAGCTTCTTTATGAGATGGGCGATCCGCGGGAATATATCACGCCGGACTGCATCGCCGACTTCACCACGATTCATCTGGAGCAGTGCGGGCCGGACCGGGTGCGATTCAGCGGGATCCGCGGCCGTCCGGCGACCCCGTTTTACAAAGTTTCGGTGAGTTATTCGGCGGGATTCAAGGCGGTCGGCAGTTTGGTCTACGCCTGGCCGGACGCCTACCGGAAAGCCCGCGCGGCCGATCAGATTCTGCGGCAAAGATTGGACCGGCTCGGATTGAAATTCGACGCGATCCGCACCGAGTTTCTGGGCGCCAACGCCTGTCACGGCATTCCGTCGGCGGAGCCGGCGCCGGATATGGAGCCGCGGCTCGCCGAGGTGGTGCTGCGCGTGGGCGTGCGATCGAACGATCGCGCGGCGGTGGAGCGATTCACGAAAGAGATCGCGCCGCTGGCGCTGAACGGTCCGCCGGTGGTGACCGGGCTGGGCAGCGGGCGGCCGCGCGTGGAAGAAGTCGTGGCCTACTGGCCGGCGCTGATCCCGAAAACGGAAGTGAAGCCGGAGGTTTCCATTTGGCCAAGCGAAAATTGATCGAGCTGGCGCACGCGCGCTCGGGCGATAAAGGCGATACCGCCAACGTCGGCATTATCGCGCGCCGGCCGGAATATTATCCGATCCTGGTGCGCGAGGTGACGGCGGAGCGCGTCAAAAAACACTTCGAAGGCGTTTGCCTGGGCGAGGTGGAGCGGTTCGAAATCCCGAATCTGGGCGCGCTGAATTTTCTGCTCCATCGCAGCCTGGACGGCGGGGGAACGCTGGCGCTGAAAGCCGATCCGCAGGGCAAGACGTATTCGAGCGCGCTGCTCCGCATGGAGATCGACGTTGATTGATCTGCGCGTCGCGGCGGGCGTGGCCCGGATCACGCTGAACCGGCCGGAGAAGCGCAACGCGCTGAACGCGGCCCTGATCGCGGCGCTGGGCGAGGCGCTGGCGGCGGCGGAGCGGGAGGAAACGGTTCGCGTGGTATTGCTCGGCGGCGCGGGTCCGGATTTTTGTTCCGGCGCGGACCTGAGCGGCTTTGAACAGAACGCGGACGCGGGAGTGCTGGAGCACCTGGCCACGGCCCGGCAACTGGCCGAGGTCTTTCTGGCCATGCGGCACCATCGGCGGCCCATTGTGGCGGCGGTCCGGGGCCGCGCGCTGGCCGGCGGCTGCGGCCTGGCCACCGCCTGCGATGTGGTGCTCGCCGCGGAATCGGCCCAGTTCGGTTATCCGGAAGTGAAGATCGGATTCGTTCCGGCGATGGTGATGGCGATTCTGCGGCGGTCGGTGGGGGAAAAGCGCGCCTTCGAGCTGATCGCCAGCGGGGAAGTGATCGGCGCAGAACGGGCGCGCGCCGACGGGCTGATCAACCGCGTGTTCCCCGATGGCGAGTTCGAGCGCGGCGTGGAGGATTACGTCCAGGCGCTGGCCGCGAAATCGGCGTCGGCGGTGAGCCTGGGCAAGAATCTGCTGTATCACATGGATGGAATGAGCTTTGAGGCGGCGCTGGAGGCGGGGGTGCAGACCAACGCCCTCGCGCGCATGACCGAGGACGCGCGGCGCGGCATCGAGCGCTTCGTGAAGAAGTCGTAAACTGAATTCTTGCTTCGCCGGTCCATGGGTTTGGTGCGAGCCACGGCGATGGTGGTGGGGATCATCATCGGCGCGTCGATTTTCGTCCAGCCCTCCGAAGTCAGCCGGCATGTTTCGAGCATCGGCGCGATGTTCGGGGTGTGGACCGCCGCGGGCATTGTTTCGATCGCCGGAGCGATGGTCGCCGCCTCGCTTGCCGCGGCGTTTCCCCAAACCGGCGGCGTCTACATTTATCTGAAAGAGACGGTCTCTCCCGCGGTGGGATTCCTGTGGGTGTGGGCGATGTTTTGGAGCGCGCAGTCCGGAATCATCGCGGCCATCGCGGTGGTGCTGGCGCGGTACGTCGCGGTTCTGGCGCCGCTGAACGACGCCGGGATCAGGGTGGTGGCGATCGGCTGCATTGTGCTGCTTTCGGCGGTCAATTACGCCGGCGTGCGTGCCGGCAGCAGCGTGCAGACGGCGTTCACCATGGCGAAAGTGGCGGCGATTGCGGCGATCCTGGTGGCGGCCGCCGTGCTTGCGGGTCCGCGGCCGGAAGCGGGAATAAGCCCTGGCGCCCCGCGGGGCGCGCGCGAGTTTCTGCTCGGCATCAGCGCGGGCCTGTTCGCCTTCGGCGGATGGCATCAGGTGACGTACACAGCAGGAGAGACGCATCACGCCGAAAAAACAATTCCGCGGGCGCTGCTCATCGGAATGGCCATCGTGACGGTCTCCTACCTTTCCCTGAACGCGGCATATCTGCGCGTGCTGCCGCTTTCCACCGTGCTCCATTCCCAGCACATCGCGGCGGACGCGGCGGACGTGCTGGCCGGACCGCGCGCGGCGGAGCTGGTCGCGATTCTGGTGATCGTTTCCGCGTTCGGCGGATTGAGCGGGACCGTGCTCGCCGGGCCGCGCGTCTATTATGCGCTGGCCCGGGATGGATACGCATGGCGGGTGCTCGGCCAGACCCATCCGCGGTTCCGGACGCCGCACACCGCCATCGCGGCGCAGGGCGTGTGGGCTTGCGCGCTGGTCGCCACCGGCACGTACCGGACCTTGTTTACGCGCGTCGTCTACACCGAGTTTCTGTTCTTCGCGCTGATGGCCATCGGCCTGATGCGCCTGCGGAAGCAGGTGGCGGCCGCGCCGCTGCTGTTCCTGGCCGGATGCGCGGTGGTGGTGGTCAATCAACTGGTGGCCGATCCGCGCGAGTCGGCGGTCGGGTTGCTGCTGGTGGCGGCGGGCCTTCCGGTTTATTACCTTGTCGCGTCGCGCAGGCCGAAACCGCTCCCCTCTAGCGAGTGACGGATTCTCCGGTCTGGCTGGCGGCGGTTTTCGACAGCACGGGGACCTTCGCGTCCGGCTTGAGCGGCGGTTTGCGTGTATGCCAGTCCGTCGCGCTTTGGTAGGCGTAGGCCAGCGCCAGGACGTTCACCTCGCCCAGCGGCGGCCCGCTGATCTGCAATCCGATCGGCAACCCGCTGCTCGAAATTCCGCACGGCACCGTGATCGTGGGCAGGCCATAATCGTCAAGCGAGCGCGTGTTTCCCGGCTTCGGGTTGCGCGGATGCGCGTTGGCCAGCCGGTCGAGTTCCTCTTCAATCGGCCAGGGAAGCTCACGAATGGTGGGCGTGATCAGAAAATCGACGTTCTGTTTTTTGAAAACTTCCTCACCGACGATGCGGCGCACCAGGCGCAGGTTGCGCCACTGGCGGATGTAATCGACGGCGCGCCCGGCCGGAGGTCCGCCGGCTCCGGCGCCCGGCGGCGGAGTTGATGCCTCTTCGCCGACCACGAACTCGCCGCCGAGCATCTGGCGGAAAACGGCGCCTTCGCTCCCCGCGCCGGTGTCGAGGATCGACGGCAGCTCCACCTCGCGCGCTCCCCGGGTCATCTTCTTAAGCAGCGTCATGGCCTCGTCCATCGCGCGCGCCACCGGCTCCTCCAGGCCGTCATAAAACTGCGGCGGGATGCCGAGGCGGAACTGCGCCACCGGAGCGCCGATGCCCTGCGAATAATCGGGCACGGGATAATCGATGCTCTGAACGTCCAGAGGATCGTATCCCGCGAGCACTTGCAGGACCGCCGCCGTGTCTTCCACAGTTCGCGCAATCGGGCCGCAGTGATCCAGCGACCAGGTGAGCGGCACGATTCCGCGAATGCTGACGCGCCCGTAGGTCGGCTTGAATCCGGTGACGCCGCACATGGCCGAGGGCGTGCGGATCGATCCGCCTGTATCGGTGCCGAGCGCCGCGTAGCAATTGTCCATTGCGACGGCGGCGGCCGATCCGCCGCTCGATCCGCCGGCGATGAGCTCCAGATTCCAGGGATTGCGCACCGGCCCGAAGTAGCTAACCGCCGACGTCGCCCCTGCGGCGAAGATGTGCATGTTGCACTTGCCCACAATCACCGCGCCCGCCGCTTTGAGCCGGCGGGTGACCTCAGCGTCCTCGGAGGCGACGTTGCCGGCCAGCGTACGGCTGCCCGCGGTGGTGCGCACGCCGGCGCAGTCGATGTTGTCCTTGAGCCCGATCGGGATGCCGTGCAGAGGGCCGCGAAAGCGCCCGGCAACCTGCTCCTTTTCGAGCGCGCGCGCCTGTTCCATCGCCTGCTCGCGCATCACCGTGATCCAGGCATTGATCTTGGGATTATAGGCCGCGATCCGTTCCAGGCAGGCTTCAGTGAGTTCGACCGGAGAGACTTTGCGCGAGCGGATCGCTTGGGAGGCTTGCTTCAGCGTCATCGCGGCGAGATCGTCGTGCGGGGCGGCGGCCAGCATGCCCGCGGCGGCGGTGAGGGCGAGAAAATCGCGGCGGGTCGTTTCCATCTAGCTTCCCGTCTGCTCGGCGGCGGCCTTGGATAGAACAGGAACCTTCGTATCGGGGGCCAGCGGCGGGCGCCGCAGATGCCACTCGGTCGCCTGTTGATAAGCATGCGCGAGCGCCAGAACTTGCGTTTCCGCAAAGTGCGGGCCGGCGATCTGCATCCCGATCGGCAGGCCGTCCTTTGAAAATCCGCACGGAACGGTGATCACCGGCAGGCCGTAGCCGTTGAAAGCGCGCGTCGCCGACTCCAGATCGGGCTTTCGCGGCGCCGCATTCCCGCGCCCGCCCCCGGGCGCCGGGGCGGGGACCAGATCCATCTCGATCGACGGCGGCATGTGGCGCGCGGCCGGAGCGATCAGCAGATCCACGTTCTGTTTCCGGAATACACTCTCATCCACGGTGCGCCGCACCAGCTCCAGATTCCGCCAGCCGCGAATGTAATCCACCGCCCGCGCCGAATCGGGCGAGGCGGAGAAAGCGCGGGCGGTGCTCGGTTCGAAAACGCCGCCGTTGACGCCGCGGACATTCTCGTGCGCGGCGATAATTTCCGCGTTCACCTGCGCGTGCAGCAGCGGCGGCAGGCCAACTTCATGGGTCCCTTTCGTCAATTTCTGGAGCACCTCCAGCGCGGCGTCCATCGCTTGGGCGATGTCCTCGTCCAGATGATCGAAAAACTCGACCGGCACGCCCAGGCGGAACTGCGCCACCGGCGCGCCAATGGCCGCGGGGTAGTCGGGCACGGCGCGGTCCGCGCTGTCGATATCCTGATAATCGTAACCCGCGATCGCCTGAAGAACCAGCGCGGCGTCCTCCACGGTTCGCGCCAGCGGGCCGCAGTGATCGAGCGACCAGGCCATCGGCACGATTCCGCGCATGCTAACCCGTCCGAACGTCGGCTTCAGGCCCACCACGCCGCAGTAAGCGGCGGGAATGCGGATGCCGCCGGCGGTATCGGTCCCCAGCGCAGCGAAACAGTTGGCCATCGCCACGGCGGCGGCCGATCCGCCGGAAGGCCCGCCCGCCACGCGCTCCAGATTCCAGGGGTTGCGCACCGGGCCCCAATAGCTGACCGCGGAACTCGCTCCGGCGTCGAACTCATGCATGTTGCATTTACCGACGAGCACCGCGCCCGCCGCGCGCAGACGCCGCACCACTTCGGCGTCCTCGGAGGCGAAGCGGTATTCGTAAACGGCGCTGGCAGCCGTGGTGCGCACCGCGGCGACATCGATCGAATCCTTGATGCCGACCGGGATGCCGTGCAGCGGGCCCCGCAGGCGCCCGGCGAGCTGTTCCTGCTCCAGCACGCGGGCCTGCTCGAGCGCCTTTTCCCGCATCACCGTGATCCAGGCGTTGATCTTCGGATTAAACAGCGCGATGCGCTCCAGGCATTGCCGCGTCAGCTCAACGGGCGAGACGCGTTTGGCCCGAACCTCGCCGGAGGCTTGCTTCAGGGTCAGGGTGGACACATCGGGGGAAGTGTCGGCCATGGCAAGTCGCGTCGCCGCAGCGGCGCCGGCGGCGAAAAGTTCGCGGCGCGTGAGCGCGCCAGAAGACGTAGGCGGTCGCAAGAATGTTTTTACCGCGGACGCCGGCGCTGTGTCAAACACCTGCCGGAGTGCATCCGGCGCCGGCCTGCGGGTTCAATGATTACCTCGGCAAGGCGAAAGCAGCGCCCGCTGGCAACCCCAGCGGACGCCGCTATCCAGCCACGCCCTTTTCCGTCACCACCACACGGGCGGGTGTTACTTGGCGCCCAGGCGGAGAACAACGCCGGCGGCGTAGCGAAAATCGTTCTGGTCGTAGCGCAGACTTCCGCGCGGGATCTGCACCGGCATATAGTCGACTTCAACCGGCCGGATCGACAGAACGTGGTTGACCGCAAAGTCGACTCCGCCGCCCAGGGCCATGGCGAAGTTGGTCTGCGCGGCGCCGGTATAGCTCAGCGGAGAGCCGGGCGCGAAGCCGTTGGAGAACCTTTCCCCTCCGAATAGCGCCTGGAGGTAGGGATTCCACCGGCCCTGGCGAATGTTGTAGCGAGGCCCGAAAAGATACTCAAATGTCGTATCCTTTACAGAAATTCCGTTCGCGGTTCCGACATAATTCGAACCAAGATCGGCAACAATTCCCAAGTTTCTGGTGACATTATACTCCAAATCGGCAAAGCCGCCGTTGGCGCTATATGCCGAAAGACCTCCGTTCGGATTGATGCGGTTGAATGAATAATTCAAACCCACTTCTGCCTTCGGCACCGCGGTCTCCTGGGCCATCGCGGCCGCCCCGGAAACAAGTAGCGTTAACACAAGATACTTTCGTGTTGTCATAATCTCCACCAAAATTCAGTAACTGCGAGTTCTATAACAGCAGACGCGCCAGCGCCCGGTTGGGATTCGATTTTTGCTTGTTTGGTGAAGAATTTTAATCTTCTAAATTAAGAAGGCGGGGTTCTGTTTTCTGGATTCCCGGGCGGTTTAAAGCAAACCGCCCGGAGCGGGCCGGCCAAGCGCGGCATCCAGCCCTCCGGTGTCCGGATGCGCGCCCGCGGCTACTGTTCTTCCCCGGCGTACCGCTGATAGTCCGCCGCGCTCATCAGATCGGCCAGATCGGCGGGCGCGGCCAGCTTGATCTTGACCAGCCACGCCGCCCCGTGCGGGTCCTCATTGAGTTTTTCGGGCGACGCCGACAGCAGCTCATTCACCGCCACCACTTCGCCCGAGACCGGCGAATAGATGTCGCTGACCGCCTTCACCGATTCCACCGAACCGATCGCCTTTCCTTTTTCGGCCATCGTCCCGACCTTCGGCAGATCCACGTAAACGATATCGCCGAGCTCTTTTTGGGCATGATGCGTGATGCCGATGGTGCCCGTTTCGCCTTCAACGTTCACCCATTCGTGCTCTTTGGTGTAGCGGAAATTCTGTGGGTACATTTTATTTCGCTCGTTTGTAGAAAGGTGTGGGAACCGTGACCGCCGCCACCGGCTGATTGCGGATCATCACTTCCATCGCGCGGCCCGGCTCGGCCTGGCTCAGCGGCAAATAACACAAACCGATGTTTTTGTTTAAATACGGCGCCGGTCCTCCGCTGGTCACCCAGCCCGCCGGCGACCCGTTCACATAGACCTCGTATCCATCGCGGCCGATTCCCCGGCCACGCATCTCGAATCCCACCAGCTTGCGCGTGATGCCCTGCTCTTTTTGCTTGACCAGCGCCTGGCGGCCGATAAAATCGCCCTTGTCGAGCTTCACAATCCAGGCCAGATCGGCTTCCCACGGCGTGATCGAAGCCGTAATCTCATGGCCGTACAGCGCCATTTTTGCTTCCAGGCGCAGCGTGTTACGCGCTCCCAGGCCGCATGGCTTGATGCCGAATTCGGCGCCCGCCGAGAGAATTTCATCCCAGATCCGCGGCGATTCGCCCGGATCAACATAAATCTCGAACCCGTCTTCGCCGGTGTAGCCGGTGCGCGCGATGCGGGCCTTCGCTCCGCAAACCTCGCCGTCGGTGAACCAGTAATACTTGATCGGCGCAAGTTCGATCGCCGTGAGTTTTTGCAGAGTTTCGAGCGCGCGCGGCCCCTGAATTGCGATCTGCGCATAGCGGGAGCCGGCGTTTTCCACGGTGCAGTCGAATTTATTGTGCGCGGCGATGTGCTCGTAATCCTTCTCCTGGTTGGAGGCGTTGACGCACAGGAAGAAGTGATCCTCGCCGACGCGGTGCACCAGAATGTCGTCGACGAAACCGCCGTGCTCGTAAAGCAGCGCGGAATAATGCGCCTGGCCGATCTTCAGTCTGGAGGCGGCATTGGTCGCCACGTAATCCACCAGCTTCAGCGCCTCCGGCCCGCGGACTTCGATCTCGCCCATGTGGCTGACGTCAAACACGCCAACGCTCCGGCGCACCGCCATGTGCTCCTCGACGATTCCGGAGTATTGAACCGGCATCTCCCAGCCGCCGAAATCGACCATTCTGGCGCCCATGCGCCGGTGGATCGCGTGAAGCGGAGTGGTCCTGAGCGGAGCGGGTTGCATGAAAGATTCAGACTAACATAGTGATGCGAGCGCCCGTCTCCGCGCCTGGCCGCGCTTGCCAAAGCGGATTTCTTTCATCGGAGATTCACCAACCAACCCGCGCATTCGAGCGTCTTATGAATCAGGAGCGCACGTTGGCATGGAAGGACTCTCGAAATTCGATGAGCTCCGGCGGAAAACCGACCGGGAGATTGTGAATCTGCTCAACCGAAAGCTGGATTCCGGCTTCGCGCTTTGTGCATCCGCCGGTTCCGCCGCCGAACCGTCAGAGGCCTGGGCGAAGGCCCAAAGGGCTTATCTCGAAGCGGCCCGTTTGCTTCCGCTGCTGGGCGGGATCGGCCCGGAAGAGCGCGACGGACTGCGCCGGCGGGTCCGCGATTTGGAGCGCAGCATTGAGCGGCTGGAACGGCAGTTGGCCCGCCCCGCGGAGGGCTGCCAACTGCAATTGGCGAGTTGCGCCTAGCGCCGCGCGCCTGCCGGAACGCTCCGGCAAGCGCACGCCTCTTCCGGAAACTCAGGCCAGATCGAACCGGTCAAGGTTCATCACCTTGTTCCAGGCCGCCACGAAGTCCTTCACGAACTTCGCTTCCGCGTCGCGGCACGCGTAGACTTCGGCGATGGCCCGGAGCTGGGAGTTGGAGCCGAAGATCAAGTCGACGCGGGTCGCCGTCCATTTCCGTTCGCCGGTAGCGCGGTCACGGCCTTCGTACACCCCTTCCTCCGCCGACGGCTGCCACCTGGTTTTCATGTCCAGCAGATTGACGAAGAAATCGTTGGTCAGCGTCTCCGGCCGATTGGTGAAGACGCCGTGGGGGGAGCGCGCAAAATTCCCGTTGAGCACGCGCATGCCGCCCACCAGAACGGTCATCTCGGGAGCCGTCAGCGTCAGCAACTGCGCGCGGTCAACCAGCAGCTCCTCCGGCCGGCGTTGTTCTCCCTTCCGGACATAGTTCCGGAAGCCGTCGGCCAGCGGCTCCAGCACCGCGAAGGAGTGCGCATCGGTCTGCTCCTGCGAAGCGTCGGTGCGGCCCGGCAAGAAGGGGACCTTCACCTCGTGTCCCGCCTTTTTGGCGGCCGCTTCCACGGCGGCACAGCCGCCCAGAACGATCAGGTCCGCCAGCGACACCCGCTTGCCGTTGGACTGCGCGCGCTGGAACTCGACCTGAATGCTCTCCAGTTTTTGAAGGATCCGCGCCAGCTCGGCCGGCTGATTCACTTCCCAGTCTTTTTGCGGCGCCAGGCGGATGCGTGCGCCGTTGGCTCCGCCGCGCTTATCCGAGCCGCGGAAGGTGGATGCCGACGCCCACGCGGTGGTGACCAGTTGCGGGATAGTCAGGCCCGAGGCCAGGATCTTTTCCTTCAGAGCGGCGATGTCCCGCTCGTCGATCAATTCATGATCGACCGGGGGAACGGGGTCCTGCCAGATCAGCGTTTCCTTGGGAACCAGCGGCCCCAGGTACCGCGAAACGGGTCCCATGTCGCGGTGCGTCAGCTTAAACCACGCCCGGGCGAACGCGTCGGCGAATACGTCGGGGTGATCGAGAAAACGCCTGGCGATGGGCGCGTAAATGGGGTCCATCTTGAGCGCGAGATCGGTGGTCAGCATGCCGGGAGCGTGCCGCTTGTTCGGATCGTGCGCGTCGGGGACGGTGCCCGCGGCGGCCCCGTTTTTGGGAGTCCACTGATAGGCGCCGGCCGGGCTCTTGCAGAGTTCCCATTCGTAGTTGAAGAGATTTTCCAGGTAGTGGTTGCTCCATTTGGTCGGCGTCTTGGTCCAGGTGACCTCGATCCCACTGGTGATGGTGTGGGGCCCGCAGCCGTTCCCGTAAGTGTTGTTCCAGCCCAGGCCCTGCATCTCGATGGGCGCTCCCTCCGGTTCGGGGCCGACGTACTTGGCCGGCTCGGCGGCGCCGTGCGTCTTTCCGAAGGTGTGGCCGCCGGCAATCAGCGCCACCGTCTCTTCGTCGTTCATGGCCATGCGCGCGAAGGTTTCGCGAATATCGCGCGCCGCGGCGAGCGGGTCCGGTTTTCCGTCGGGTCCTTCCGGATTCACATAAATCAGCCCCATCTGAACCGCGGCGAGCGGGTTTGCCAGCTCGCGATCGCCGCTGTAACGCTGCTCGCCGAGCCACTTGTCCTCGGGTCCCCAGAAAACGTCTTCCGGCGGCTCCCAGATGTCCTCGCGGCCGCCGCCGAAGCCGAAGGTTTTCAGCCCCATCGATTCGAGCGCGACATTGCCGGCCAGAATCATCAGATCCGCCCAGGAGATCTTTCGTCCGTACTTCTGCTTGATCGGCCACAGCAGGCGGCGCGCCTTATCAAGGTTCGCGTTGTCCGGCCAACTGTTGAGCGGCGCAAAGCGCTGCGCGCCCGAGCCGGCTCCGCCGCGGCCGTCGCCGATGCGGTAAGTGCCGGCGCTGTGCCACGCCATGCGGATGAAAAAGGGCCCGTAGTGGCCGTGATCGGCCGGCCACCAGTCCTGGGAATCCGTCATCAAGGCGTGGAGATCCTGGATCACCGCGTTCAGGTCGAGGCTCTTGAACTCCTCCCTGTAATTGAACTCCTGGCCCATCGGGTTAGAGGCCGGAGAGTGCTGGTGAAGGATCCGGAGATTGAGTTGTTCCGGCCACCAGTCCGCATTGCTGCGGCCGCCGGCCGCGGTGTGCAGGCGGGCGGCCGGACATTTTCTTTCCGCCGGGACTTGCTCTTGAATGCCGGGGGCACCGGCCCCCGCCGAGGTGCTGAGTTGCTGTTCCATGTGTTCTGCTTCCTTCCAATTCATCAAAATCGTTGCGCGCGCGAATCCTTCCGCGGAGCGCAGCGCGCGCACAGCCCGCGGAAAATCAACTCGCAATCGCGAAGAACCCGTCCGCCAAGCGACCGCGCAGCCGGACGAGGCACCTTGCACCAGGCCAGGTCCTCGACGGCGCCGCAGTGGTCGCAGATGAAGTGATGATGCCGTTGATTTTTCGCGTCGAAGCGGGCGGCGCGCCCCTCCGCGGCCACTTCCCGGACCAGACCCGCCCGCACCAGATCGCGCAGATTGTTATAGGTGGTGGCCCGGGAACAGCGCGGATCGGCCCGGTTGACGGCCTCAAAGATCTCCGAGGCCGTGGGATGGCCGGCGTGTCCCATCAGGAAGGCCATGACCGCATAGCGCTGCGGAGTGCAGCGCAGCCCGCCGGCCTCCAGGAACCGCTTCACCTCGTCGCGCGCGTCCATGAAAAGTTTAGATTAAATCTAATCTGAGAATTTGTCAAGAAAAGAAAGCGGAGCGCTTACCGCGGCTCGAGCGGCCGGTCCGTATGGAAATATTTTTTATATGCCGCGATCCAGTCCGCGGCGATTTCCCGCTGCGCTTCCGACAGATCGAGCGCGCCGCCGCAAACCAGATCGCGCAGACGGTCCTCCAGCGCGTCCTTGACCTCCGCGTTCCACACCGTCGAACGGTACGGCTGCGGCCACAGATTGTGAATGTCGTCGGCGCCGCCCAAAGCCGGCGTGATCAGGTAATCCACCTCGAAGTCGCGCGGCGAGGCATCACGCAGACCGTAGGACTCAAAAACCTTCCTCCGCAGCGCGACCGGAACCGCGCGGTTCTTCGTGTTGGGCTGGGCGCACACCGATTCGCGCGTGGCGCGCAGCGTCGCGCCCGGAGTGAGACGCGCATCGGGAACCGCGGCCGCCCAGACGGGGCGCGGGGACGAATGCTTCACCATCGCCGCGGCCAGCACGATCAGGGCGCATGCGGCCAACGTCAGTTTCCCGTGCGCCAGCGCGCCGCGGGCCGGCCCGGCCGGCGGCGGCCCGAGCCGTCCGATCCGCGCTCTCAGCAGCGCGCGCGGGCCGTCGCCGGACGGCAGGGCGACCGCCGTCCGCTGAAGGCGGGTCCAATCCGCGATCATCGCTTCCAGCGCGCGGCGGCGCGCGCGGCACTTCCCGCAGGCGGCGAGATGACGCCCGATCTTGGTCGCCGCGCGCCGGGAAAGCTCGCCTTCCAGCTCCATCAGCAGTTGCGGATCCGAGAGATGGGGATCGCGCGCCATGGCATCACCGCTCCGCGCAGCGCTCCAGGCGCGCCAGCGACCGCGCCAGAGAAAGGGCCACTGCTCCCAAAGAAATTTCCAGAACCGCGGCGATTTCGCGGTAGTTCAACCCTTCGGCGCGCAGCCAGAGGCAGCGGCGGTCGCGCTCGGGAAGCGCCCGGTAGGCCGCCGCGAGACGTTTTTGCAACTGCCCGTGCAGAAGCTGATCCTCGGGATTCGGAGCGGGATCCGGCGTCTGCGCCGGCGCGGGCAGACCGGCGACCGCGCCGCCGCGGTCGCGCTGCCGGCGCTTCAACGCCAGATTGTGCGCGACCCGGAACAGCCAGCCACGTAGATTCGCGCGCGACTTTCCGCCGCGCAGATGGAGGAACAGCGCCAGAAAAACGTCCTGAAGCAGTTCTTCGGCGTCGGCGGCGCACACGCCGAACGTCGTCAGGTAGCGCAGCAGCGGCTCGCGATACTCATCAAACAGCGCCACCACCTCGTCTTCGACGGCGGAACACGCCGGACGCGCCGCGCCGCCCGTTAAGGTCAGAACACCGGCCTGGAAAACGTCCGCCAAGATCTTCCTATCAAGATATTCCATCCGGCGCCGGTTTGTTCAACTTTTTGGTGAACAAACGGCGGCGGCGCCGGATATACCGATATGCAACTCTGCCGCGGCGTGCTGGTGGCCGCTCTCTGTTTGTGGTCCGGCGCGGCTGCGCGGGCGCAAATCACCATCGAAGTGCGGGATTCCTCCGGCGCCGCACTCCCGGCAGCGGGAACGATCGAGAGCGCCGCCGGCGGCGAACGCCGTCCGTTCCAGACCGATTCGACCGGCGTATATTCCCTGGAGAATCCCGCGCCGGGCCGCTATCGGGTGACGATTTCTAAGGACGGCTTTGCCCCGCAATCGTTTTCCATCGACGTGCAGCCGGGTTCGCCGGTGGTGCGCCGGGTCGTGCTGCAAATCGCGGCGCAGGCCTCGCGGGTGGAGGTGGTCGCTCCCACTCCTCTGCCGGGCACGGATCTGGCGCTCGATCAAATTCCCGCGCCAGTGCAAACCGCCACCGCAGGCGATCTCGAACGAAGCGGCGCGCTGGACCTGTCCGATTTTCTGAACAAGCGGCTCGACGGCGTCCACATCAATCAGAACCAGGAAAACCCGTTCCAGCCCGACGTGAACTATCGCGGCTATACGGCCTCGCCCCTGCTGGGCACGCCGGAGGGAATCTCGGTCTATGTTGATGGAGTCCGCCAGAATCAGCCCTTTGGCGATGTTGTCGCCTGGGACCTGATTCCGGAAATCGCCATCTCCGAAATGGCCCTGATGCCGGGATCGAACCCGCTGTTTGGATTGAACACGCTGGGCGGCGCGCTGGCGGTCCAAACCAAGGACGGCTACACCGCCCCGAAAACGATGCTTTCCCTCAGCGGCGGAAGCTTCGGGAGGCGGCAGGGCGAATTCGAAAACGGCGGCTCGACGGCCCGGGGGTTTCACTGGTATGCCGCCGGCAATCTGTTTCGCGAGGACGGCTGGCGGCAGCACTCGCCCTCCGAGGTGCGGCAGAGCTTTGCCAAGACCGGCTGGAGGGGCGCCCGCACCGCGCTGAGCCTGAGCTTCGCCTACGCCGACAACTGGCTCACCGGGAACGGCCTTCAGGACTTCCGCTTCCTTCAGCAGAATTATTCGAGCGTCTACAGCATTCCCGACGTCACCTGGAACCATTCGCCTTCATTCAATCTGAGCGGCCGCCACGACTTCAACAGCCGCCTCACACTCTCCGGCAACGCTTACTTCCGCTACATCCGCGCCGACACCACCAACGGCGACATCAACTCCAACTCCTTTGACCAATCCCTCTACAATCTGAGCCCATCCGACATCGCGGCCCTGACCGCCGCCGGATACAGCGGCTTCCCCATCACTGGCAACGCCGCCACCGAACCTTTTCCCAAGTGGCGCTGCATCGCGCAGGGGCTCGAAAAGGACGAGCCGGTCGAGAAATGCGACGGGATCCTGACCAACACATACGCCAAGCAGCACAACTACGGCTTGTCGGGGCAACTGGCCTGGAATGCGCCGCGCCATCATCTTCAGGCGGGCGCGGCGTGGGACCAGAGCAGCATCACGTTTCAACAGGGCTCGCAGTTCGCCTATTTGAATCCGGACCGCATCACCTTTACCCCCATCAACGCCTTCGCCGACGGCAGCACGAACCAAGACGGCGTCCCGGTGGACACCCGGGTGAATCTGCGCGGCCTGCTTCACACCTGCAGCGTCTTTGCCAGCGACACGATCACGCTGGGAAGGGCCTTCGCCCTGACCCTGTCCGGGCGCTATAACCGGACGCCCATCGAGAACATCGACCGCCTTCCGCCCGAAACGGCGCCGGGCGCGCGGGGATCGCTAAACGGGCAGTATGTGTTCCAGCGCTTCAATCCCGCCGCCGGCTTGACCTACAGCCCCTGGCGGCTGGCCGGGCTCTATTTCAGCTACAGCGAAGCCAGCCGCGCACCCACGGCGATCGAGCTCGGCTGCGCCGATCCGAACGAGCCCTGCAATCTGCCGAACGCGCTGGTCAGCGATCCGCCCCTAAAACAAGTCGTGACGCGGACGTTTGAAGCCGGAATACGCGGCAAACTGGGCGAGGACCATCTCCGCTGGAGCGCCGGCTGGTTCCGCGGCGCAAACGACAATGACATCCTGTTCGTCGCCTCCGAACAGACCGGATTCGGGTACTTCACCAATTTCGGGCAGACGCGCCGCGAAGGCGCCGAGGTGAGCTTGAGCGGCCGCCTGCCCCATCTCACCCTGGGCGGCAACTATACCTTCCTCAGCGCGACTTACCAAAGCTCGCAGACCATCGACGGCGGCAGCAATAGCGCCAACGACGCCGGACGCGGGCTCGACGGGAACATCACCGTGCAGCCCGGCGATGAGATTTCGCAGATGCCGAAAAATATTTTCAAGAGCTACCTGGAGTACGAGCCGGTTTCAAAAATCGCCCTCGACCTCGATTTCGTCGCCGTGGGCAGATCGTTCGCGCGCGGCAATGAAAACAATCTGGATGCGCCGGACGGCGTCTACTATCTGGGTCCGGGTTATTCGCCCGGCTACGGCGTGGTGAATCTGGGCGGGCATTACCAGATGCGAAAGGGCGTTCAGCTCTATTTTCAGATCGACAACCTGCTCGATCACCGCTATTACACGGCGGCGCAGTTGGGGCCGACGCCGTTCGACAATCAGGGAAATTTCGTCGCGCGGCCGTTCCCGGCGGTGAATGGCAATTACCCGATCCGCACCACGACGTTTTTCGCTCCCGGCGCGCCCATCGGAGTCTGGGGCGGGCTGCGTTTCCGCTTTTAATTATTTCCGCGAAGCGAGGCTTAAATTGTGCCAGCCCGCCCAGGAGTAAAGTCCCGCGGCGCCGGCGTTGATGCCCGTCCACGTCCAATCGGCGGCGGGGGATTCCCAGCTTCCGAACAGGTGCGTCTCCTGGAGAAGGGCCGAGCTTCCGCAAATCCCCGCCTTGATCGAAAACATCCGGCCCCACTGCGGCCGCCCCTGAGGATTGGCGAACAGGCCATTGGCCTCCAGCGCGCCCGCGCTCACCGCCCGATGGGTGCTCCAGGTGTCGAAGGCGAGGCTCGCCGCGCATCCGGCGGCCAGAGTAAGACGGCGGACCCAAACCCGCTTGGGCGTTCGAGAATGTTCGGAGTCCAGCCGGTTCGCCGCCGAAACGGACGCCGCCGCCAGCAGTAGGATGGTAAAAAATTTCACACTAAGCTTATCGGCGAGGGCGGGAAATCCTGCAGCGTTAAAATTCCGAGGATTTCGATCCGCGCGCGGCGAGGGCTGGGCTTCAGTCCCGCCCGGGCTGCGGATCCGAACCGGCCAACGGCGATTCAGCCTCGCCGGCGGCGTTGAACTCGCATCCGAGCAAAACGATGACCGACAACACGTACAGCCACACCAGCAGCGCGAGCCCCGCGCCGACGCTGCCGTACATCAGGTTGTAGTTGGAGACGTGCCGCACGTACCATCCAAAGCCGAGCGTCGCCGCCAGCCACAGAATCGTGGCCAGAATCGCGCCCGGAAACACCCGCCGGAATCTCTGCCGCCGGTTCGGACCCCAATAATAAACCAGGGCCGTGGCGAGGACGATGGAGCCGGTGGCCAGCAGGAAACGCAGCGCCTGGCCCGCCAGCAATACCCAGCCGCGGCCCTCCGGCGACATCCCGAGCCACTCGACCACGGCGCGCTCGCTGCGATGGCCGAAGACGATCAGCGCCGAAGCTCCGATCACCGGCAGCGCCGAGGTGGCCACCAGCAGCATCGCCATGCCGCGCTCCCGCGCAAAGGACCGCCCGCGCGGGATCCGATACGCGGCGCGGAAGCCCTCCATCAGGCTCATCATGGCCCCGGACGCCGCCCACAACGCCAGTACCGTCGCCACAATCAGCAGGCCGGCCGGCCGCTCCCCGTGGACGATGAACAACTGCCGCACGACATCTTCGCTGCCCGGCGGCACGACGTCGTAAAGCAGCCGCGCGACGGTGCGCGAGACGGCTTCGGCCCGCGCCTGCACCAGGATCGCGGCGAGTGTGGTCAGCATCGGAAAGAACGCCAGCAGTCCCGAATAGGCGACTCCCTTGGCGATGCCCAGGCAGCCGTCTTTATAAAGCGCGGCAGAGGCGGCGCGCAGCAGCGGCCAAAACCGCGACCAGTATCCGTGCTGGATGATATGCAGATTCGGCTCGGCCGTCTTCCTCAGCATGCGCGGACGCCGCGATTTGATCATACGTCATCCGTGCTATCCTGAGGAGGTTCGCCCCGGTCCGCCGGGGCGGTTCGATAGAGGAGCGGGGGCCATCAGTAGCCAGGCGCGCGGTTCCGGCGGGCACGGAGCGGCTGGCGAAAGGGGCAGCCTCGCCGAAATCGCCGCATCGTCCCGCCGCGCGGCGGTTGGTGAGCAAGGCTAACACCTGCTCACTGTCATTCGTGGCAACAGCGAATGGAGCGCTATCGGGACCTCCCCTTTCGCTCCATCTCTACATTTATGAATCTGTTTGAGCTCACCAGAGCGCTGGTCGATATCGACTCCGTCACTCCCTGCGAGGAGCGCGTGGGGGAGTTTCTGTTCGACTATCTTTCGAAGATCCCCGGCGCGCGCGTCGAGCGCATGCCGGTCGAGCCGGGCCGCTTCAACGTCTTCGCGCGCTGGGATCCGCCGGTGGTCGCCCTTTCCACCCATATCGACACCGTCCCGCCTTTTTTCGCCTCGCGCGAGGACGATCAGTTCATCTGGGGCCGCGGCGCCTGCGACACCAAGGGCATCATCGCGTCGATGATCTTCGCCGTTCAGGATCTGCTCGCCTCCGGCGAACGCCGGGCCGCGCTGCTGTTCGTGGTCGGCGAGGAGCGGAACAGCGCGGGCGCAAAGGCGGCCGCAAAAGACCCGCGCGGCACGCGTTTTCTGATCAACGGCGAGCCGACCGAAAATAAGCTCGCGCTCGGTTCCAAGGGCGCGCTGCGCTTTGAGATCGCCGCGCGCGGCCGGATGGCCCACTCCGCCTATCCGCATCTGGGCGAATCGGCGATCGAGAAACTGCTTGACGTCCTGGAGCGCCTGCGGCGCATGAAGCTTCCCGTGGATGAGATGTTTGGCCCCAGCACCGTCAACATCGGCACCATCGAAGGCGGCCGCGCGCCGAACGTCATTCCGGATTTCGCAAAGGCCGAGATTTTCTTCCGCCTGGTGGACGATGGCGCATCCACCCGATCCGCCATGGCGGAGGTTGTGAACGGCCAGGCCGAGCTCACCGAAGTTTTGTGCCTTCCCGCGCAAAAATTCGGCCGGCTCGACGGATTCGAAACCAGCGTCGTATCGTTCGCCACCGACATTCCGACATTCAACGGCGCCTGGGGCGAGCCGTTCCTGCTCGGTCCCGGCAGTATTCATCTTGCGCACACCGCCGAGGAGCGTGTGCCAAAAAAGGAGATCGCCGAGGCAGTGCGGATCTACCAAAACATGGTGAGGCAGTTACTCAAATGAGCGAAAAAATTCAGGTGGGTGTGTTGGGCGCGACCGGCATGGTCGGCCAGGAGTTTGTCAGCTTCCTGCGCGATCATCCATGGTTCGATCTGGCCTGGCTGGGCGCGAGCGACCGGTCGGCCGGGAAACCCTATCGCGAGGCGGCTTCCTGGCGGCTCGGCGGCGTGACGCCGCAGCATGCGCGCGATCTGATGGTCAACGAATGCAAGCCGTCCAAGGATACGCCGCGGCTGGTCTTTTCCGCCATGGACGCCTCCGTGGCCACCGAAATCGAGCGCGCCTTTGCGCAGGCCGGCCACGTCGTCGTTTCCAATTCGCGCAACCACCGCATGGAGGAAGACGTGCCGCTGCTGGTTCCCGAAATCAACGCCGACCACCTGCAACTGATTCCGGAACAGCAGAAACGGCGCGGCTGGAAGGGCCAGATCGTCACCAACCCCAACTGCTCGACCGTGGTTCTGGTCATGGCTCTGGCGCCGCTGAAGCGGTTCGGGATTCGCCGCGTGATGGTGACCACCATGCAGGCCATTTCCGGAGCGGGCTACCCCGGCGTGGCCTCCCTGGACATCAACGCCAACGTCATCCCCTTCATCGGCGGAGAAGAAGACAAGATGGAGCGGGAAACGCAAAAGATTCTCGGCGAATTCCGCGACCACCGCGTGGAGCCGCTCGCCGCCCGGGTCAGCGCGCAGTGCAACCGCGTGCCGGTGGTCGACGGCCACACGCTGTGCGTATCCGTGGAGTTTGAACACAAGCCCAGCGCGGCCGAAATCATCGCCGCACTGCGCGGCTGGCAAGGCGTGCCGCAGCGGAAAGGCCTGCCCAGCGCTCCACCCTGTCCGGTGATCTATATGGAAGAACCCGACCGCCCGCAGCCGCGCCGCGACGTGGAGCGGGAAAACGGCATGGCCGTATTCGTCGGCCGCCTGCGGCCCTGCCCGGTGCTCGACTACAAGTTCGTGGCGCTGGGCCATAACACCGTCCGCGGCGCGGCCGGGGCGGCGGTGCTGAACGCGGAGCTAATGCACTCGGAGGGCTGGCTGGCGCGATGATCGTGATGAAATTCGGCGGCACCTCCGTCGAATCCAGAGAGGCCATCGCGCGGGTGGCAGGCATCGTCGAAGCGCGCATCGCACAGCGGCCGGTGGTGGTTGTCTCGGCCATGGGCAAGACCACCAACCAGCTCCTGGCGATCGCTTCCTTGGCCGCCGCCGGACGGCGCCAGGAGGCGCTCGACCAACTGGCTCAGCTCCGCGAATTTCATCGCCGCGAATCCTGGGACGCGGAGGCGGAAATCGACGCCCATTTTTCCGAGCTGGGCGAGCTGGTCCGCGGCCTGGCGGTGATGGGCGAGCTCACGCCGCGCGCCACCGACGCCATCTCCGCCTTCGGCGAGCGCCTTTCAAGCCTCATCGTAACCGCCGCCTTCTGCCGGCGGGGGTTGAACGCCGTCCACCTGGACTCGCGAAAATTGATCGTCACCGACCGCCGCCACACCCAGGCCGCGCCGCTGTTCGCCGAGACGTACGCCCGGCTTGCGGCCGCCATTCCGCCGCTGGCCCGCAATCAGGTGGTGGTGATGGGCGGATTCATCGCCTCCACCGAAGACGGCGTCACCACCACACTCGGCCGCGGCGGATCGGATTACACCGCCGCCATCGTCGGCGCGGGCATCGGGGCGAGCGAAATTCAGATCTGGACCGACGTCGACGGCATGCTGACCGCCGATCCCGGAATCCTGCCCGGCGGCTACCGCGTGAAAACCTGTTCCTTCGCCGAAGCGGCCGAGCTGGCCTACTTCGGCGCCAAGGTTCTGCATCCGGCCACGGTTCTGCCGGCCATCGAAAAGAATATTCCGGTGCGCATTCTTAACTCCCGCCGGCCGGAAGTGGCGGGAACGCTGATCGTCGCCGAAGCGCCGCCCTGCAACAACGCGATCCGCTCCATCGCCTGCAAGCGGAATATCACGCTGGTCAATATCGTCAGCACGCGCATGTTGATGGCCCACGGCTTCCTGCGCCGGATCTTCGAGGTCTTCGACCGCTTCGAAACCCCCGTCGATATGCTGGCCACCTCTGAAGTCAGCGTCTCGATGACCATCGATAATATCCGCGCGCTGGCTTCCATTCGCGCCGAGCTGGAAACGTTTTCCGAAGTGTCGGTCGAAACCGATCAGTCCATCGTCTGCCTGGTGGGCGATAACCTCCGCCACACGCCCGGCGTCGCCGCCCGGATTTTCGGCGCGCTCAAAGACGTCAACGTGCGGATGGTTTCCCAGGGAGCCTCGCTGCTGAACTTCAGCCTGGTGGTCGCGGCAGCGGACCTGCGCCGCGCGGTAGAATCGCTGCACGCGGAGTTTTTCCGCAATCCCGATCCGGCGGCGTTTGAATGAAACTGGCGATCATCGGTTACGGCAAAATGGGGCGTTTCCTCGAGCAGCTCGCTCCGGAGTACGATTTTTCCGTCCACGCGCGCATCGATCTCGGCCAGCAGATCGAACAGGCCCGCGGCGCCGACGTGGCCGTCGAGTTCACCGAGCCGCGGGCCGTCGCCGCCAACGTCGAAAAGCTGGCGGAGTTGAAGATACCCGCCGTCGTCGGCACCACCGGATGGTTCCAGGACTTCGAACGGGTCCGCGCCGCCATAGAAAACCACGGCTCCGCGCTGGTCTGGAGCCCGAATTTCTCAATCGGCGTCAACGTCTTCGCCCGCCTGGTAAGCGAGGCCGCGCGCCTGCTCGCCAACGAGCCGCAGTACGGCGCCTGGGCCTGGGAGATTCATCACCACACGAAAAAGGACGCCCCCAGCGGCACGCTGGTCAAGCTGGTCGAGGATATGAAGCGGGCCGGCTACGCCCGCCCGATCGATACCAGCTCCAATCGCGCCGGCGCGCACCCCGGCACCCACGAAATCGGCTTCGATTCGGCGGCCGACACGATCACGCTGCGCCATGCCGCGCGCAGCCGCGAGGGATTCGCGCGGGGCGCCCTCAAAGCGGCGCAATGGATTCCCGGCAAGCGCGGCGTCTACAAATTCGAGGACGTGTTATTCGGCCAGACGCGAGGCGCTTGACGCCCTCCGGCGGCGCAAAATAGAGAAAGAGGCAAACATCATGTTCACAGGATGCGGCACGGCCCTGGTCACCCCCTTTCAAAAAGATCTGCGCATCGACGAATCCGCGCTGCGGCGCCTGATTCGCCGCCAGATCGACGCCGGAATCGATTTCCTGGTCCCCTGCGGCACCACCGGCGAAAGCCCCACGCTCACGCGGGCCGAACATCTGCGCGTCATCGAAATCACGGTCGAGGAGGCCAAGGGCAAAGTTCCCGTCCTGGGCGGGGCCGGCGGATACAACACCGCCGAAGTGATCGAGCTCGCCAAAGAGCTCCGGGAAATCGGCGTCGACGGGATTCTCTCCGTCACGCCTTACTACAACAAGCCGACCCAGGAAGGTCTCTATCAGCACTATAAAGCCATCGCCGCGGCCGTTCCGCTGCCGATCGTGGTCTATAGCGTGCAAGGCCGGACGGGAGTCAACGTCGAGCCCGCCACGCTGAAACGCCTGGCCGAAATCGACAACATCGTAGGGGTCAAGGAAGCCTCGGGAAATATCAGCCAGATGGCGCGCGTGGTTCACGAGGTGCCCGAACGATTCTACGTCCTCAGCGGGGACGACTCCATCACCATTCCGCTGATCGCCCTCGGCGGCCGCGGCATCGTGTCGGTGGTCTCCAACGAAATTCCAGCCGAAATGACGCGCCTGGCGCAGCTCGCAATGAGCGGCCAGTTCGCTCAGGCGCGGGAACTGCAGCGCAAATGGCTGCCGCTGATGGAAGTGAACTTCGTCGAATCGAATCCCATCCCGGTCAAAGCCGCGATGGCTCTCATGGGCCTGCTGGAGCCGGTCTGGCGGCTGCCGATGTGCGCTCCGTCGGCGGCGAATCAGGCCAAAATCGAAGCGGTGCTGAGATCGAGCGGCCTGCTGGCGGGCGCGCGGGGCACGCATGCGGACTGAAATTGAAGCATTATTCGATCAAAAACCCGCAAATTACACCGATTTTCACTTCGCTCTTTTCCAGCGCTTCAAGCAGGCGCTGAACCAGGGCCAGATCCGCGCGGCCGAACCCGACCCGTCCGCGCCCACCGGATGGCGGGTGAACGAATGGGTCAAAAAAGGTGTGCTGGTCGGATTCCGCATGGGGATGGTGGTCGATATGTCGGTCGATCGGGCCCGCCAGCCGATGTTCGACAAATCCACCTGGCCGGTGAAGCATCTGACAGCGGAAAGCGGCGTCCGCATTGTTCCCGGAGGCTCCAGCATCCGCGACGGCGCCTATATCGGCAAGGGCGTCACCTGCATGCCTCCGATGTACATCAACACGGCGAGCTGGGTCGGCGACGGCACCATGATCGATTCGCACGCTCTGGTGGGCAGTTGCGCGCAGATCGGGCGCAACTGCCATATTTCCGCCGCCGCGCAGATCGGGGGCGTTCTTGAGCCGGTCGGGGCGCTGCCGGTGATTATCGAGGACGAAGTTCTGGTCGGCGGAAATTGCGGCGTTTATGAAGGCGCCGTGATCAAGCGGCGCTGTGTTCTGGGCAGCGGCACGATTCTCACCCGGTCGACGCCTGTCTATGACATCGTCCGCGGCCAGGTGTATGCCGCCTCGGGCGAGACGCCGCTGATTTTGCCGGAAGGGGCGGTGGTGGTGCCCGGCTCGCGAGCCGTTTCCCATGGACGCGGAAAGGACTGGGGCATTTCGCTTTACACTCCGGTGATCGTGAAATACCGCGACGAAAAAACCGACGCGCGCGTCCAACTGGAGGACCTTCTCCGTTAGCGGAGGGAGCCGCAATTTCGTTTGTACGATGAAAAGATAAGCGCCGCCGGGCTCAGCCCGCCGCCGGGACCGGGGCTTTCTTCTTCGAGCTGCGCCGCTTTTCCACCGGCGGCTGCCGGTCGCTCTTCTTCAAATTTGGCAAAACGATGGGAAGAACGAACTTCTTTTCTCCGTGATCGTCGAACTTGATCACGATATACTCCTCGTTGCAGGACAGCACACTGCCCAGTCCGAATTTGGGGTGTTCGACTTGCGCACCCTGCGAAAAGGCGGGTTTATTGGCCATGAATGCCTCAATTCATTGTAACAAAAGCCGAAAGGGCCGCAGAGCAGGGCGGATTTCCGGGTCATCCCGGGCCGGGAGCTTACGTCCTAAAGATGTTTGCCGCCGCGTCCGACCGATTCTATGCAGAGCTGCGTCAACGCAGTTCAAAGGAGTTCTTCTTTCAGAATGAAGAGCATGGTCCTTATCCTCGCCTCCGCCGCTTGTGTCGCGGCTCAACCGATTCCCGGCCGCTACATCGTCGTCCTGAAGACCGAGCCCGCCGCAGCCGTTTCCATTCACAACAAGACCCGCTACTCCGCGGCCGATCGCGAGGTGGCCGAGCGCAAGAAGCAGATTCATGCCGAACACGCCGCCATCGAAGCCGCCATTGGTGAAGCGGGCGGCGTGGTCACCCACCGCTTCGACACTCTGCTCAACGCCTTGGGCGCGAGGATGGACGAAACCGCGGCGGAGCGGCTGCGCCGGGATGGGCGCGTGGCGGGGGTTTATCCGGTGATGCGTCATCACATCCTGATGGATCAGGCGGCGGTGGTGCATCGGTTCAACCAGGCATATCAGATGATTTCCGGCGGGGCCTCCAACGCCGGGGCGGGGGTGAAGATCGGCATTCTCGACTGCGGCGTCGACGTCAATCATCCCGCATTTCAGAATTTTCAGACGCCGATGCCGTCCGGATTTCCGATCACGTCGGGAACCGCCACCGCCTCCAATGTGAACAACAAAGTGATCGTCGCGCGGGTGTACTCGGATCCGGAGAACGGAGTCGATAACAGTTTCAGCGATGGTCTCGATTACTGCGACCACGGGACCACGGTGGCCGGCATCGCCGCCGGCTTGCCTACCTCGCCCGTGTTCAACGGAATCGGGACGATCCAAGGCGTCGCTCCCGGCGCCTGGATCGGCAACTACAAGGTCGCCGATGATTTCGGCCGAAGCGACGATCTGACGTTTCTGGCCGGCTTGAACGACGCCTTCAACGATGGCATGCAGGTGGTGAACTACAGCTCCGGCTATCTGCTCTACAACTACTCGGATGAAGATGGTCCGGACGCGCAGGCCATCGCCAACGCGGTGGCGGGCGGGATGGTATTCGTCGGAGCCGCGGGAAACGCGGGTCCCGGGCCGGGCACGGTCGCCGCACCGGCGGCCAGTCCGGCGGCGATCGCGGTCGGCGCGATCGAGAATCAGCGCTGGTTCTGGTTTTCGGCGAATTTCGGCCCGCTCGGCACGTTCCTGGCGACGCCCGCCCGCGAGGAGTTGGGCACGGTCTCCGGCGATACCGTGGGCCCGCTGGTGGATGTGGCGGCGATCGGCCCGGACGCGGGCGGCTATGCTTGCAGTCCCCTTCCCGCCGGCAGCCTGAGCAACTCGATCGCCTTGATCCAGCGCGGCGGACCGAACGGCGCCGCATGCACCTTCGCCACCAAGCTCAATAATGCGCAGCGGGCCGGCGCGATCGGGGCGATTCTCTACGACAACAAACCGGAAAACCTGGTGGATGAAGCGCTTTCCGGAGTCGATTACGCGGGATATCTGCTGTTCGGCACCGCCCCCGCCGACGCCAGCGGCAACGCCGAGATTTTCGGCTGGTCCATGGGCGCGGCGACTCTTCCGGCGCTGCTGGTGAGCCAGAACGACGGCGCAGCGATCAAGCAGCTCGCAGCAGCGAACGCCAACGCGCAGGTGGATCTCGATTTCGACGGCAAGACCGCGTTTGCCTATCCCTCCAACACCATCGCCGATTTTTCGAGCCTGGGCCCGACGCCGCTCGCCAATGTGAAACCTGACATCGTCGCGGTGGGGGATAATCTGGTGGCTCCGGTGACTACGCAAGGCGAGGCCGCCGGCTGCGCCGCGCCGTTCGTTCTCGATCTCAACAACGGCTGCTACCCGGTGTACAGTTTTCTCGACAGCCCGTTCCAGGCTGAATCGTCTTACGGGCTTTCCTACGGGCAATATTTCGACGATGCGGCGGGAACCAGTTTTGCGGCTCCCATGGTTACCGGCGCGGTGGCGGTGGCCATGGCACAGTTTCCCGGCCTCAACGGGGCGCAGTACCGGTCCTTAATCGTCAACAGCGCCGGCGAGCTGGATCTGTATCCCAACGGCGCGATGGCCGCGCCGCAGAGCGCCGGCGCCGGGCGTCTGGACTTGAGCAACGCGCTGGGGTCCGGCCTGGCCGCGTCCTCCATCTCGCTCAATTTCGCTCCGGCCGCAACCCCGGCGGGATCGGGCGGCGCGGACGCGATTAGTCCGGCCCGGGCGCGTCTGGCCACGCCCCGAGCGGCGCCGGCCAACGCCAGCGAAGCGGTGACCATCACCAACACCGGACCCAACGCCGACACGTTCGCCGTGACCGTGACGTCGATCGATGGGATCGCGGTTCCGGCCGTGGACCAATCCTCGTTCCCTCTGGCGCCGGGCGCATCGCAAACCATCAACGTCTCGATCCCCGGGGCCGCGCAACTGGCCTCCGGCCAGTACCACGGTTTTCTGTGGATTGAGGGCACGCAGGGCCAAACACCGCTGCGGATTCCCTACTGGTACGGCGTGGCAGGCTCCAGCGCGGCGAATCTGCTGGTTTTGTATAACCCCGGCGTGGATCCGTCGGGCTGCTCCGACGCCATCGATTTCCGGATTTTGGACGCTGTGGGGCTGCCGTTTGAGCCGGCGGCGGCTCCCACGGTCACTACCGCGAACGCGCGGGCGCAGGTGGTCAGCGTAGCCCCCATCGGGGACATCTCCGGCACCTTCGAAGCCCAGATCGTCACCGGGCGCCCGGACCAGAACGGGGGCAACGAGTTCACGATCTCCGCCGGCAATACGATCTTTCCACCGGTCTTCATCGCCATCGATACCAGCGGCTTCACCAGTTGCGGAGGCGCGGCGCTGACGGGAACAACTTCGGCGCGGGCGGTGTCTTTACTGAAGAGCCGCGGGATCACCGCGCGGCGGAGGAAAACGGGGCAGGCCGCGATTCGGTAGGAATGGGTCCGGCCGCGGCAGGCAAGAAGCGCTAAAATAGTGGCCGGGCATGGCAGATACTACGGTTGGGTTCGAATTCGACCGCTGTCCCGAAGGTTTCGCGCCGGCGCTGCGTGAAGACGAATCCGCGCTGGTTCTGGATCTGCGCTCGGGCATCGAATCGGCCTACGAAAAATTGATTCTGCGGTTTGAGCAGCCGGTGTACAACATCGTGAGCCGCTTGTTGGACGATCCGGGCGACGCCGCCGATGTGGTTCAGGAGGTCTTTTTGAAGATTTTCCGCAACATCGGCTCCTTCCGGCAGGACTCTTCGCTGAAGACCTGGATTTACCGCATCGCGGTGAATGAAGCGAAAAACCACCGGCGGTGGTTCAGCCGGCATCGGCGCCAGGAGATCGGCCTGGAGACGGATGCGCGCGGGGAGCCGGACGAGCGAGCCCCGAACCAGTGGCTGCCAGACCCCGGCCGGTCGCCGTTTGAGCTGGCCCTGGACCGGGAGACGCAGGAGATGATCGAGGCCGCGCTGCTGGAGGTGAATCCCAAGTTCCGCGCGGCGCTGGTGCTGCGGGAAATCGAGGGGTTGAGCTACGAGGAGATTGCCGAGGTTCTGGAGGTTTCGCTGGGAACGGTGAAATCGAGAATTCTGCGCGGCCGGGAGGCACTGAAGAAATGTCTCGCGGAACGGCTCGAGCCGAATTCGGCGGGTGAGTGGTCCGCGCAACTGGCGGAGTAACCGAAAGGGCGATACGAGTGGTATGAGAAGCCAACAGGAAGACGAATTCATCAGCGAGGAGATGCTGGGGAGGGCTTTGCGGAGGCTGCCGCGGCGCATGCCGCCGGCCGATCTGCGCTCCCGGCTGCGTGTGGTGGCCTCGCGCGAGAGGATGCGCGCCATGGGCCAGAACATCGTTTTCGCGGACCGCTTGCGCCTGTTTTTCGACAACCTGATGCGTCCGCTGGCGCTGCCCCTGGCCGGCGGCCTGTTTTCCACTGTTTTGTTGTTCAGTATGTGCGTGATGCCGATGTATTCGGTGCACGCCTCCAGCACCCTGGACGTGCCCACCAGCCTGCACACCGACGCGGAACTGCTGGTGACGGCTCCCATCGCCGCCGCGCCGGGCGACGTCATCGTCGATGTCACCATCGACGCCGAAGGCCGGATGATCGACTACAAGGTGGTCAGCGGCAACGTCTCCGACAACGAGACTCTGCGCCGCAGCATCGAAGGCACCCTGCTGCTGACGCGCTTCGTTCCGGCCACGCGATTCGGCCAGCCGGTGGAGGGGCGGATGCGGCTGTCGCTACGGACCAGCTATATCGACGTCAAGGGTTGAACGGCTGGCTGGCGGGGAGCAATCCCGCCCTCCGGCCTACTTCGGAGTGAACGAAAAATCGGACACGCCGATTTCGTCCTTGCCCTGGATCAAAAAACCAAATTTCCCTTTGGTAAAATCGCGCCCGGGCTCGGAGAAGGAATCGAGCACCATCCATTGGCCGCTGGCGTTGCGGATGCGGTGCACGCAGCGCTCCGGAGTAATCTCGACCTGAAGCGTGAACGCCTTTTGCTTTTCCAGATCGTGCTGCATTTTTTCCCGTTCGAATTTCTTGCCGTTCTGCACCACTTCGGCCCAAAAATTCTTGTGATCGAGCTCGTAGAGCAGATAATTCCGGCTGTCGACATACTGGACAGCCCAGCGGATCCGCCCGCCCTTGAACAGATTGCCGCCGTGGACCAGCTCCACCGTGAACGTGTACACACCTTTCGGACCGAGCCTGTACGGAATAAATCCGCCGCCGCGATGCGTCCACAACTCGCCTTCGCGCCGCCAGGCGGAGGGATCCTCGAAATCCGCCATGGTGCCCGGCTTGACCACCGGCGTTGCGATACGCGCCAGCGCCAGCTCCACCGTCTTGGTCTCGCCGGCGGCGATCTGCACGCGCTCCGATTTCTCGGTGTAACCGGGCGCGCGGGCGGTGAACACGTAAGTTCCTGCGGGCAGCTCGATCTGCGGTGACCGCAGCTCGTGCGGCTGCGCCTCATCCGCCCGCCGATAGGTCACCGAGGCGTCCGGCGGCGTGCGCGCCAGGCGGATCGTTCCGTTGGCCGCCGCCGCGGCCAGCACCGCGTCGGATCCCGAGATCACCACCGTCTGGCCCGCGCTGAAGCTGCGCAGCATACGCTTCGGCGTGAACTGATCCCGCCGCAGATCGATGGTGTGATCGCCGGGCGGAATGCTGGTGGAAGTGAAATTTCCATCCGCGCCGATGGTGCCGATGCTGTTCTGATCAAGCAGGACTTCGGCGCCGGGCGTGGCCCCGCGAATCTGTAGCGTGGACATGCGCGGCAGCGGCTTCATCTTGAACTCCAGCCGCACCTCCGAGCCCTTCTTCACCTCCGCGGTTTGCGCCGGGGCGAACTCAAATCCGTCCTTGGCGACGCGCACCGCGACGGTGCCGATCGCCGGAATCCGAACCTGACCCTTCTGCGTCCGCCGCCGGTATTCCTTCCCGTTCACGAACACCTTCACGTCGTCCTCTCCGGTGACCACCACCAGCGTTCCGAGGTTCACGTCGGACTTGAAGAACGCCGTCAGCGTCGGCGCCGGCGTAAAGGTTTCGTTCAGCGTATGCTGATTTTTCCCCTCGCCGACGACGATCTCATCCGCCCCCGGACGAAAATTCCTGAGATCCACGCCGGCCGGGCCGGCGTCGCCTTCCGGCTGGCCGTTGACGGCCAGCTTCAACGGCCCCGAATTCGTAAACACGCGGGCCTGGCTGCCCAGGCTCGACACCAGCACCGCGACCAGATTGCGCGCGGCCACCGTGCCGGTGATCTCCGGCGGCCTGGCTTCGGCCACCGAGAAGGAAAAGGACGCTTCGCCCGTTTTTGACGTCAACTTGATGGTGTGGGCTCCCGGCGCGATCTTTTCAAACGTGTATTGCCCCTCCTGAAGATCCACGGCGGGAGCCTCGTCGAGAGCGATTTTTCCCTGCTCCAGATCAGTGATAATGCGCACCGACTGCGGCAGCGCGCTCAAGGCGAGCTGCACGTTAGCCGGCTGGCCCGCGGCGACGTTGAGCGAGCTTGCCGCCGGATCATAGCCATCGAGAAACGCCGTCACCTGATAGGTTCCAGGAGCCAGTTGCACCGAGCACGGCGAAGTGCATTTGGCCTCGCCATCGATGCGGATGGAGGCCTGCGCCGGCGTGGTGGTGAAATTCACCAGCACGGTGGAGGACGCGGTTTCCTTGTCCCGGAAGCGCTTGCGCGCCTGATTGACCAGCAGCGCGATGATGGCGATGGTCGCCACGGCCCCGATCAGCGCGCCCACCAGCAGCGACCGTTTCCAGTTCACCGGCGAGCCTTGCCGAGATGCGGACCGCGGGGATTGCGGCTGCGGCGCCCCCGGAGGAGGCACCCGCGGCGGAGCGCCCGCTCCGATCATCCCGGCGCCCGCCATCACCGGGGATTGCTGGCCGGTGTTCAAGGGTTCGGCCGAAGCGGGACTGCCCGGCGTCCGCGGGACGTAAGCCTGCGTGGTGGTGTTGGGCAGCCGCCCGGCGTCCTGCTTCGGAAGGGCGGGAGGACGCGGCGGGCCAGGCGCGCCGGGATGCGCGAACTGGCCCGAGGACATCAGCCGCATCGGAGGAACCGGAGGCGAAGGAGGCGCCGCCGCGGCCGGCCCCATCAGCTCTGTGGCGGAAACCGGCGGGCCCTTCTGCGCCGCTTCGGGAGGCGGAGGCATTGCTCCCGCAGGAATCCTGGGTTCGGCGGCCGGGCCGGGGATCGGCGGCGGAACGCGCGGGACTTTCACGGTCGGAGCCAGCGGACGCGTATCGGCCAGCGGCGGCGCGCCGGCCGGCGGCGCGGGCGGAGCGGCCGGACCTCGGATGTCCGCCATGGCGCCAGGAATGGGCGGCGGTCCCGCCGGCCGCTGCTCCCGGGCCGCTTCCTTGATCTTGGTCCCGCGATTCACCAGATGCTGCTTCACATCCCCGGCCACCAGTTGTACCTCGAAGTCATCCGGATTTTGCTTGGCGATCTCGTCCAGCCGCGCAAAAATCGGCTTCAGGTCGGCCAATTCGGTGACAAGCTCGACCTGCTGATCGAGATACTTCAACTCCTCGAGCGGATTCTGGTTCTGTGCGCCCACGATGTTATCCTACACTTCAAAGAATAGGTGATCATCGCCCTGGATGCCACTCCGTTGACGGTACCGACAGGCGGAGTCGCGCGCTACACGGCGGAACTGGCCAGGGCTATGGCGGCGCGATTTCCGGAGGACGAATTCTGGCTGCTTTCCGATCAGCCTTTCCCCAAGCTTCACGGCGCATCCGGAAACCTGAAGTACGGCGAGCCGCCGCGCACTCCGCTGGCCCGGAAGTGGTGGCTTTGGGGACTGCAACAGGAAATGATGCGGCGCGGGGCGGACCTGTTTCACGGCACGGACTTTTCCGTTCCCTATCTGCCCTTGCGTCCCGGGGTGATGACGGTCCACGATCTTTCGCCGTGGCTCTTTCCGGCCTGGCAGCCCGGCGCGGAGCGGATCCGCCGCCGGACGCCGCTGCTGCTGCGGGCCGGGCTGGCCACCATGGTGATTACGCCGAGCCAGGCCATCCGCCGCGCGGTGATCGACCGCTTCGGTCTTCGCGCCAGCCGGGTGATCGCCGTCCCGCTGGCGGCTTCGGAGTTGTTCCAGCCGGCCGCCGCGGCCGGAACACGCGACTATTTTTTCTTCGCCGGCACCCTCGAGCCGCGCAAGAATCTTTCGATGCTCATCGAAGCGTGGAGGGAGTTGCACAAATCCCGCGGCGTGCGCCTGAAGATCGCCGGCCGCGCGCGGTCCGATTTCACGCCGATCCCGCCCGAGCCCGGGCTCGAGCTGCTCGGCGCGGTCCCCGACGCGGAGCTTCCCCGCCTCTATTCCGGCGCCGCCGCCGTGGTCTATCCGACGTTTTACGAAGGCTTCGGTCTGCCGGTGCTCGAAGCCATGCAGTGCGGAGCGCTGGTGATCGCTTCCCGCGATCCCGCGGTGATGGAGGTCTCCGGCGGCGCGGCGGTGCACGTCGACGCCGGGGACGCCCGGGGATGGATCGCGGCGCTCGCGGCCGCGCTCGACTCGCCGGACCGCTTCGGCGATCTGCGGCGGCGGGCCATCGCCCGCGCGCGCGAATTTTCCTGGAGCCGCGCCGCGAAAGAAACCCGTCAAGTCTATGACACCGCCCGAAACTGGTTCCGCAGGCGCCGAAGCGCCCGCGGCCGGGACTGAAGCGCCGGAATGAATCGGATGGCGAGGCCCAGCGCGCTGTTTCTTTCCCCCGAGGAACCCGCCGCCGGCTTGGGCGGAGGCGGCCTTCGATCGGCGTCGCTGCTCGAATATCTGCGCCAGCATTACCAGGTGGAGGTGGCCCGATTCGTGCTGCCGCATCACTCCAAATCGCTTCTGCCGCGGGTGTGGCGCAACGGATGGCGGTTCCTGCGCGGCGTCCCTCCGCTGATCGACCGCTTCGCGGGATTCGAAGCACAACTGGCGCCGCTGCTGGACGGCCGCCGTTACGATCTCGCCATCATCGAGCATTTCTGGTGCGCGCCCTACGCCCGCACGCTGCGCCCGCACTGCCGCCGCCTCATCCTCGACTTGCACAACATCGAAAGCCGGCTCGCGCGCACCCACGCCGAGGCGAGCCGCGGACTGCAACGCCTCGCGCTCCGCCGCTTCGCCCGCGCTTCCGAGCGCTGGGAGGCCGAGTGGCTGCCGCAGTTCGATCAGTTGCTGGTGGCCTCCGGCGACGACGCGCGCCGGCTCCGCCATCCCGACATCTGCGTCTACCCGAACGCGCTGCCGGTGATGGAATGTCCGCAGGTGGAGGAGGAAGATTGCATCGCCTTCAGCGGCAATCTCGAGTATCATCCCAACATCGAAGCGGTGCGCTGGTTCGCGCAAGAAATCTGGCCGCGGCTGCGCGGCGCCTCAGAGTGGCGGCTGATCGGGCGCAATGAGCACGCCGTGCGCCCGCTGCTGCGGGGCGCCTCCCGGATCACGCTCACCGGTCCGGTGCAAGACGCCGTCGCCGAACTGGCGCGCGCCAAAGTCTGCGTGGTCCCGCTGCGGTCCGGCAGCGGGACGCGCTTCAAGATTCTGGAAGCGTGGGCCGCCGCGCGCGCCGTCGTTTCGACTTCGCTGGGCGCCGAAGGCCTCGGCGCGCGGCCGGGCGAACATCTTCTGATCGCCGATACCGCGGAAGAATTTGTCCTCGCCATTGAGGGTCTGCTCGCCGACGCGGCGCGCCGCCGGTCGCTCGGCGAAGCCGGCCGCCATCTGTACCTTGACCGTTTCACCTGGCCAGCCGCCTGGCGAAATCTCAGGTTATAAAATAAGACTGGGTGCGCAATACAAACTTGTTCATTCCCCACCGGAATCTGAGCGATCAGATCAACGCGAACATTATCCGCAGCGAGATTGAAGGCGGGGTTTATTTGAACGATCTGCCGGAGGAAAGCACCATCGAGGTGGAAACCCAGAACCGCTGGTACACGCTGGTGGTCCGCCGCGATGGCCGCGCGCTCATTTGGGGCCATCCCGAGTTCTGCCCGGAACCGGTCGAGGTGAGCATCAGCGGATCGAACTGGGGCGGGTCCATGCTCAAGACTTCGTATTTAGGCCGCGGGATGCACCTGGAATACCGCCATCCCGCCTATCGCGGTCCGATCGTCACCTCGGCGATCGTGGACATCCGCCTCAAGGCCGCTTAGGGCCCGACGGGGCGGAGTCCCCCGTTAGGCCGTCTCGATATTGGCCGCGTTTTCCAGATGCCGCTCGCGGATCTCGGTTTCCCGCATCACGAATTTCTGAATCTTTCCGGTCACCGTCATCGGAAACGCTTCGACGAACCTTATATACTGGGGGATTTTGAAGTGCGCGATCCGCCCCTTGCAGAAATCGCGCAGTTCGTCCGCGGTCATCGTTGCGCCGGACTTCAGTTTGACCCACGCCGCGACGGCTTCGCCCATCTTTTCATCCGGCACACCGACCACCTGTACCTCCGCAATTTTGGGATGCGTGTACAAAAACTCCTCCACTTCGCGCGGATAAATATTTTCGCCGCCGCGAATAATCAGGTCTTTCAATCGCCCGGTGATGCGAAAATAGCCGTCCGGCCGCATGGTGGCCAGATCTCCGGTGTGCAGCCAGCCCTCCGGGTCGATGGCGCGCGCGGTCGCCTCCGGCTCCTGATCGTAGCCTTTCATCACCAGGTACCCGCGTGTACAGAGCTCGCCCTGTTCGCCGATGGGCACGGTCTCGCCAGTGAGCGAAACGATCTTCACTTCCGTGGCCGGGCACGCTTTGCCCACCGTTGAAGTGCGCCGCTCCAGCGAATCGTCGACGCTGGCGGCGGTGATCGTCGGCGACGATTCGGTCTGGCCGTAAATGATCGTCATCTGCGGGCAGTGCATATCGGCGACCACGCGCTTCATCACCTCGATGGGGCAGGGCGCGCCGGCCATGATGCCGGTCCGCAAGCTGGAAAAATCGAAGCGGGAGAACTCGGGATGCTGGAGCTGCGCGATAAACATGGTCGGCACGCCATAGATAGTGGTCGCGCGATCCTCCTGAATGGCCTCCATGGTGCACAGCGGATCGAACGACGGCGCAGGGAGAATCATCGCCGCGCCGGTATTGATCGAAACCATAGTGCCGCCGACGCAGCCGAAGCAGTGATACATCGGCACGGGAACGCAGATGCGGTCGGCTTCGGTAATCCGCAGGCTCTCCGCGATAATGCGCCCGTTGTTCACTAAATTGTGATGGGTGAGCAGCACCCCTTTGGGAGCTCCCGTGGTGCCGGAGGTGTATTGGATATTGACTACGTCGTGGCAATCCCGCGGCCCGGCCCCTGCCTCAACTCCGGCCTCGATCATTCGCGCCCACGAATCTTCGCCGAGATAAATGATGTGCCGCAGCGCCAGATCCTGACCCCGGCGGGCCTCCTCGAGAATCGCCCGGTAATCAGCCCGCGCATCCCCGGAGCGAAGCATCAGCGCCTTCATCCCGGATTTTTTTAGAACGTACTTCAACTCATGCGCGCGATAGGCGGGATTGACGTTGACCTGCACCAATCCCGCGCGCGCACAGCCGAGCTGGAGATAAATCCACTCCGCGCAATTCGCCGCCCAGACGCCGACCCGGTCGCCGGGCTCCAGCCCCAGCCCGATCAACCCGCGCGCGGTGCGCTCGACTTCCTCCGCCAATTCGCGCCACTTCAGCCGGATGTTCTGATGCCGGACAAGCAAGGCGTCGCGCTCCGGAAACCGCTCCACGGTTTGCCGGAAGATCTGATGAGTCGTCAAGCTGGTGAGCTCCAGGTCGGGACCGCGGGCATAGCTGGCCATCTCGGAAATTCTATCAGCCGGAGCCGCGCGGCACCGGCTTCCGCGCTTGCGCGTTGCCGCGCCTGCTATAAAATCTGATCATGCGTTCGATCCTCCTGCTTTTCTCCATCCTGAGCTGCTCCGCCGCGACGCTCGAACAATATCTCTCAGCTCCGTTCGCCTCCGAAATTCATGCCGCTCCCGGCGGAGGAAAGCTGGTCTGGATTCTGAACGAACGCGGCGCGCGCAATCTGTGGGTCGCTTCCGCGCCCGACTACAAAGGTCGGCGGCTCACTTCTTATAAAGAAGACGACGGCCAGGATATTGGCATGATCCAGTGGAGCGCCGACGGCAAATCGATCGTCTACGTGCGGGGCGGCGATCTGGAGCACATCGGGCGCGACAACCCCAACCCGCGCAGCGCGGCGATGACGCCGGAGCAGGCGATCTACGTCATTGCCTTCGACGGCGGCGCGCCGCGCAAGCTCGCCGACGGCCACTCGCCCGCAGTCTCTCACGACGGCCGCGTGGCCTTCATCCGCAACCGCCAGATTTATCTCACCGCCATCGACGGCATGGATAAACCCGTCGAGATTGTCCAGACCAAAGCCAATCCCAGCACGCTCCGCTGGTCTCCCGATGGCTCCCATCTGGCCTTCGTGTCCAACCGCGGCGATCACGCCCTGATCGAGGTTTATTCGACCGCCGATAAATCGCTCAAATACCTTGATCCGTCCTCGGATCGCGACGAATCGCCCGCCTGGAGCATCGACGGCCGCCGCCTCGCCTTCATCCGCATCGCCAGCGTCAACCGCCCCGGCGGCGCCGGCCCCGTGCGCGAGGCTCTCACTCCCTGGTCGATTCGCATCGCCGACCTTGCTACCGGCCAGGGCCGCGAAGTCTGGCGCGCCGATCAGGGCCCCGGCAGCGCATTCCATCCCATGGTCGCCTCCGATCAGCTTTTCTGGGCCGCCGGCGACCGCCTCGTTTTTCCCTGGGAGAAAACCGGCTGGCTGCATCTCTACTCGGTTTCCGCCGAAGGCGGCCCGGCGGTGCTGCTCACACCCGGCGACTTCGAAATCGAGCACGTTTCCTTGACCGCCAATCGCCGCGAAGTGCTGTTCTCCTCCAACCAGGACGATATCGACCGCCGCCACAACTGGCGCGTTCCGGTGGCGGGCGGCGTCCCCCGGCCGGTTCTCGCCCGCAACGGCGACGGCATCGAGCTCGAACCCGAGGACGCCGGCAACGGCGACGTCGCCTACCTTCGTTCGAGCGCCACCGAAACGATTCGCGCCGCGGTCAAGCCCGCCAGCAGCGCGCCGCGCGATCTGGCGCCCGATTCGATCCCCTCCGATTATTCGCAAGCCGAACAGGTGGTTCCGCAGCAGGTGATCTTCCCCGCCGCTGACGGCTTGAGCATCCACGGCCAGCTTTTTCTGCCCAAGGGCGGCGGAAGACATCCCGCGCTGGTCTTCTTCCACGGCGGATCGCGGCGGCAGATGCTGCTCGGCTGGCACTACATGTATTACTACTCCAACGCCTACGGCATGAATCAGTACATGGCGAGCAAGGGTTACGTCGTGCTCAGCGTGAATTACCGCAGCGGGATCGGCTACGGCCTGAATTTCCGCGAAGCGGAAAACTACGGGGCCACCGGCGCCAGCGAATATAACGACGTGATCGGCGCGGGCCTCTATCTGCGCTCCCGTTCCGACGTGGACAGCTCGCGCATCGGCGTCTGGGGCGGATCCTACGGCGGCTATCTCACGGCGCTGGCTTTGTCGCGGGCGAGCGGCATGTTCGCCGCCGGCGTCGATATGCACGGCGTCCACGACTGGAGCGCCCGCGGCGGCAGCGTGGCCAATCCCAATCTCGATCCGCTCAAACAGCAGGATCAGATCCGCCTGGCGTTCGAATCCTCACCCATGGCCAGCATCAAGACCTGGCGCTCGCCGGTTCTTCTGATTCACGGCGACGACGACCGCAACGTCGATTTCAGCCAGACCGTGAATCTGGTCGCCGCGCTGCGCGCGCAGGGCGTCGATTTCGAGGAACTGATCTTCCCCGACGAAATTCACGATTTTCTGCTGGAGCAGGACTGGCTCCGCGCCTATCACGCCGCCGAAGACTTCTTCGCCCGGAAGCTGGCCAAGCGCTGACCCGCCCGGGCCGGTCCGGCGCGGAGCTTCCACCCGCGGAGCCCGCAGCGGATTCAAAATTCACCCTCCGCCGCGTGCTACGATGAACCAGCAACGACCCCATCCGCTGTCTTCATGGAAAATATTGCGCACTTGATTGACCACACCTTGCTTCGCCCCGGCGCGGCCGCGGCGGACATTCGCAAATTGTGCGCGGAGGCCCGTAAATACGGCTTCGCCAGCGTTTGCGTCAACCCCTATTGGGTTCCCCTCGCCGCCGCCGAGCTGGCTGGATCGGCGGTGAAGGTCTGCACCGTCGTCGGATTCCCCCTGGGCGCAAACACCACCGCGGTCAAGGTGGCCGAAACCGAAATCGCGCTCGGCGACGGCGCGCGCGAAATCGACATGGTCCTGAATATCGGCGAACTGCTCGGCGGCAATACCGCCGCGGTGCTCGAGGATATCCGCGCGGTGGTGAAAACGGCGCACGCGCGCGGCGCCCTGGTGAAAGTGATCCTGGAAACCGCGCTGCTCGACGACGCGCGGAAGCTCGCCGCCTGCGCCATCGCCCGCGAGGCCGGCGCGGATTTCGTCAAAACTTCCACCGGATTCGCCGCCGGCGGAGCCGCCGTTGGCGACGTCGAGCTGCTGCGCCGCGCCGCCGGGGACGCCATGGGCGTCAAGGCTTCCGGCGGAATCCGCACGCTCGAAGACGCGCGCAAAATGATCGCGGCGGGTGCCACGCGCATCGGCACGAGCGCCGGCGTGCAGATCGTCGAAGCGTCGCAAGCCCCCGCCGGCTCCGCCGACTCCGCCTATTGACGATGGCCGCGCCGCGCAAGTCCGCCGTGTTCCGCGAGCGCGCCGAGTTGCTCGATTTTCTCCTGGAGGTCTCGCGCATCACCTCCGAAACGCTGGACCTCGATCAGTTGCTCGAAAATGTCGCGGCCATCGTCAAAACGGTGGTTCCCTACGACCTGTTCGCCATTCTGCTCTACAGCGAGGCGCGCGGGGGGCTGCGCATCCGCTACTCGATCGGGCACCGGGACGAGCTGGTCCGGAACCTGATCGTTCCCCTGAACGAAGGCATCACCGGCGTGGCCGCCGCGACCCTCACGCCGGTGATGGTCGACGATGTACGCGATGATCCGCGTTACCTCAACGCGCTCGACGCGGTGCGCAGCGAGTTGGCCGTGCCCATGACGGCGCGCGGCAAACTGGTGGGCGTCATCGACCTGCAATCGACGCGCGTCCGGGCCTATTCGGAACAGGACCGCGCCCTGATCCGGCTGATCGCGCAGCGCGTGGCCGCCTCCATCGACAATGCGCGCCTCTACCGCCGCGCGGAGCGGCAGAACCGCACGCTGCGCACGCTGGCCCACCTGTCCCAAGAGTTCAGCTCCATTCTCGACCTGGACGAGCTGCTCGGCAAAATCGCCGCGACCATCCGCGCGCTGATCAATTACGACTCCTTCAGCATCTTCCTGCTCGACGCGGAAAAGAAGGTGCTGCGCCACCGCTTCAGCGTCCGCTACGACCAGCGCGTCCATCTCGATAACATTCCGCTGGGCAAGGGCATCACCGGCGCCGCGGCCGAATCGCGTGAGGTGATTCGCGTCTCCAACACCGCCGAGGATCCGCGCTATATCGCCTCACACGAGGATATCCGTTCGGAGCTCGCGGTGCCGCTCATCTTGCAGGACCGCGTCATCGGCGTGCTCGATGTGGAAAGCGACCGCGTCGCGTTTTTCACCGAGGATCATCAAAGAACGCTGTCGCTGCTGGCGCCGCAGATCGCCAGCTCGGTCGAAAACGCCCGGCTGTACGAGGAGCTGGCGCAGCGCGAGCAGCGCATGGAGCAGGACCTCAAGGCGGCGCGCAAACTGCAATCGGTGCTCTTGCCGCGCACGCCGCCCGAGATCCGCGGCCTGGAAATCGCGCTGCGCGCGCGTCCGGCGCGGGAAATTTCGGGCGACGTCTACGATTTCTTCGATCACGGGGACGACTACGCGGTGATCGTCTTCGGCGACGTGAGCGGCAAGGGCGCCGCCGCTGCGCTCTACGGCGCGCTGATCAGCGGCCTTCTTCGCATCCTCGCCCCGCGCCGCCGCAGCCCGGCGGTGTTGATGCGCGCGCTCAACGAAACTTTGCTCGAACGCAAGGTGGACGCGCAGTACGCCACCCTGCTGGTCGCCCTGTGGGAGCCCCGCGAGCGCCGCCTCACGCTCTGCAACGCCGGCGGCGAGCCCCCGCTGATCTTCCGCCAGGGAGAAGTGATCCGGCCCAAGGTGGAGGGCGTGCCCGTGGGCCTGCTGGAGGACCGCGAATACGAAGAGGTCCCCGTCGGCATGATGCCCGGCGACGTGATCGTGTTCTATTCCGACGGCGTCGAGGATCAGCTCAACGCCCGCGGCGAGGAGTTCTCGCGCCTCCGCGTCCTGCGCCTGCTCCACAAGCACGGCGCCGAGCCTCCTCAATCGATCGCCGCCGCGCTCTTCGATCATCTGGACCAATTCCGCGACGATACGCCGATCACCGACGATCAATCGGTGGTCGTCATCCGGATCTGCTGATGACCTATCGCGACCGCGTTTTATATCTGGAAGAAGCTCCGCTGGCCGAAATCGCCGCGCGGGCCGGCACGCCCGCCTACGTCTATTCCTCGGCCGCGATCGGGCGAAATTTCCGCGCCTACGACGCCGCCTTCGGCCCGGACCCCCATTCGATTTGTTACTCGGTTAAGGCCAACAGCAATCTTTCGATTCTTCGGCTGCTGGCCCGCGCCGGCGCTGGATTCGATATCGTCTCCGGCGGCGAGCTCTATCGCGTGAGGAAGGCGGGCGGCGATCCGGCGCGCGTCGTGTTTTCGGGCGTCGGAAAGACCGCCGCGGAGATCGATCAGGCGCTGGAGGCCGGCATCTTCGTCTTCAACGCCGAATCCGAGCCGGAGCTGGCCCTGATCGACGCTCTCGCTCATCGCCGCGGCCGGAAGGCCCGCGTCGCTCTGCGCGTCAATCCCGATGTGGACACCGCCACCCACGCCTACATCTCCACCGGCCGCCTGGCGCACAAATTCGGCGTCGATATCGGCGAGGCGGAAGCCGTTTATCTGCGGGCGCGCGAGCTGAAAAATCTCTCGCTCGAAGGCGTAAGCTGCCACATCGGATCGCAGCTCCTCGATTCCGCGCCGCTGCTTGCCGCGCTCGATCGCCTGATGCTGCTGATCGACCGGCTGCGCGCGCAGGGATTCGACATTCGCCACGCCGACCTTGGCGGAGGAGTCGGCATCGCCTACCAGCCGGAGGATGCCGAGCCGGACATTGCCGGATTTGTGAAGCAGGTGCGGGAACGAGCCGCCGGCCGCGGCCTGCACATCCTGATCGAGCCCGGCCGCTCCATCGCCGGAAACGCCGGCGTCCTGCTCACCCGCGTGCTGTACCGGAAAAGGACCGGAGAGAAGGAGCTTGTCGTGGTGGACGCGGCCATGAACGATCTGATTCGTCCCGCCCTTTACGGCGCCTATCACCACATCCTGCCGGTGCGGCAAACCCAAGCGCCGATGCTGCGCGCCGACATCGTCGGGCCGGTCTGCGAAACCGGCGATTTTCTCGCGCGCGATCGTGAAATCCCGCAAGTTTTCCCCGGAGACGTCCTCGCCGTGCTCGCGGCAGGAGCCTATGGATTCGCCCAGTCGTCCAACTACAATTCGCGGCCCCGCGCCGCGGAGATTCTGGTGGAGGGCAGCCAGTGGCGCATCATCCGCCGCCGCGAATCGTACGAAGACCTGATCCGCGGAGAAGAGTAACCCCTTCTCATTTCGCGGGCGCAAAATAGCCCGCCCGGGCGCGAACAGTTATGTCCTTGAAACGGGCAGAGCCCGGATGCATCCGAACTTCCAGTTTATGAAATCGCCCGTCGCGGGCCTCCGGCGGCGGCGTGAATCCGAGCACGTACTGATTGCGCAGATCCGCCTCGATCTTCGAAAAAATCGCGGGGAGTTGATCCTGAGGATTGGGAAAAGTCCAGCCGCCGGTTTCCTCCGTCAGCCGCTCCAGCCCGCGGTTCGGCCTGCGCCCGGAGACTCCGGCCTGCGCGGGCGAAATCCCCGGATCGATGTATTGAATCGCGTAGGCCACGGTCTCCGTCTCCTGCGCGGCCTCGATCGCTTCGGCCAGCGAGTGCATGCTCCCGGTGTCGAGCCCGTCGGAAAGAACGATCAGCGCCTTCCGCCCTTGCACCCATTTCATCTTCTGCCGCGCGGAGGCGTAGATGCCGTTCCACAGCGCCGTTCCGCCGCAGCCGGCCAGCGGCAGCACCGCCTCGCACGATTCGCCGAACTGCGCGCCGGGCGTGTCGAGAACGTCGATCAGCTCGATCCGGCGCCGCAGCTCCTCCACCGACGAGGTCAGATCGGCGAGCAGCTTCGCCTCCGGCCCCACCGTGACGATGAACGCGCGGTCCCGCGCTCGCATCACCTGCTTCAGAAATTGCGTGACGGCATCGCGATGCGACTGGATGAAAGCGCTCTGGCTCCCGCTCACGTCAACCACCAGCCCGATGGTGAGCGGAAGATCGTCCTCCTGCCAGAGATGATCGATCGCTTGCAGGCGCCCGTTGTCGCGCAGCTCGAAATCCGCCGCCGTGAGATTTTTCACCGGCGCGCCGCGGCGGTCGGTTACCTCGCAGGCGACGTTGACCGCGCCCACCTCGATGCGGATGTCCGCCTGCTGCGCCATCAGCGCGGCGCCAAAGCCCAGCGCGGCGATCACCGCACGCATAAACGCCTCTGTTTATAGTTTCGGCTGCGGCGGCGGCAGATCGCGCGCCGGGCACACCGAGGCAAATCCCATGCGCTTGTGGGAGCCGTCGCAGAACGGCTTGTTTTCGGAGTGGCCGCAGCGGCACAGGCTGATACTCGTCCTCCCGGCAAGGCCAAAAGCTTTGCCCTCGGCGTCGTGAAGAGTGAAATCGCCTTCGATGCGGATGGGGCCGTTGTTGGAAATGGTGACTTTCGCTGCCATCAACCCGATGCTAGCAGATCGGCGGCCGCGCTACGGCGCGCGTTCGGATCGGGAGTCGCGCGGTTCGCCTATAATAGAACATTTATGCTGTCTTTTGCGGTGCTTTTTGCGTGCGCGGCGGCCGTTTTTGCGCAACTTCGCATCGTTTCCGGCGCGGGCCTTTGAGGTTCTGGAGAACGATATTTTGATTCATCTGTCCAACGAATCCGGGGAGCTGTTCACGCAGGCGTACGCCTTCGCGCAAAAGCAGGTCCGGCGATTGATCGAAAAATATCCCGGCTATTATCCGCTGTACACCAAGAACGGAGCGTGGAAGCACGAAGGCCCGGCCTGGACGCATTGGTGCGACGGCTTTTTGCCGGGCATGATGTGGATCTTCCATAAGCACGCCGCCCCGGATTCGGCCGACTCGAAGTTCTGGCTGGAGAACGCGATCAAGTACACCAGGCCGCTGGAGCCGCGCAAGCACGACAAGGAAATCCATGACCTGGGCTTTTTGTTTCTGTCCACGTACTATCGCTGGTATCGGTTGACCCGCGAAGCGGCGCTGCGCGAGGTGCTCATCGAAGCCGGGCGCACCATGGCGCTGCGCTACAAGGAAAAGGGACAGTATCTGAAATCATTCGTCGGCGACAACTCGCTGTTCATCGATATCATGATGAACGTCGGGATCGTTTTTTACGCGGCGCGGGAAACCGGCGACCGCCGGCTGCGCGATATCGCCGTGCGCCATTGCCTGACCACCCGGCGGACGCTGGTGCGCGGCGACGGATCCACCGCGCACGAAGGCATCTTCGACACCGACACCGGCGAATTCCTGCGCCAGGCCACGCACCAGGGCTACCGCGGCGATTCCTGCTGGTCGCGCGGGCTGAGCTGGGCGCTGTACGGGTTCACCACCGCCTACGAGTACAGCCGCGATCCGCATTTTCTGCAAACCGCCGGCGCCTGCGCCGACTATTACATCTCGCATTCGCCCGCCGACGGCGTCCCGCCCTGGGATTTCAACGCGCCGGCGGAAAACCGCACGCTGCTTGATACCTCTTCGGCGGCGATCTGCGCTTCCGGGCTGCTGCGCCTGTGCCGCCTGGAGCCGGACCCGTTGAAGGCTCATCTCTACTGGTCCTCGGCGGTGCAGATCCTGACCACGCTGTGCGAAAAGCACCTGGCCAAATCCGACCCGAAGTGGGAAGGCATCCTGCGCGGCGGCGTGTATCACGTCCACAAAGGCTTGGGCGTGGACGAATCGGTGATGTGGGGCGAGTATTTTTTCTGCGAGGCCCTGGAACGGGTCTTATGGTAACTCCTCCGGCGATCCGGCGCCGCTTGCCCCACCGGCGGCGCCGCCTCAGACGGGAGTGGCCTGGCCAGCCGCGGGCTTGAACACCACTACGCCCAGCGGCGGAAGCGTGATCGAGATGCTCGCCGGACGGCCGTGCGATGCAAGCGGCTGCGCGGTTACGCCGCCCGCGTTGCCGGCGTTGGAGCCGCCGAACATCTCCGCGTCGGAGTTGAAAATTTCGCGATAAAAGCCCTCGCGCGGCACGCCGATGCGGTAGTCGTAGCGGACGACCGGAGTGAAGTTGCACGCGAAAACTAAAAAATCCCCGCGATCACGCGCGTAGCGGACAAACGAGATCACCGACGACTCGGCGTCGCGGAAATCGATCCATTCAAAGCCCGCGTAGTCGTCATCCACCTGGTGCAGCGAAGCTTCCCGCCGGTACAGCCAGTTTAATTCCTGGACGAAAGTTTGGAACCGGTGATGCACCGGCCATTCCAGCAAGTGCCAGGGCAGCGATTCGTCGTGATTCCACTCCTCGGTCTGGCCGATATCGCAGCCCATGAACAGCAGCTTTTTGCCGGGATGGCCGAACATGTAGCCGAGGAACGCGCGCGCGTTGGCGAAGCGCCGCCACTCATCGCCGGGCATTTTGGAAAGCAGGGAGCGTTTCAGGTGCACCACCTCGTCGTGCGAAACCGGCAGCACGAAGTTTTCGCTGAAGGCGTACAGCAGGCTGAAGGTGATGTTGTTCTGATGATATTTCCGGAAAATCGGATCCAGCGAGAAGTAATGCAGCATGTCGTGCATCCACCCCATGTTCCACTTCATGGTGAATCCGAGGCCGTTCAAATACGTCGGCCGCGACACGCCGGGCCAGGAGGTCGACTCTTCGGCGATGGTGACCGCGCCAGGCTCGCGGTGCGCCAGCTCGTTGAAGCGGCGGAGGAAATCCAGCGCTTCCAGGTTTTCCTTGCCGCCGTAGCGGTTGGGAATCCATTCTCCGGGCTGGCGCGCGGAGTCCAGATACAGCATGGAGGCGACGGCGTCGACCCGCAGGCCGTCGGCGTGAAACTCGCGCAGCCAATATAAGGCGTTGGAGAGGAGAAAGGTTTTCACCTCGTTGCGGCCGTAATTAAACACCATCGTGCCCCATTGGCGATGCTCGCCCTGGCGCGGGTCTTCATGCTCATAGCAGGCCGTCCCATCGAAGCGATATAGACCGTGCGCGTCGCGCGGGAAATGGCCGGGGACCCAATCGAGGATCACGCCGATGCCGGCCTGGTGGCACTCGTCGATGAAGTAACGAAAATCGTCGGGGCTGCCGAAGCGCGAGGTCGGCGCGTAATATCCGGTAACCTGATAGCCCCACGATCCGGAAAAAGGATGCTCCATGACCGGCAGCAGCTCGACATGGGTGTAACCCATGCGCCTCACGTATTCGACCAGCCGCCGCGCCAGCTCGCGGTAGCTGAGCAGCGAATTGCCGGGGCCGCGCATCCACGACTCCAGATGTACTTCGTAGATCGAGATGGGCTCGCGCAGCCACTGCCGCTGTGCACGGGACCGCATCCATTCTTCATCGCGCCAGGCGTAGTTGGAAAGACGCCAGACGCGCGAAGCGGTTTTCGGCGGAACTTCCGCGTAAAAAGCGTAGGGATCGGCTTTCTGCCGCTCCTGCCCGTCGCGCGAAAGGACGGAATATTTGTAGTTGGCGCCCTCGCCGAGGCCGGGAACAAAAATTTCCCAGACGCCGCCCTCGCGCAGCCGCATGGGATGAAAGCGGCGATCCCAGCGGTTGAAATCGCCGATGACGCTAACCACTTCCGCGTTCGGCGCCCATACGGCAAATCGCACGCCGGCGACGCCTTCGACCTCCATCAGGTGCGCGCCCAGCGTCCGGTAGCTTTCATGATTGGTGCCTTCGGCGTGCAGGTACAGCTCGAATGGAGTGAGCAGGGGCGGGAAACGGTAGGGATCGTCGAACTCGTATCCGCCGGAGCGCAAGCGATAATTCCGCGGCGCGTTTTCGACCTCGGCAACGAAAAATCCCGCCGGATGCGCCAATTCCATCTCGATCGAACGATCGCCGATGACCACCGATGCCGTCTGCGTTGCCGGCAGCCAGGCGCGAATTTCGTTCTCATGCGGGCCGAGGATGCTGAAGGGATCGCAGTGGCGGCCTTCGATGACGGCTTGGATCTGTTCGGGGCTCGCTTGAGTCGGCACGACCGCTATTATGGCAAGATGAGCCGCGGTTTCGCCGAACTGCACCTGCACCTGGAGGGATCGATCGAGGCCGAAACGCTCCGGGAAATTGACCCGTCGCTGACGCTTCAGGAGATCGCCGAGAACACCGCCTTCGGGGATTTCGACGGCTTCATCCAAAGCTACATCTGGGTCAACCGGAGGCTGAAATCGCCGGGGGATTACGCCATCGCCGCGCGGCGTTTGTTTGAAAAGCTGCATGGCGAAGGAGTGGTGTACGCGGAAGTGACTCTGTCGGCGGGGGTGATGCTGTGGAAGGAGCAGAACTTCGCCGCGATCTTCGACGCGGTGCAGCGCGAGGCTTCGCTGGCGCCGCTTCGCGTGCGATGGATCGTTGACGCGGTCCGCCATTTTGGCGCCGGCGCGGCGGAGCCGGTGCTGGATCTGGCCATCGAGCGGGCGAAAGAGGGCGTGGCCGCCTTCGGGCTGGGCGGCTTCGAGCGCGGCGCGCGCGCAACCGAGTTCGCCGGCCTGTACCGCCGCGCGCGCGATCACGGGCTCCGCACAGTCTGTCACGCCGGCGAGATCACCGATGCGCGCGACGTCTGGGACGCGCTGGCGATCGGAGCCGAGCGGATCGGCCACGGCATTCGCGCAATCGAAGATCCCGCGCTGATCGCTCATCTCCGCGAAAAGAAGATTCCGCTCGAAATCTGCATCACCAGCAACGTGCGGACGCGAGCCGCCGCCTCGCTCGCCGGGCATCCGGTCCGGCGGCTGTTTGATGCGGGAGTGCCGATCGTGCTGAACACCGATGATCCGGCGCTGTTCGGATGTACGCTCGCCGGCGAGTACGAGATTGCGCGAAAATGTCTCGGTTTCACGGACGCCGAAATCGAGGAGCTTCGCGAAAATGCCTTCCGCTATGGCTTTGACGCGCCAAGCTGAGAGCCGTGCGCGCTATTCGTCGATCCGCTTGTTCGCGTGGCGCTTCAAATACCAGCACGCCGGGTAGCCGAGATGCGGCGCGATCGACTGCACGCACGGATCGGTCTCCGGCGGAACGTTGAAATCGAATTCGACCTTCTTGTTCTTGAGATGAATGGCGTAATAGGGCTGCACTTGAACCGAGCCGAGCGGATAGGAGCGCGCGGCAAGATAATCGGCGCAGTAAACCGCGGCGAAAAGGGCGAGCAGGGAGAGAATCGCGCGAACAAGCGTGGCCACCTGCTTACGATTATATTCAGCGCGCGGTTCCCGGCAGCGGCTGCACCGACGTATTGATGATGGCCCCGCCGCTGAACCCGGTTTTGTCGCCCGGATGCTTCGCCGGCGCGATCATCAGGCGCACGCCCAGCGGCTTGTTCCACCTCCAGGCCAGCCACGCGACGTCGGAAAGAATCCGCTCGATCTGTTCCACGCCGGTGTCGCCCGCCAGCGGAACTGTATCCACCCCGGCCGCGCACACCGCCGAGTACGCCAGAATGGAATCCAGATTGTAGGTTCCTTCGGCCCATCTTTGCGCCAGAAGTTTATCCTCCATCACCGGAATCATCAATCCGGAATAGCCGGTGCGCTTGACCGGTGTCGATTGCACCGCGCGAGTGATGATTCCGGCGGCGGTCATGGTGCCGGGCGAACCGAACGGCGCGCCGGTGAAGGATTCAATGGCGGCGGCGATCGAGTTTTGCGCGCCCGGCGCGGGCGTGGCGTCGATTCCTTCATAGGTCCAGCCGTCTTTCTTCGCCAGACGAGTGGCGATCGCCTCGGCTTCCTTGGTGTACCGGGAGAACGCCGCGGCCAGATCGTGTTCCGCCGCGGCCGGATCGTGATCCTTCGTGAAGACGTCGCCGACCACATTCGCGCCTTCCATGGCGACCGCGAACGCGCGGCTTTTCCCCAGATGATAGGAGCCCGGATAATACGGGCCGTACGGCTTCATCATGGCGATGGCGGCAAATCCGAAGTTCGCGTCGCCGTGGGGGCTGCGCTCGGCGAGAGTCTTCATCAGCCGCGCGGCCTGCTTCAGCGCGCGCCAATGGATTCCATCCTCGCCGGCGACGATGAGATTCGCGTTTACGCTGACCGCGCTCATGATGTCGGCGAGCAGCGCGGCGTTTGCGGGATCGTCATCATCGCGGGTCATCGCCGGACCGATGTTGAGCGCGCTATGCCCTTGCAAGGCGGCTTCCCGCAGTTTGCGCGCGAAGGCGACCGCTTCCTCCCGGCTCAGGCCCTTGCTCCAGACAGGAAACGGCTGCGTGGTGATCCGGCCGTTGGCGCCCTCAAATCCCGCTCCGTTGAACGCTTCCTTGGCCTCCGCCAGAAATTTTTGCGCATCGGCGATCTGCGCGGCGTAATGCTCGCGGTCGACGTCGATGAAAACCGTAATGGCGCGAATCCGCGGGCGCGGGGCGGAAAAGGCCAGGGCCGGAAACAGGAATGCGATCAGGAGTTTTCGCATGTCTGCTTATAACACGTTGCGGGCGGGGCCGGAGCGCCGGGCCTGAGCGCGTATACTGGAAATCATGCGGAGCCTCGTTATTTTCGCCGCAACCCTGACCCTTGCCGCCGGGCAATTGACCCCGGATGAGCAGGCGGCGCTCCAGCGCATCTCGCCGGATTCGCTGCGCGGCAACTTGTCGTTTCTCTCTTCCGATCTGCTCGAGGGGCGCGCCACGCCGTCGCGCGGGCTCGATCTCGCCGCCGAATTCATCGCCTCCCGCTTTCGCGCCGCGGGACTCGAACCGGCCGGCGACGACGGTTATTTCCAGACCGCCGCGCTCACCATCCGCGAGCAGAATCCCAGCGGATTCGAAATGACGGTCGCCGCCGGAGGCCGGGCGATCAAGGTCCCGGCGGCGGAATCCTCCATCCTGACGGATAAAGCAATTTCGCTTGAAAATGTTCCCGTCATCGCCGCCGACCACGAAATCTCCGCCGATCAAGCCGCCGGAAAGGTGATCCTTTGGACCGGCCGCGGCCACCGCCCGAACCTTCCCGGAAGCGCCGTGCTCGTCCTGTTCGCCGCCTCCGTTTTCGATCCGGAGACGAGATCCTCGCGCGCGTTTTTCAACACCCTCGCCTCGGCCGACGCGATCGCGCTGATCAAAGGCGCAAAAGACGCGCGCATGAGCCTGCGCGTCGAGGCGTCGCTCGAACATTCGGCCAAGGTGCGGAACGTCGCCGGAATTTTGCGCGGCTCCGATCCCGCGCTGCGCGACACTTACGTGATGCTCACCGCCCATTACGACCACGTGGGCATGCGCGAAACCGGGGAGGACCGCATCTACAACGGCGCCAACGACGACGGCAGCGGAACCGTCTCCGTCATCGAAATCGCCAACGCCCTGGCCGCCATGAATCCGCGTCCCAAGCGCAGCATTTTGTTCGTAACCTTCTTCGGAGAAGAGATCGGCCTGGTCGGGTCGCGCTACTACGGCCGCCATCCGCTGGAGCCGCTCGCCAAGACCGTCGCCGATCTGAACCTGGAACAGGTGGGCCGCACCGACGACAGCGAAGGCCCGCAGCAGGGAACGGCGACGCTCACCGGCTTCGATTTTTCCGATGTGACCAAAGTTCTGATCGAGGCCGGAAAGCTCACCGGCGTCAAAGTATATAAGAACGAAAAAGCCAGCGACGCCTATTTCGCCCGCAGCGACAATCAGGCCCTGGCCGACCTGGGCGTTCCCGCGCACACGCTTTGCGTGGCGTTCGACTATCCCGACTATCACGGCGTCGGCGATGAATGGCCCAAAATCGACTATGCGAACATGGCGAAAATCGACCGCATGGTCGCGGCCGGGCTGATAGAGCTCGCTTCCGACGCTGCTCCGCCGAAGTGGAACGAGCAAAATTCCGCCGCAAGCAAGTACGCCGCCGCGGCGAAAAAACTCCGCTAACCCGCAGCCGGGATTCTCCGGGCCGGCGGGGAGGCTAGCGGGTGAGATCGATGCCGAGCTTCTTCAGCTCTTCCGCGTAGTAGCGCTTATGCAGCAGATCCCACTCCTCGGTTCCCTCGGCGATTTCCCGTTTCTGCGAGCGGATCTTGGTGCGCGCGGCCCGGTCCACCCGCTCTTCGGTCTGCAGCAGCTCGGTGATGACCTTCACCAGCTCCAGCCGGACGTCGTTCGGATCGCGTTTCAGGCGGAACTCGCGGCTCTTGCGCAGGGAAGCCACAATTTTGTGGGAAAGATCGTTGATCTTGTCGCGCGACAGCTTCATGTGATCGCCCGAGTCCCGACCCGAGGCGCGGATCACCTTGCGTTGCGTGATCAGCGTGTTCTTGATGCGCCGGAACATCTCCTGGTAGCTCACGCCTTCCTTGCGCATGTATTCGCTGTACTGGCTGAGCAGGTCGCGCACCTCGTCATTCAGGCGGTCCTCCACCGCCAGGTCCTCTTCAATCACCCCGGAAATAAAATCGGCCGCCACCTGCGGGTCCGTCGTCTCGATCCACTGCGGCGTCAGCTTCTTGATCATCTGCCGGGATATGTAGTCGACAAACTCGCGTGCGAGAAGCATCCTGTTACCGGTTAGTTTAACAAACCGCGCCCGCGCGGCCGGCGCGCAACGCGGGCGGCGCGAAAACCCGCGATGTGTTAAACTCGAATCGCGCTCGGAGTGCCCATGCCCGCCAGGCGGTGGTTTTTTCTCCCCCTCCTCATCTGCTGCGTTCCTGTTGGCGGCCAGAATCCGGAGAGCGGCCTGAATCTGCGCGTCGAAACCACACTGGTGGAGATCCCGGTCGCGGTCACCGATTCCTCCAATCGCTTCGTGCTGGGCCTGCAAAAAGGCGATTTTCACGTATTCGAAGACGGCGTCGAACAAAACGTCGCCCATTTCTCCGGCGAGGACGCGCCGCTCTCCGTCGGCCTGGTGTTCGACGAAAGCGGCAGCATGGACTATAAACTCCGCACCTCGCAGGCCGCCGTGGCGCAGTTGCTCAAAACCATGAACGCCGGCGATGAAGCGTTTCTGGTCGAGTTCAGCGACTCCGCCAAGATGGCGGTTCCCTTCACCGCCCAGGCCCAGGAAATTCAGAACGCCCTGGCCGGGATCCGCCCCGGCGGGCTGACCGCGCTGCTCGATGCGGTCCATCTCGCGCTCCGCGAAATGAAAACCGCGAAAAATTCGCGCAAGGCGATCGTCATCATCTCCGACGGCGGCGACAACAACAGCAAATACACCGCCGATCAGATCACCGCGCTGGTGCGCGAGGCCGACGTCCAGGTTTACGCCATGGGAGTCTTCGAGCCGACGCTCTCCTTCGGCCTCACACCCGAGGAGATCTCCGGCCCGCGTCTTCTCTCGGAAATCGCGACGCAAACCGGAGGCCGCGCCTTCGCCGCCGCGCTCACCAGCGATCTGCCGAGCGTCGCCGCGCGCATCGCCGTCGAACTGCGGAATCAATACGTGCTCGGGTATTACCCCAAAGACCAAACGCACGACGGAAAATACCGCAAAGTGGAAGTGAAAGTCGTGCAGCCGCCTGGCGTCTCCGCGCTTAAGGCGCATTGGCGGCTCGGCTATTACGCGCCGCAACCCTAGGCGGTTATCTGCGGATTCCCGGATGAGCCAGCGGCCGGGCCGCCGGCGCCGTCATCGGGCGTGGCGATATCATCGGCCGCGCCGGAATCACCGGACGCGGCGTCGGACGAGTCGATATGCCGCCGCTTCCGATTCCGCCGCCGATGGCGCCCATGTGCCCCGGCCGGCCCACGCCGATTCCCGGCATCCCCGGCATCGTCCCGAGCCGGAGCGGCGAGAGCGGAAACGAGGTCAGGCTTCCCCGTCCGATGATCCCCAAAAGCAGCGGCGGATAGGTGTAGCCCGGCAGGTACATCGAATAAAAGCCCGGCTGCGCGGGCATCACGGATGGATATGGGCTCGAATAAAGCCCCGGCGCCGGAACACCCAGCATCGGGAAATAGGTGAACGCATCCACGTCGGCCGGATGCGATGCCGGGTCCTGATCGATTTGCTGGGTAATGGCGTTATCGGCGGCGATCGAATCGCTGCGTCCCTGATCCCACACGCTCAAATCGTCGAGCGGCTGCGGCGCGGCCTGATCCGGCACCAGCACCTTGGCCAGCGGCAGATCCATCCCCTGCTCGACCTTCACCGGCTGGCCGTCAGCCCCGCTCACTTCCGCTTCCCCCCTGCTCACCCACAGCCGCGGCGGATTCGAATCCAGCCGGCAGGAGCCGCTCCGGCCCGGCCGGATCTCCCAATTCCGGAACAGCAGCGTGACCGAAGTTCCCGAGGCCTGCTGCGGAGCGTCGATGATCGCCGAGCCTTCCAGCAACTCCACCCGTGTGTTCGCCAGATCATTGGCCACCATCCGGATGGAACTGTTTTCGCCCATCCGCAAAAACACTCCCGGCGTCAGCAGAACCTCCGCCTTTCCCTTTTCGGTCCGCAGCTCCCAGCCCACGGGCACGCTGGGAAACGTTCCAAGCCGCGCCTGCAAAGGCTGATCGCCCAGAAAAACCGCGCCGTCGAAATAATAAACGACGCCGGAATGGGTGGAAACCACGGATTGAGCCGAAGCGGGAATCGCGCCGGCTAAGATGGACGCAAAGGTGAAAAGCGCGGACCCGGTCCTCATCATGATAACTCCCAATAAGAGTATCTGCCCGGCCGTTGCCGCGGTCAAGGGCGGGTAAGAATGAATTATGGACGGCGTCCGCATCGACAAATGGCTGTGGGCCGCGCGGTTTTTCAAAACACGGTCCCTTGCCGCGCGCGCCTGCGAACTCGGCCGCGTCGAGGCCAACGGCCAATCCTGCAAGCCCGCCCGCGAGATCCGTATCGGCGAGCTGCTGCGCATCAAAAATCCCGCCGGCGTCTTCGAGGTCGAGGTGCTCGGCCTTAGCGAAATCCGCGGGCCGGCGCCGGTCGCCCAAACCCTGTATCGCGAAACCGAACAAAGCCGCGAGCAGCGCCAGAAAATTGCCGAGCAGCGAAGGAACACGCCGCGGATCGAAGATTCCCGCCAGGGCCGGCCGTCCAAACGCGACCGCCGCCAGATCGACCGGCTTCGCCGCCGATGAGCGGCAACCCGCGATCGAGGGCGTCCAGGCGCAGGCGGCCGCCAAAGGCGATTTTCTTTTCGTTCCCGAAATACGCCGCACGGGTTCCGCGAAATCAACGGCGACCTCATTCTGATGTCCTTGCATCTTCCGCACGGTGAATCACTTTAGCCGCTTTGCGCCGGAATATTAAGACGCTTGCTTGTCCGCAGGGATGGCAGTAAGTTGAGGTTAGGGGCGGTGGTTCTATGAAAGTCCTGAGTTTAGCTTTCGTCCTGGCGATGGCTCCCGCGTTGAGTTTTGCGCAAAGAGGCGGCGGAGGACATGCCGGGGGCGGCGGCTTTCGCGGCGGCTCGATCGGCGGATTCCGCGGCGGCTCGATCGGCGGCTTCCGCGGGGGAACCGGCGGATTCACCACCAATCGCGGATTCGTGGGCGGCGGATTTAACCGCGGCTTCTATGGCGGCCGCTTTGGCTATGACCGCTTCGGCTACGGCCGCTTCGGATTCGGAGTCGGGATCGGCTTCGGCTGGCCATATTGGGGATGGGGTTGGGGCTGGCCGTATTACGGGTGGGGCCCGTATGCGTGCGATCCCTGGGTTTTCGATTGCTCCGCATTTTATGGATACGGCTACGCGTACCCGGCCGGCGGATACTATTACGACGGATATTATGGGACCGCGTCGTATCCGGCTTCCGGATCGGCCAGCGGCGGATCTTCGCAGCCGCCGGTTGTAATCAATCAGCAGATTTCCCCGAATTCGCCCAACGGCTCGTCCTACTACCGCGCCGCCGATTATTATCTGATCGCTTTCAACGATCACAGCATCCAGGCCGCGCTGTCCTACTACGTCGAAGGCGACACACTGCACTATACGACCCTGCAACACGAAGAGAAGACGGCGCCGCTCTCTTCCGTGGACCGGCGCTTCAGCGAGCAGATCAACCGCGACCGGCACGTCCAGTTTCAGCTTCCGTAGCCCGCGCGCGGCGCTGATACACTGGAGTTTCAGCGCCTCCATGATCAAGTCCCTGTTCGGCTCCGAGCCTGCCAGCGAACCGAATCTTTTAGAACGCCTCAAGGCCGGTATTCAGAAAACCCGCGCCGGGCTGTTGGAAAGGATCGAGGACGCCGTCGGCGGGCGCAAGGAAATCCACGCCGGCGTTCTCGAAGAGCTCGAATACGCGCTGGTAACGGCCGACATCGGAGCCAGGACCAGCGAGGAAATTTTAGAGCGCATCCGGCAGCAGGTCTCGCGCCAGGCCCTGGGCGATGCCGGCGAGCTGAAAAAGCTCATCCGCCAGCATCTGCTGGAAATTTTGCAGGCGGCGGATCGCCCGCCGGCCGAGGTTCCCGAACCGCCGGCGGTGATCCTGGTGGTCGGCGTCAACGGCGCGGGAAAGACAACCTCCATCGGCAAGCTGGCGCGGCGGATTCAAGCCGAAGGCCGCACGGTGATGCTGTGCGCGGCGGATACTTTCCGCGCGGCGGCCATCGAGCAGCTTGAAATATGGGCGCAGCGCACCGGCGCGGATCTCATCAAACAGCAGCAGGGCGCCGATCCCAGCGCGGTGGTGTTCGACGCCTTGCAGGCGGCGCGCGCGCGCAAAATCGACTGCGTGATCGTGGACACGGCGGGCCGGCTGCATACTAAAACCAACCTGATGGCCGAGCTCGAAAAGATGCGGCGGACGGCGGCGCGGGTGATCCCCTCGGCGCCGCACGAAGTGCTGCTGGTGATCGAGGCGACCACCGGCCAGAACGGCCTGGAACAGGCGCGCAAATTTACCGAGACCAGCGCGGTGACGGGCATCATCCTGACCAAGCTCGACGGGACCGCCAAGGGCGGCGTCGTGGTGGCGATCTCGCGCGAGTTGAATCTCCCGATCCGCTACGTCGGCGTGGGCGAGCAGATGGACGATCTGCTGCCGTTCGACCCGGAAGAGTTCGTGGCCTCGCTGTTTGATTGAGCCCGCTTCGGCCGCGTCCGAGATTGATGAAGCAGGACTACATGGAGGAAGCACTGGCGCTTGCCGCGCGCGGCCGGGGCCGCGTATCGCCGGGTCCCGCGGTCGGCGCGGTGATCGTCCGCGGGTCCCAAATCGTCGGGCGGGGATTTTACACCGCGCGCGGGGTGCGGCACGCGGAGGTGCTCGCGATCGAAGAGGCGGGCGAGCTCGCGCGCGGGGCCACCATGTACGTGACGCTGGAGCCGCACTGCTTTGAGGGGCGCACCCCGCCCTGCACCACCGCCATCCTCCGCGCCGGCCTCAAAAAAGTGGTCGCGGCGATGGAGGATCCCAATCCGCGGGTGAGCGGCCGCGGGTTCGACGAGTTGCGCGCGGGCGGCGTCGAGGTGGAGATCGCCGCAGAATACGCCGGGCGCGCCGCGGCGTTGAACGAGGCCTTCGTTCATTTCATGCGAACCGGCCGTCCGCTGGTGACGGTGAAGGCGGCCGTCACGCTCGATGGAAAGATCGCCGCGCCCGAGGATAATCAGGGTTGGATCACCAGCGAACAGGCGCGGGCGCATGTGCAGACGCTGCGGCATGAATCCGACGCGATTCTCACCGGAATCGGCACCGTGCTGGCCGACGACTGCCGCCTGACGGACCGCAGCGGCTGCGAACGCGCGCGGCCCCTGCTGCGCATCGTGCTCGATTCGCAGCTCCGGCTGCCGGCGGATTCGAAAATGGTCCAATCCTGCGCGAGCGATGTGCTAGTGATCACGACTTCGGCCGCTTCCGCCGAACGGCGGCGCACGCTGGAGTCGAAAGGAGTGCGCGTCGAGGTGCTGGAAGGGCCGGACGGGCGCGCGGATCTGAACGCAACCATCGAGCTGCTCGGCCGCGAACAATATCTGTCCCTGATGATCGAGGCGGGCAGCCGGGTGAACTGGACCGCGCTCGAATCGGGAGCGGCGGATAAAATCTTTTTCTATTATGCGCCGAAGATTTTGGGCGGCATGCAGTCCCTGCCGGTGGCCGGCGGCATCGGCAGGCGGCGGCGCGTGGATGCCATCCGCTTCCGAGATTTGAAAATCCACTCGATCACGCCGGATGAGTTCGCGGTGGAGGCGTATCTCGAAAAATAATGTTTACAGGAATCATCGAGGAGTTGGGCGCCGTGATCGCGCCGGCGCCGCGGCTG
>JAJPIT010000066.1 GCA_021324615.1 Terriglobia bacterium | reverse complement strand
TGGACGTCGCCGAGAGAAGTGGCCCGGACGATCATCTTCAGTTTTTCCATGAACGCGAAGACCTCTTCGCGGCCGCCCTTGAGCTCGATCGAAATCATGGCGCCGTAAAGATTTTTCGGAAACAGCCGGGCGATGGTGAGCGCGTCGGGATGGTTCGGATCGCCGGGGAAATGAACCCGTTCGATCCGCGGATGCGAGGCCAGCCAGCTTGCAATCCTACAGGCGTTGGCACACTGCCGTTCCACCCGCAGGGCCAGGGTTTTGATGCCGCGCATGGTGAGATACGCCTCAAACGGGCTCATGACCGGCCCCACGGTGCGCGAAAGAGTGCGGATCGTGCCGCAGTATTCCTGATCGGCGACGATCAGGCCGCCTAACACGTCGCCGTGCCCGGCCATGTACTTGGTCGCGCTGTGGACAACAATGTTCGCGCCAAGTTCGAGCGGCCGGACCAGAAGCGGCGTGGCGAAAGTGTTATCGACCATCAGCGGCACGCCCGCCTGGCGCGTCATTTCCGCGATTTTGTCCATCGCGCCGACCCGCAGCAGCGGGTTGGAGACCGTCTCCATCAGGACCAGCCCCGGCTTGACTTCCCCGAGCGCCCGCTCGACGGCATCCAGGTCGCAGATATCCACCCACGTCGTTTCGACGCCGAACGGCTCCATGATTTTCATGAGCGTCGATACCGTCGCGCCGTAGAGCACATTGCCCGCCACGACCCTCTTCGGCCGGTCGAGCAGCGCCGCGATCAGGCCGAGATGAACGGCGCTCATGCCGGAGGCGCAGGCCACCGTTCCCCCGCCGCTCTCCAGAGTGTTGACCAGCTCTTCCAGCGCGCTGCCGGTGGGATTATCGTAACGCGCGTAGGACGGCCCTTCTTCTTCGCGGCCCATCACCCGGTCCAACTGCGCCATCGAATCGTAGAAATAGCTGGCGGCCGTATAGATCGGCGTCGTGACGGGGATAAAGCCGCCGGCTTTTTTGCGGTCGCCGGCATGCACGAGCTTGCTTTCGATTTTCATGATCGGAACCTTGCGGGCTTCAAAGGCGCTTCCACCGCACTCCTTCCCTGGTGTCTTCCAGGACAACGCCCTTTGCCGCCAATTCGGCGCGAATCTGATCGGCGCGCGCGAAATCCCTGGACTTCTTCGCCGCCGCGCGTTCCGCCACCAGCGCTTCGATCTCCGCGTCGCTGAGGCCCGCCGCGCTTGCCGAGGGGTGCAGGACATCGAAAACGGCGTCAAATCGCGCCAGATAATCCAGCGCTTCCCGGGCGTCGGCGGCGCGGAATTCGCCCGCGTCCATGGCCGTGTTGGTGTCGCGGATATATTCGAATACCGCGGCCAGCGCCTCGGCGGTGTTCAGATCGTCATCGAGGGCGGCTTCGAAGGCGTTCCGCGCGGCGCGCGTGCGCTCCTTCACCTTTTCATTCGAACCCTCCGGAAACTTCGCCGTTTCCAGGCGGATTTTGTAGTTCCGCAGCCGCTCGATGGACGTCGCCGCGGCTTTCAATCCATCGAAGGTGAAGTTCAGCTTCTTGCGATACGGCACCGAGGCCAGCAGATAGCGCACCGCTTCCGGCGAATAACCCTTTTCGAGCAGATCGCGCAGCGTATAAAAATTGCCCAACGACTTGGACATCTTCTGTCCTTCGACAATCAGGTGCTCGGAATGCAGCCAGTAGCGCACGAACGGCTTTCCGGTGAGCGCCTCGGCCTGCGCGATTTCGTTTTCGTGATGGGGAAAAATCAGATCGACGCCCCCGGCATGAATATCGAGCGTTTCGCCCAGATACTTCATCGCCATCACCGAGCATTCGATGTGCCAGCCGGGGCGGCCGGGCCCCAGGGGCGTTTCCCAGCCGGGCTCGCCGTCCTTTTGCGCCTTCCATAGCACGAAATCGCGGGCGTCGGCTTTGTCGTATTCATCCACGTCCACGCGGGCGCCGGCGCGGATGCCGGAAAAATCGTTGTGCGAAAGCTTGCCGTATTCGGGAAACTTGGCGATGCGATAATACACCGATCCGTCGCTGCGGTAGGTGTACCCGCGCTCTTCCAGCTTCTGGATCGCCGCGGCCATGTCGCCGATGTGGTCGGTGGCTTTCACCAGCCTCTCCGGACGCTCCAGGCGCAAAGTGGCCGTGTCTTGCAAGAACGCCTGGGTATAGACCTCGGTATAATCGAAGATCGATTTGTGCGCGGCCGCGGCGTTGCGGATAATTTTATCGTCGACGTCGGTGATGTTCATCACGTGATCGAGCCGGTAGCCGCGCGCCCGCAGCCAGCGCCTCAGAATATCCTGCGAGGTGAACGCCCGCAGATTGCCGATGTGCACGAAGTTGTAGACGGTCGGCCCGCAGGTGTACATCCGCACCAGGTTGTCCTGAAGCGGCGAAAAGATTTCCGCTTGTTGCGTGAGCGTGTTGTAGAAACGCAGCGGCATACCGGGGATTTCTCTATCCTAGCAGGCGGTGGAGGAATCCCCCGCCGGGCCCGCCAGGCCGCATAATACAAACATCGAAGTCCCGATTCTCATTCCGGCCTATCAGCCCGGCGAGGCTCTCGACCGGCTCATCGGCGCGCTGCTGAGCTCAGGCGGCGATCCCATCATCCTCGTCGACGACGGCAGCGGCCCCGCATTCGCCTCGCGCTTTGAGCGCCTCGCCCGCCGCGATCGCGTGTATCTGCTCCGCCACGCGGTCAACCTCGGCAAAGGCGCCGCGCTCAAAACCGGAATGAACTTCGCGCTGGTTCATTTCCCGAACTGCGCCGGCGTGGTTACCGCCGACGCCGATGGCCAGCACGCGCCGGAGGATATTCTTGGCGTGGCCAAACGCCTGGGCGAGGATGCCGGCGCGCTGCTGCTCGGCGTTCGCCAGTTTCAAGGCGAGGTGCCGCTGCGCAGCCGCTTCGGCAACTCGCTGACCCGGGCGCTGTTATACCTGGTCGCCGGGCAGAAGCTCGCCGATACCCAGACCGGTCTTCGCGGCATTCCCGCCGCGCTCGCCGCGCATCTTCTCCGGGTCCCCTCCAGCGGCTATGAATTCGAGCTCGACATGCTGATGGCCTGCAAGTATCAGGGCTTCCCCATCGCGCAGATCCCGATTCGCACCATTTACGAAAACGGCAACAAATCGTCGCATTTTCACCCGATTTTCGACTCGATGCGCATCTATTTCCTGCTTTTGCGCTTCAGCGTGCTGTCCCTGCTCACCGCGATTCTCGATAATCTGATCTTCGCCGTCTCGCTCGGCTACACCGCCCGCATCGGCGAATCGCAGCTTCTGGCGCGCCTGGTGGCGATGGTGTTCAATTATCTGGGCGCGCGCGGCGCCGTTTTCCATTCCCGCCAGCGCCACGCCGTGGTCTTTCCGAAATACGCCGCTCTGGTGGCGGCCAACGGATTTTTATCCTACGCCCTGCTTGAACTGCTGCACCTGCGCTTCGGCTGGCCGGCGATACCCGCCAAACTCGCCGCCGAAGGAATTCTGTTTATCGCCAATTTCGCCATCCAGCGCGACTTCGTCTTCACTCGCCGCCCCGCCCCCGCCGCCACCGACTGGGACTCCTATTACAAGAACGTCCCGGCCACCGCGAAACTCACCCGGAAATACACGGCCTCGGTCATCGTCGGGCAACTGCGGTCGCGCCTGAGCCCGCCCGCCACCATCGTCGAAATCGGCGGCGCCAACAGTTGCTTTCTGGACGCCATCCTCGCCGCGATCGGCTGCTCCGCCTATCACGTCATCGACACCAACCGCTACGGCTTGTCGCTTCTTTCCGAGCGCGCCGGGGAGATCGTTCATTTGCACCAGCAGAGCGTTCTTTCGCTCGATCTGGAGGTGCGCGCCGACGCCGTTTTCAGCGCCGGCCTGATCGAGCACTTCAGCCCCGAGCAGACCCGGCAGGCGATCCTCGCCCATTTCCGGCTGGTCAAACCAGGCGGAATCGTGCTGATCACCTTTCCCACGCCGACGCTGCTCTACCGCCTCACCCGCGGGTTTCTTGAAGCGATCGGCCAGTGGAAATTCCCGGACGAGCGGCCGCTCGGCTACGAAGAAGTTCTCGCCGCGGTGGGCGAGCGCGGCGAAGTGGTGTTTCGAAAGACGCTATGGCCGCTGATGCTCACGCAGGGCTTGATCGTGGCGCGCGAAATCGCCGCGCAGTCCGGCTACACCGCCGCCAGCGCGTAGCGCGCCAGCTCCGGGCCGATTCGATCAAGCGGCAGGATCTCCTCCGCCGCGCCGATCCGGATCGCCTCGCGGGGCATCCCGAACACCACGCAGGTGGCTTCGTTCTGCGCGATGGTGCGCGCGCCGGCCTGCTTCATCCGCAGCATCCCCGCCGCGCCATCGGCGCCCATCCCGGTCAGGATCACGCCCAGCGCCTGCCCTCCGGCGATCTTCGCCGCCGAATCGAACAGCACATCCACCGACGGACGTTGATACAGCACCGGATCGCCGCCATGCACCGCCACGCGATACGCCCCGGGTGCGCCGCGCAAGCTCATATGAAAGTTTCCCGGAGCGATCAGCGCCAGCCCCGGCTCGGCCGCATCGCCGTCCGAGGCTTCCTTCACCCGAATTTTGCAGATGTCATTCAGGCGCCGCGCGAATTCGCGCGAAAAAACCGCGGGGATGTGCTGCACCACCACGATCGGCGGCATCTCCGCCGGCAGCGGCGCGAGCACCGCCCGCAGCGCCTCCACTCCGCCGGTGGACGCGCCAATGGCAATCAGCGAAACGCCCCTCCGCCGGGACTCGGCGCGCGGGGGCGCTTCCGCCGCAGCCGGGGGCCGGTCCAGGCGCGCGCCCGCCGCCGCCCGGATCTTCAACGCCAGTTGATCCCGCAGCTCCGTCACCGAATATGGACCGCCCGGCTTGGCCACCACATCCACCGCGCCCGAATGCAGCGCCTCCAGCGCCGCCTGGCTCGACGATTGCCCCAGGGAGCTGATCACCACCACCGGCAGCGGATGATAGCGCATCAATTTTTTCAGGAACGTCAGCCCGTCCATGCGCGGCATCTCGATATCGAGCGTCAGCACGTCGGGCTTGAGCGAAAGAATCTTGTCGCGGGCGACGAAGGGATCCGACGCCGTGCCCGCCACCTCCAGGTCCGGATGCGAGCCGACGATCTCCGACAGCGCCCGCCGCACAATCGCCGAATCGTCCACGATCAGGACGCGAATCTTGCCGCTGCTCATGCGCAATCCAGGCGCGCGGTGATGGCGAGCCTTCCCTCCGGCGTCGCAAAGCACTGGTGAACCTCCGCGCCCGATCCGAAATCCGGCGCCGCCATTTCCGGCGCACGCAGCGCCACGCGCTCCTCCGGATGCAGGCGGCTCAACACCGCGCCGCAAAGAATATTGGCAAGCTCTCGGCTCACCATCTCCAACTGCTCCGCCGTCACGCCGCCCGGATCTTCGGCCAGAAATGCCGCGCTCGCGGCGACTGCCAGCTCCGGCGAGATCATCACCGACATCTCGCCACCCTGGAAGGCCACCCGCACGGCGACGAACTCCTCCGCATGCTGGCAGCTCACCGGCTCGGCTGGGGAAAAGAACATCGTTTCCAGCACGTCTTGCGCGACCGCCCGCGCCGCCGCCAGAAAATCCGCCGCGGCGATCACGGCAGCCCTCCCAAGGCGCGCCCGACTTCTTCCCGCAGCGCCTCCGGCGAAAACGGCTTGGCGATATAGCCGCGCGCCCCCAACGCGGTCATCCGCTCCCTGCGGTCGCGCGTCGCGTCGGTGGAGATCACCACCGCCGGAATCGAGCGCAACGCCTCATCGGCGCGCAGAGCCGCCAGAAACGCCTCGCCATCCATGCCCGGCATGTTGATATCGGTCAACACCAGATCGACGCGCGCCGAGCGCGCTTTTTGCAGCCCGCCGGCTCCGTCCGGCGCTTCCAGATACTCAGCCTGATCGAATCCGGCCAGGCACATCACGCGCCGCACGAAGCCGCGCATCACCGGCGAATCGTCCACGATCAGAATGGTCACGTCATGCTCCTTTCCGTCTGCGGCCAGGCGCCGTTCAGGCCGGACTCCCGCACCAGCACGCGCCCGGTGGCGGCCTCCAGCCGCACGGTGCGCGATACGCCGCCGCCCACCGCTTCCGATTTGACCAGCAGCCCTTCTTTCCACAGCAGCTTGCGCGCGGCCAGATGGTTGCGCTTTCCGATCTGGAACAGCTCGTGCCCGTTCAGCGCCTGCGCGCCGCCGGCGATCCGCACCACCAGACGCTCGCGTTTGCCGCCGCGCCGCAACACCTCCTGAAGCAGCAGCGGAATGCCCGTATCGGCGAACATATACGGGTTTCGCGCGGCCTTCTCCGGATCAATCGACGCCTCCGGCAGCATGAAGTGCAGCAGCCCGGCCACCGCAGCCGCGGCGTCGTGCACCGCCACGGCGATGCAGGAACCCAGCGCATAGGTGATCAGCACACCCTCCGGATCGTCCGTGACTTTGCAGTCGGAAACGCCGACCGTCATCTGTTTTTCGACCTGCGTCACACTCCCCTCCGTCCCGCCTTCACGTACGTCGCAGGACGAACGTAGCTCAGCGGGTGCTCCATGCCGCTCAGCGTTTCCGAGTGCCCGACGAAAAAATACCCGCCGGGCTCCAGGCATTCGACCAGCCGCGCGACGATGGTCTGCTGCGTGAGCCGGTCGAAGTACATCAGCACGTTCCGGCAAAAGATGAACAGGAAGGCGCGGCGCGGCAGCGGCCCGATCAGGTTGATCCGTTCAAACTGCACCAGATCCATCACCGCCGGTTTCAACTTGAACCATCCCTGGCGCGCTCCGGTCCCCTTGAGCAGAAACGCGCGGCGGCGCTCCTCCGGCATCTGGTCGAAGCGCGCGGCTTCATACACGCCGGCGCGGGCTTTGTCGAGAACGCGCGTCGAAATATCGCTCGCCAGGATTTGCACATCGCCCGCCCACCGGCACGGCGTCTGGCGGGCCGCCTCAAGCAGCGTCATGGCGATGGTGTAGGGCTCTTCGCCGGAGGAACAGGCCGCGCTCCAGATCCGCAGCGACGGCCGTTCGCGAAACTCCCCCGCCGCCCGCTCCCGCAGAAAGTCGAAGTGCGCCGGCTCGCGGAAGAACGAGGTGTGATTCGTCGTCAGCGAATCGATCAGCGCCGTCAGCGCCTCGCCGGTCTGGTCCGCCGTGACCCAGCGGAAATACTCCTCGAACCCGCGGAACCGCCCTTCGCGAATCCTCCTGGCCAGCCGCGCGGCCACCAGACCCTCCTTGCCCTCGGGCAGATTCAAGCCGAACTTTTCGCGGGCGAGCGCGCTGATTTTGCGGAAATCCGCCGCGCGCAGGACCGGCGTTTCCAGCGCGCTCACGCCGCGGCCTTTCCAAACAGGGCGTCCGGATCGAGGATCAGGCCGACGCGCCCGTCGCCCAGAATCGCGCCTCCCGCCACGCCGCGCACATGGCGCAGCGACTCGCCCAGGCTCTTGATCACCACCTCCTGCTTGCCGATCAGCTCGTCGACGGCCAGGCAGAAGCGCTTGCCTTCGGCTTCGGTGACGATCAGCAGGCTTTCCCACAATTTTTCCGATTTCGGGCGCACGCCAAATTTCCGGTGCAGCCGCACCACCGGCAGCAGCGATCCGCGCACCAGCACCATCTCGTCGCGGCTGGCCACCGTCGAGATCGCCTCCTCGCGCGGCCTGAACATCTCGCGCACCGCGGAGACCGGCATCACGTAGTGCTCGCCGCCGACGCCCACCAGCAGCCCGTCGATGATCGCCAGCGTCAGCGGCAGCTTCAGATAGAAGGTCGCGCCCCGGCCCGGCGCCGAGTGAATCTCGATCTTTCCGCGCAGCTTCAGGATCTGCTTCTTGACCACGTCCATGCCGACGCCGCGGCCGGAGACCGAGGTGATCTGCTCGGCGGTGGAAAAGCCCGGCGCAAAAATCAGGTTGTAGATGTCGCTTTCGGAAAGCTGGGCGCCGTCCTCCACCAGCCCCTTTTCGCGAGCTTTGCGCAGAATCTTTGCGGCATCGAGGCCGCGGCCGTCGTCGCTTACCTCGATCAGGATGAAGCCGGCCTGATGCGCCGCGCGCAGCGTCACCCGCGCCGTGGCGTCCTTGCCCGCGCGCGCCCGCTCCGCCGCCGTTTCGATGCCGTGATCGATGGAGTTGCGCACCATGTGCATCAGCGGATCGGCCAGATTCTCCACGATTCCGCGGTCCAGCTCCGTCTCTTCTCCAAACAATTCCAGCTCGACCTGTTTTCCGGTCTTGCGCGACAGATCGCGCACCAGCCGCGACATCTTGCGGAAGAGCTGGCGGATGGGGATCATGCGCATCGACATCGCCGTGCGCTGCACCTCGGCGGTGATGCGCGACAATTGCGCCAAATTGCGCGTCAGGCGCGGCTTTCCGGCCAGCGCGAGATCCGGATCGTGCTTCACCAGCGACTGCGCGATCACCATCTCGCCCACCATGTCCACCAGAAAATCCAGCTTCTGCGTATCGACCTTGATCGCCTGCGCCTCGGCGCCCCGCTCGGCCGGCTCCGGCTCCTGCGCCGCCGAAAGCGCGCTCAGCGCCGCGGGCACCGCCGCTTCCGGCCGCGTCTGCTGGGCCGAGGCGCGAATGGAGGCCAGCAACTGCTGGTCGGCTGCCAGCGCCGGCGCGTTGCCCGTCTCCAGCATCTGCTTCAGCGCCGCCAGCGACCGGTCCAGATAATCCTTCCCGGCCAGAATCACGTCGATGTGCGCCGGCGTGATCCGGAAGCTCCCGTTGCGCGCCAGATCGAGCACCGTTTCGATCTCGTGCGCCACCTCCTGAATCGGATCCAGGCCCAGGAATCCCGCCAGTCCCTTGATGGTGTGAAAGCCGCGGAAGATCGCGTGCAGAGCCTCCGCGTTCGCCGCGTCCTGATCGAGCGCGAGCAGTTGCAGCTCGACGTTGCTCAGATGCTCGCCCGCCTCGACCACGAAGTCGTTGATCAGCTCCGGATCGCGCGCCAGCTCGTTGAGTTGTACCGGCATCTCCGCCATGCCTGCTCCGCTTCAGGCGAGCGCGCCGGCCAGCCCGTGAATTTCCCGCGCGTTCATCACTTTGTTGATATCCAGCAGGATCTTCACTTTGCCTTTGATCTTGGCCATCCCCAGCAGATACGGCGTCGCCACGCCGCGGCCGAACTCGGGCGTGTCCTCGATCTCCGAGCCCTGCACGTTCAGCACCTCGCAAACTTCATCCACCACCACGCCGGTCAGCATCCGCGCTCCGCCCTCGTCGATCTGCACTACGATGATGCAGGTGCGCGCCGAATATTCCTGCTCCGGCATGCCAAACTTCACCCGCAGATCCACTACCGGGATTACCTTGCCGCGCAGATTGATGACGCCTTTCACATAAGCGGGCGTCTGCGGCACCTGCGTGATCTCCTGCACGCCCATGATCTCGCGCACCCGCAGCACCTGGATGGCGAACTCTTCTTTACCTAAGACAAAGGTCAGATATTTTCCGGCGCGCGAATCGTTCTTCGCGGCGCTGTCGGGGGTCGCTGTCGCCAATGCCATTCTGTTTCTCCTTAAATCTCGGTGAACTCTTCCTCGAGCGGAATGGCCCCGCGCCTGGTTTTCGGCGGCGCCGGATCCCGCGGCCTGGCTTCGGCGCGCCGTTCCGGTTCGGGTCTTTTGCCCTCCGCCCGCCGCACCGCAGCCGCCATGGCATCGGCCTGGTGCGCTTTCTCCACCAGTTCGCTCAGCCGCTCCACCACCTGGCCCATGGTGGACGCCTGGGCCGACAGCTCCTCGCTCGCCGAAGCGCCCTCTTCCGCGCTGGCCGCCGTGCTCTGCGTCAACTGATTCATCTGCTGGATGGCCTTGGAGATTTCCTCCACGCCCCGCGCCTGCTCCTGGCTGCCCAGGTTCACCTCATCCACCAGCACCTTCACCTTGGCCGAGCTTTCCGTGATCGCGCGGATCACCTCCGTCACCTGTTGCAGCCGGACGCTGCCTTCGCCCGATTTGCGGATCGACTCCTCGATCAGCGCCGCGGTGTCCTTGGCCGCCTGCGCCGAGCGCTGCGCCAGATTGCGCACTTCATCGGCCACCACCGCAAAGCCCATGCCCGCCTCGCCGGCGCGCGCGGCCTCCACCGCCGCATTCAGCGCCAGAATATTGGTCTGAAACGCGATCTCGTCGATGACTTTGATGATTTTGCCGATCTTGTCGCTGGAGGCATTGATCTCGTGCATCGAGATCACCATCTGCTCCAGAGTTTGGTTGCCTTCCTTCACCAGCCTCTCGGTGTCGCTCATCAAGCCGGCGACCGCGCCCGCGTTTTCCGCGTTCTTCTTCACCATCGAGGTGATCTCCTCCACCGAGGCGGCTGTCTGCTCCAGCGAAGCCGCCTGTTCGGAGGCGCCCTGCGCCAGCGTCTGGCTGGAGGAAGCCACCTGGGTGGAAGCGCTCGCCACCTGCGCCCGCGCATCTCCCAGCTCCAGGGCCAGCCGGCGCAGCGCGGCCGTCGAGTTCCGGACCACCAGCAGCACCGCCGTTCCCGCCGCCAGGAAAATCACGATCACCAGCCCTGAAATCCAGCGGCTGCGCGCGATGCTCTCCCGCCCCGCGCCCAGATCGTCTTGAATCATCTTTTTCTGGATCGCCACGACATCCGCCGCCGCGGCCTTCATCTGCGGCTCCAGCGGAAGCACGCGCTTTTCATAGATCGACCACGCTTCCCGGAAATTCCGCTTGCGCAGCAGCTCCCAGATCTGCCGCTCCGCCTCCACCGAGGCCGTCAGTTCGGACGTCAGCGCCGCGGCGTCCCGCTGGCCCTGCTCCGTCATCAGAATCGGCCGGATCTGGTCCAGCACGCCGGAGAGCTGCCGGGCGTAGCTTTCAAATACGCCTTGATTCTGCTGCGCCATCCCCATCTGATTCAGGTAGCCGCGCAGAAGCACCGCGCGCTGCGCCGAGAGCATCTCGGCGGCGTCGGCGCCCGCTTCCTCCATCAGCTCCAGCTTGGTCGTATCCGACCCCGCCGATTTCTCAAACCGCTGGCCAATGTCGCGCATGGACAACGCCGACGTCAGCGCCAGAGTGGCCGTTACGGTCAACATAACCATGAACCCGGCGGCCAGCTTCTGCCCTATGGTGAATCGTGATCTTCGCATTCCTTCTCCTTGGGCGCCGGTCCGCGGCGGACCGGCCCTTCTGCTCCTTTCAAATCGCAAGAATCTGGGGAATCTGAAAGCCCAGCCGCACCGCGCGCGGGGATTCGCCGGCCGTGGGCGCCAGGCACACCTGAACGTACATGGTTTCTTCACCGCAGCGGAACGGCACCACCGTCCATTCCTGAATCCGCGCGCTGCGCGTCTGGAAGTTGCGGCCGAAGATCACCGTCGGCGTGCTCAGCCCCATCTCGCCGAGCTTCTCTTCAAGCGCCGTCTTCATTGCCGATGATCATGTTGGTGATCTCGCCGATGGCGTCCAGCACCTCCTCGTTGACGTTCTCAAACGGGGACGCCAGAAGATGGGAGGCCATGGTGCACGCAAAGGCCCCCGTGCACGCCACGCTGCCCGTGCCCGACCACGGGCCAGCCAGCCCGATCAGCGTCACCAGCCCCGAAGTCGGCGAGGCCGCCACCGCCATCTCCACCGGCGTCTCGCCGGCCTCAATTTCCAGGCCCAGCATGGTCGAGAAAACCTCCTCGGTGGAGGCTTTGATCGCGCCGATCACCTCTTCGCGCGAAATTTGACTGCGATTCTCCATAAATGATTCGCCGGCGCGTCTTAAAAAAATTGCGCCAGCTTCTCCTTGATCTGTTCGGCGTTGAACGGCTTCCGCACATATCCCGCCGCGCCGAGTTGCACGGCTTCGAGCACCTTGGCCTGGCTGCCTTCGGTGCTGACCATCACCACCGGAAGCTCCTTCCACGGATCGGTCGCCTTCAAATGGCTGAGCAGCTCCAACCCATTCATATTCGGCATGTTGATGTCGGAAAGAACCAGGCCGATCTGCTGCCGTTGCAGCGTCTCCAGCGCCTCCTTGCCGTCTCCGGCTTCATAAATGTTACCGATGGGGATCTCCGCCTGCCTGAGAACCCGCTGCAAAATCTTGCGAATCGCCGCGGAGTCGTCAACGATGAGAATGTCTAGCATGTGGGTCCGTGTACCTGGACTGCTTATCGCCTCCGGCGGGAGAATTTTGAATGGAAGGAACCCGCCCTGGCCGGGCCGGACAAGGATGAGCCGCGCCAGCTCGCCCCCCGGCATCGGGTCAGGCAGCCCGCAACGGCGGCGGCGTGCAAAGCTGTGGTGGAGGCGGCGGGAGTCGAACCCGCGTCCGGAAAAGTCTGCCGCGGCAAGACTACGTGCGTTTCCGGTTCGGTGGTTTTCGTCCGCTCCGTAAAAAACCGGCAAGAACGAAGCGGCTTAGCCTGATAGATCTCGGCCCTCCCGCTCCAGGCGGAAGCCGGAGAGCCTATCCTGCAAAAATGACGCCCTCGGAACCCCGCGCAGGCTCAGGATCCCAGAGCGGCCACTTAATTAATTAAG
>JAJPIT010000060.1 GCA_021324615.1 Terriglobia bacterium | reverse complement strand
CTTCCGCCGCCCCCGTGCAACCCCTGCACCAAGGATCTGGTGGCTGAGCGCGATCTTCCGCCGCCCCCGTGCAACCCCTGCACCAAGGACCTGGTGGCGCAGGCGGCGTAAGGTCGAGGGCAACCTGTACTAACTTGTCGTAGACACTCCGGCGCGATGTATGCGACAATCCGGGCAGTTAGAACGACTGCCCGGTCATGGTTGCGCTGGCTTATCTTTCCGTGGTTCTGGAAGTCGCGCTTGCGGTGCGATTGATGTTCGCCGGGCTGGCTCGCTCCTTCCGTTGTTTCACCGCTTACCTTCTATTTCTGTTCGCGCGCGATCTGGCAGCCCTTCAATTTTTACGAATAGATACAAAAGTTTACGAAAAGGTTTGGTCGTGGTCGGGAATTTTGCTGCTTTTACTGCAAAGTTGCGTCGTTTTCGAATCTTACGCGCGAGCCCGCGCGCAAATTTCGGATTTAGGCAAATGGGGGAGCATTTTTCTCCGCGGAATTTGCGTTTTGGCGGCAATGGTCGCGTTGGCGACCCTGGGGGTGGACGTCCGCCAGCCGCTGCACCATTCTCTCATCCAGGCCGCCTACACGCTGGCTCAGCGGGATGTGGGAATGGCACTGGCGATTGTGGCGATGCTGTCGGTGGTGGTGTATTTCCCGTTCCGGATCCGGCTGCGGCCGAATACCATCGCCCATAGCGTCATTTTGGCGGCTTATTTGGCGCTAAATGCGCTTATTTTCGGCTTAATGAACCTGGAGTGGATCGGGCGGCGCAGCGCCGGCTTCGCGATTCTGATCACCGCAATTGCCTGTTATGCCGCATGGATTGTTCGGCTTAGTCCAGCCGGCGAAAAAATCCCTCCGCAGCCTCCGCCGCTTTCCACCGAGGAGCGCGAAAATCTTATCCGGCGCGAACAGGCGCTGCTCGCCGTCGAGCAACTTAAGCGGGATTTGGAGCGAAGAGCTGCTCGTAACCCCGGAGGCTTGCGCTGACGATGGCCGGCGCATTTTGCAGGTGCAGGCCGTGCAAAGCCCAGGCTTTATAGAAAGATAACCAGATACCGGCGAGCTTTCCGGCGCGCGCCAGCGCTGGACCGAGATCGTCCCATTCCCCATTTCTCCCGATCGCGGCCAGACGCTGTTCGATCACCCGAATCGATTCGCGGCGAAATTCAGCCGCATACATCCGGAAAATCCGCCGCCGGTCACGGCGGAGCCGGCGAAAGACTTTCCGGGGCGGGTTAATAGCGCGCGCATCGGAATCATCCAGCAGGAAAATCATCGGGCGGTAACGATCCGCGTTTTCAAGCGAGTTGCTGAGAGGCGGCACACCCTAGATGTTAAGGGTGTTCTTGGATGCTGTCAATGGCGATTTTTGAGCCGGAGCGCCAGAGGAGGCGGAGCGGCGGCTCTAGGCCAGAAGCGCTTTAACGACGTTGCCGGCGACGTCGGTGAGCCGGAAGTGCCGCCCCTGGAATTTATAAGTCAGGCGGGTGTGGTCCACGCCCAGGCAGTGCAGGATGGTCGCGTGCAAATCGTGCACATCCATCGGATCTTTGACGATGTTGTAGCTGAAATCGTCGGTTTCGCCGTAGGTGAGCCCGCCCTTGACGCCTCCGCCCGCCATCCACACGGTGAAGCATCGGGGGTGATGGTCGCGGCCGTAGTTGGTCTCGGTCAGCGTGCCCTGCGAATAAACGGTGCGGCCGAATTCGCCTCCCCAGACGATCAGGGTGTCTTTCAACAATCCCCGCTGCTTTAAATCCTGGATCAGCGCCGCCGTCGGCTGATCGGTTTGCAGACATTGGCCGCGAATTTCTTTCGGCAGGTTGCTGTGCGCGTCCCAGCCGCGATGAAAAAGCTGAACAAAGCGCACGCCGCGCTCGGCCAGCCGCCGGGCGAGAACGCAGTTGGCCGCGTACGTTCCCGGTTTGCGCGAATCCGGCCCGTACATTTCGAAGGTCTCCGGCGGCTCCTTCGATAAATCTGTCAAATCCGGAACCGAGCTTTGCATCTTGAAGGCCATCTCATACTGAGCGATGCGCGCCGCAATTTCCGGATCCTGATAATTCGCAGCTTCGATCTGGTTCAGCGCGGCCAGATCGTCAAGAAAACGCCGCCGCGCCGTCTGATCGTAGCCCGCCGGGTTCGAAATATAGAGCACGGGCTCGGCGCCGGAGCGGAATTTCACGCCCGCGTATTTGGTGGGAAGAAAACCGCTGCCCCACTGGCGGTCGGCCAGCGCCTGTGTGCCGCCGACGCCTTGCGAAACCATCACGACGAACGCCGGCAGGTCCTCGCAATCGCTGCCCAACCCGTAGGCCAGCCATGATCCGAGGCTGGGCCGGCCCGCGATCTGAAAGCCGGTCTGAAAAAACGTGACCGCGGGATCGTGATTAATCTCGTTGGTCTGAAGCGAGCGGATGATGCACATCTCATCGGCGACCCGGGCCGTGTGCGGCAGCAGTTCGCTGAGCCAGGCCCCGCTTTGGCCGTGTTGCGCGAATTCGAAAATCGAGGGCGCCGTGGGAAATTGCGTCTGATACGCCGTCATTCCGGTGAGGCGCTGGCCTTTGCGGATCGAATCCGGCAGATCGGCGCCGCGCAGCTCCTTGAGCTTTGGCTTGTAATCGAACAGGTCGAGCTGTGACGGCGCGCCGTGCTGGAAAAGATAGATCACACGCCTGGCGGTGGGCGCGAAATTCGGAAAATCGGGCAGGCCGCCCGCGGCGCGCGCCTCGCCTGCGAACAGCGAGGCCAGCGCCGCCGCGCCGATTCCGGTGCTGGAGCGGCCGAAGAAGTGGCGGCGCGTCAGCAGCAGCTTGCGGTCTTCGATCGGATTCATTGTTTGGTCACCGCTTCGTCCAGGTTCATCATCAGGCTGGCCACCGAGGCGTACGCGGCCAGCTCGCGCGCATCCAGCGACGGATCCGCGCGCGCCTCGCCTTGCGCCAGATACTCGTCCGGCGAGTGTTTTGAAAAATACTCGCGATGATAGGCGAGGTTGGATTTGAGAATCGCCAGCTCCCTTGCGCCGGGCCGGCGCGCGGTGACGATGCGGAAGCCGTAGCTGAGCCGCGCTTCGTCGGTCGCGCCGCCTTCCTTCATCATGCGCTGGCCCAAAAAACGCGCGGCCTCAATGAACGTGACGTCGTTCATCAGGTTCAGCGCTTGCAGCGGCGTGTTGGTTCGCGTCTCGCGCACCACACAGGTTTCCCGATTGGCCGCGTCGAAGTTCACCATCTCCGGCGGCGGCACGGTTCTTCTCCAGTAGGTGTACAGGCTGCGGCGGTGCAGATCGCCGCCGTGGCTCTGGGCGTAGTCGCCGGTATCCTGCATCGCGATCTCTTTCCACAATCCGGCGGGCTGATACGGCTTCACCGAAGGGCCGCCGATTTTTTCCACCAGCAGTCCGGATTCGGCCAGCGCGGAATCGCGGATCATCTCGGCGGGAAGCCGGAACCGCGGCCCGCGCCCTAGCAGACGATTTTCCGGATCGCGCTGGATCAACTCCGGCGATGCCTGCGAGGACTGGCGATACGCCGCGCTGGTAACGATCAGCCTTTGCATCGCCTTCACGTTCCATCCGCTGCGGACGAATTCCGCCGCCAGCCAGTCGAGCAGTTCCGGATGCGAGGGCCACTCGCCCTGCGATCCGAAATCCTCCACCGTTTTGACGATGCCCGTTCCAAAATACATCTGCCAGAAGCGGTTGACGGTGACGCGCGCCAGCAGCGGATTGCCGGGAGAAATCAGCCATTGCGCCAATCCCAGGCGGTTGGCCGGCGCGCCAGCGGGAAGCGGCGGCAGCACGGCGGGGACGCCCGGGGAAACCTGCTCGGCCGGATGATCGTAGGCGCCGCGGGTCAGAACGAAGGTCTTTTTGGGCGGCGACGCTTCGGCCATGATCATTACGGTCGGAAACGCGCGCACCATCTTGTCGCGTTCGTCTTCAAGCACGGCGAGACGGGCGAAGGCGGCGCGCAGCTCGGCGGGGGCGGCGTTTTCCAGATAATACGACCGCAGCGCGAGCCGTTCCGCCGCGCTTCGCTCCGTCTCCGGCTTGCGGGCGATCCGCCCGACCGGTTCGCCGGCCGCCAGAGCCGCGACCTCCTCCGGATCGAGCACGCGCGAATAAACCCGCGCGTCCTCGATCCGCCCGCGGAATCGCCTTTGCGGTCCCCATCCGCCGCCGATGCGCAGCGGCTGCGCGAAATTCGCGCCGGCGTTATGAAACGGACGCCACAGCGAGTCAAGCAGAACTTTCGTCTTTTGCGGCTTGCCGTCGATATAAATCCGAACGCCGTCCGCCGTGCGCGAGCCGGAATACGTCACGGCGATCTGGTGCCATTCGCCGGAGGAAACCGGCTGCTCCGTCTCGATCCGGATCGCATCGTCGGCCCAGGCGTAGGTCATATGGAAGTGAACCAGGCCGTGATCGAGGTGCAGGCCGAAGCCCCGTCCTTTCGGATCGTCCACCATCCGGGTCAATATGCCGCCATCGGGCGTCCCATCGGGGCAGACCCAGGCGGACAAGGTGAACGGGTCTTCAATATCGAACTGCGCGGCGCGCGGCGCTTCGAAATAAATCTTTCCGTCGAACGCGGCGGCCTGCCCGACGCGTCCCGGCTCGAACTTCGCGGTCCCATCCACCGCCTTCGCCGATTGCGGACCGAGGACGAAGTTCAACTGCCGCGACGGCGCCCAATCGGCGCCGACCGTCTCCAGATTACGGGGCATCGCGCGCGGCTCGCGCCGGCGCAGGAAATCTTCGACGGACGCGATGCGGGCGTCGAGCTCGGCCAGAGATTTTTGCTGGTCCGGCGTGGGCGCGGCGATCAGCGGCGGCGAATTGCCGTACTTCATGGCCCGGCCCGATTCCGGAACATTGTTGAAGTACGCGAACAGCCGGTAAAATTCCCGCTGCGTGAAGGGATCGTATTTATGATCGTGACAGCGCGCGCAGCCCAGCGTCAGGCCCAGAAAAACCGCCGAAGCCGTCTCCACGCGGTCCACCACGTATTCGACCGCGTACTCTTCCGGGATGATGCCGTCTTCGGTGTTGGCCCGGTGATTCCGGTTGAATCCGGTGGCGATCTTCTGATCCAGCGTGGCGTTCGGCAGCAAATCGCCGGCGATCTGCTCCAGCACGAACTGGTCGAACGGCTGGTTGCGATTGAAGGCGCCGATCACCCAGTCGCGCCAGCGCCACATGCTGCGCTCGCCGTCGTATTGATAGCCGTTGGAATCGGCGTAGCGCGCGTTATCGAGCCAGCGGAACGCCATCCGCTCGCCATAGCGCGGCGAGGCCAGGAGCCGGTCGACGACCTTTTCGTAAGCATCGGGCGAGCGGTCGCGCAGAAAGGCGTCGATTTCGGCGGGCGCCGGCGGCAAGCCCGTCAAATCGAGCGAAACGCGCCGGATCAGGGTTTCGCGGCTCGCCTCGGGCGACGGCTGTAGACTTTCCCGTTCCAAACGGCTGAGGACGAACGCGTCGATCGGGTTGCGAGGCCACGACGTGTTCTTCACCGGCGGAATCGCGGGCGGCACCGGCGGAAGAAACGCCCAATGTTTTTGCCAGCGCGCGCCCTCGGCGATCCATTGTTTGAGCGTGGCGATTTCGCCCGCCGTTAATTTCAAGCCCGAAGAAACCGGCGGCATCCGCCGCGCGGGCGCATCCGCCGTCACTCTCCGGATCAGCTCGCTGCGGGTGGGGTCGCCTTCCACGATGGCGCGCCGGCCGCCGCCCAGATCGGCCTTCGCGGCGGCTTCGCTATCCAGGCGGAAGGGCACGTTTTTCGATTTGGCGTCCGGGCCGTGGCAGACGTAGCATTTATCGGAGAGGATCGGCCGGATGTCGCGGTTGAAGTCGACCGCCGCGCCGAGAGGCAGGACAAGCAGCAAAAACCAAACCGCTCGCGCAAGGGTCATGGCGATACTTAGTCTATCTCACGCCGATTCTCTCGATTCCGCGCGGCGGCAGTTTGACAAGGAGTCATCGAAAGCCGCTATCGTATGCAAGATGAAACTTATCCGTTTTGAATATCAAAATCAGAAGCACGCCGGCGTGGTCACCCCGCGCGGAATCGCGCCGGTGGAGACGATCAACGCCCGGCTCGGCCTGCGCGTGCCGGATGATGTGCTGGCCATCATCCAGACGGGAGCGCAGCGCGAAATCGGCACTCTGGAGGGAATCGAGACCATTCCGTTCTCCGAAGCGGCGCCGCAGTTGCCCTATGACGTGCCGCCAAAGATCTGGTGCATCGGGCTGAACTACAAAACACACGCCGAGGATATCAACGCGGTGCAGCCGGAGGAGCCGGGCAGCTTCATGAAGCCGGCTTCCTGCATGTTCCGGCCCGGCGGCGAGATCGTGCTGCCGCCGCCGCATGTTTCCGATGACGTCGACGCCGAAGGCGAGCTCGGCGTGATTATCGGGAAAAAATGCCGCGCCGTGCCCGCCCAAGAGGTGAAGGACGTGATCTTCGGCTACACCACCACGCTTGATCTGACCGCGTTGGATGTGCTGCGGAAGAACCCGCGTTATTTAACCCGCGCCAAGAGCATCGACACATTTTTCAGTTTCGGCCCGGTGATCGTGACGGCGGATGAAATCGCGGATGTGAGCAGGCTTGAGGTGATCACCGAACACAACGGCGGCATCTGCTCGCGCGATTTCGTGAGCAATATGCGCCACAGCCCGTACGAGCTGGTGCGCTTTCACTCCGAATATATGACGCTGTATCCGGGCGATCTGATTTCGACCGGATGCCCCAAAGGAGCGCGAATCAAACGCGGCGACCGCGTGCGGGCGCGGATCGAGGGAGTAGGCACGCTGGAAGCCAACGTCACCTAATGCGAAGGGCGGATATAGCGCCGCCCCGCGGCCGGTTCAGATCCGGCGCAAGGCCATGCCGGCAAGTCCGGCCAGGACCAGCCCGGTGAGCAAAAAAGTGCCCGGTTCCGGCGTCATAGCGGGCGCGCCAACGACGCCCGACGGATCGAGATCTTTATACACCAGGCTGTAGTTGGCTTCGCCGACGGTATTGTACGTCGATTCGATCCAGAACCCGTCCAGGCTCGATCCGTGCTTGTCGGAATTATTGGTGAACGTGACATCGAAGAGATTGCCGCCTAGCGCCGTAAAGCTCGCCGACCATCCGCAAAAGCCAAAGCACGGCCCGCCGGCAGCGGTGACGCCGGCGACATCGAAAATCTCCACCGAGCTGATGTCGGCAAGGCCGTCTTTGCCTCCGCCGGTGACCGAGATGGTATACCACCAATCCCAGTTGCCCGTAAAAATATCCTTGGTGGGCGAAACCGAATCCAACGTGATGGTTCCGGCAGGGATCTCCCCCGCATGCGCGGCCAGTCCGCAGAGCAGAAAAGCTCCCAAAAGAAAACTGCGCTTCATTTTTGCCTCCGACGAGGAAAGTGTGAACTTATTGTGACTCACGCCTGCCCATCGTGTCAATGGGAAAGTATGTGAACTAACGTACTGTAACTGCGGAACCTAAAGGCTCTTTAGAAGATGAACGCAAGGCCGCCGCGGACGGCGCGCGGCGAGTTGGTGAGCAGCGCCTTCTGGCCGGAGCTAGGCAGCGGAAGATAGCCCTGCGCGAGCAGGTTGCGTAACTCAGCGGTCGCCTCCAGCCGGCCGCCCAGCCCGCCAAACAACGGCAGCGGCTGGCGGATCCGCACATTCCAGCCCGCCGATTGCGTGATGTTCTGGGTCATGTAGTAATGATCGGGCATCAATACGTGGGAATCGGTGATTCCGTAGGTGGTGGTGAGGATGGTTCCGGTCACCGGCAGCGTATCGGAGAAACTCACGGCGGCCCAGGGCCGGGCCACTTCGCGGATTGAGGCGCGAAGATCGCCGGAGCCGTTGCCGTCGGGCGAGTCGCCGCGGGTCGGGGCGGCGGCCAGCGATCCGGTGTATCCGCCGGCGAGGGAAAGCTCGCCGCGCTCGCCCAGCGGCTGCTTCACGGCGGCGGTGTAGCCGAGCCGGTTATAGCTGCCGATGTTGAAGATGCGGTCGTTCGATCCCAAATCGGGCAGCGAATCGGTCCACGGCACATATCCTTTCGCGGCGGCGAGCATAAGGGTGGCGTTATCGGCCGATTCGCTATAGAAACTGGCCGAATAGGTGCGCGATCCGATGGCGCGCTCATAACCTGCTTCCACGCTCTGCGTGCGCTGCACCTGCAACCGGTCGTCGCGGCGGGAAATGCGCGGCAGCAGCGCCAGAGCCGCCAGATCGCTGTTGAGCGCGGCCGTGGCCGTGCCGGGCTCGGCCGAGGCAGGGGCCGCAGGCGCGGCGAAGGACGCCGGCTGCTCCCCATCCGAGTAGGCCAGGCGGACCACGCCCCGCGGGCCCAAATCGTAAGTGGCGCGCGCGAACGGGCTCAGATACGTCATCCGCTCGTCGTAAGAGATGGATTCGGTGGTCATGCCGTACTCGACGCGCAACTGATCGGTCAAATCGACGCTGTCGCGGATGGCCAGGGCCATGGTGCGCAGCGCGGGACCGTTATCGGCGCCGTCGTGATTGGGCAGATAGAGCTGGCGCACGGTAAGCGTGACCTGAGGTCCGGTTTCACCGCCGGCGTTGTGGAAGTAGGTTGCGCGGAGCCCGGCGGCGGGGATGGTGGAATTTCCGATGTATCCGACGTTGCCGCTCAGTTGCAGCCGGCTGGTTCCGTAAATCGACGTGGCCACGGCGAAGGCGGTTCCCAAATCCTCCTGGCCGCCTGCGGTGAACGATTCGCCATCGCCGGCGGTGACCTTCAACAACCCCGTCGTATCGGAAAACAGAGAGCTGGCCGAAGCGGTGGTCCGCGAGCTGCCTGGCGCGGGCAGAAGCCGCAGGATGGGACGCGTCGAGGACGACGACCGCAGCACCCATTTCCAGTCGTCGCTCAGCAGCAATCCCCGCGAAGGTCCCGAGGAGACCAGTTCCACCGTGCTGAACAGATTGGTGAGGCTGATTTGCAGCAGGTTTTCCGATCCGGCGGCGACCGCGATGTTGCGCCGCAGCGCCGGCACGAAGCTCGCCAGCGTCACACGGAGGGAATAAATGCTCGGGGGCAGCCCGTCGAAGGCGAACTTTCCGTCTTCGTTGGTCATCGCCCGGCGTACAAGCTGGTCGTAGCGGTCGTAGAGCAGAACGGTGGCGCCCATCTGGCCAACGCCCGCCGAATCTCTCACCTGGCCGAGAATCCCGCCGGACAGCGAACCCGCAAAAGACGGCGCAGCCAGCCCCGCCAGGAGCAATACACCCCGGAAAACGCCGGCGGCTGTGGGATGCGTCCGCATCAATTCCCGCGTTTACTAAATTGTTATATTACCTTAAACGACGCCGACTCGTTCAGCGTCTGGTTTCGCTTCTTATCGGTGACCCGGATGTTCAAGGTATAATCTCCTGGCTCAAAAGAGCTCAGCGGAAGGCGCTTTTCAATCGTCTCCTGCGCCGCCCCGCCTTCCAGCGACGTCACCGGCTCGCTGTAGGTGAACACGGGATCCTTGGAGCCGTTCTTCACAATCTGATATTCCACGGTTCCATCGGCTTTCTTGGTCTTTTCGTCGGGCTGGAAGTTATAAAGCTGGAGATAAATGCCCAGTTTGTCGCTCCGCTGGAAAGTGGCGTCCATCCGCGGCCGGACCTTGGAGGTCCCGATCACGAACTGGCCGGTGCCGATGCTCTTGGTCGGCACTTTTTCGATCAGGTCCGCCAGAATCAGCGAGCTCGCCGACAACTTATCTTCATCAAGGTGGGGCACGTCGAGCGCCGTCACGTAGGTGGTCTGATTGCCTCCCACGATGTCCTTCGCCGCGATATTCAGCCGGTAGCGTCCCGGCTTCAGCGGAATGGCCTTCTGATACATCTCCGATCCGTTTTCGGCCTGTTGCAGCATCTCGGTCGGCAGATCCTGGGTGATCGCTTCTTCAAACCAGTTGGCCGGGCGGCCCGACATGGTCGTAATCCGGCCGTAGAGGTTCACGCTGGCCGTCGAAACGGTGTCCTTCTGCTTCCATTGCAGATCCTTGCGCGCGAACTGGATGGTGATCAGAGTCAGGACCGAGGAATCGGTGATGGGCACGTAATCGGCCCGGACCTTCATCGGCAGCAAATTGTACTTGATGGTCGAGTTGACGGCGGCTTCCAGATCCTTATACTTGACCGCCGGCGGTTGGAAAATTTTCGCCATCAGCTCGATCCGGTTAAATTCGTTCATGCTCTCGGGCAGCGGCATCGATCCGGTGCCGAGATGGGTGCCGTCGGTTCGCTGGAACCGCTGCGTCTTGCAGGCGAGCCCCATCTGCTCCATCATGGTCAGGCCCGCGCCGGGAACATAAAGCAGCGCGTCCTTTTCCGACGGATCGATGGTGAAGTGATACTCGCCGGTCATGGTGGTGTCCACGAACTCCAAAATCACGTTCGTGCCGATCCCTTCGATGTAGCGGTAGCGCCAGATTTCGAACGGATAGGTCGAAGTCGTGCCGCCGCCTTCTTCATAAGGCCGCTCATAGGTGCCGCCGGAGGGGTGCGATTCGATCTCGTCCGGCGGGCCATATTCGATGTAGATGCGGCCGCGATCCGTCTTCCAGCCGGGGATGCCCGAGGCGAAATGCCCGTTGGCGTAGGCAATGCGGCGGTAGTGTTCTTCCTTATATTCGTTTTCCTCGGTGTCCGGCGTCGGATCGCGCCGCAGCCAGAACTGTTCGACGAACTGCTCGCGCTCCTCGTCAGTTTTGAGGCCCAGAAACGTTTTCTTTTCCTCGTCCGTGATAATGTAGGCGACTTCCTGATTCAGCCAGTTCTTCCACGGCGTTTCCAGCTCTTTCTTGAGCTTCTGTTCCTGCTTTTTCTTCTCGCGTTCGGTCATCGGCCGGGCGACCGTCTCCCGCTTCTGCGGCTGCGCCGATGAGGAGGAGGACGATTGGCCCGATTGAGAAGTCTGGCCGGCCGTCAATAAGAAGACCGAGCCGATCCCGCAGCAGACAGTGAGGAAAGCGACAGGCCTCATGCGGTTCAAATACCTCACCTTGATTCTACGCTCAACGTTGGACGCCGGCAACGGCCGCCAGGTTTCCGCCCAGGGCGGTCCGGACCTTGCGCGCCGCTTGAAGTATGCTCAAGGGAATGCGCCGACTGGGATCCACCGCCTGGACTCTGGTGTGCTTCGGACTGCCCCTGCTGGCCCAGCGCGAGACCCCGGACCAGGCGCAACTGGCGGCCTATCGCGCGCTCGGAAAGGCTTTTTACGAAAATCCGGCGACCGAAAAACAGGCCGTCGAACAGTTCCAGAAAGCGCTCGCTCTCGATCCGGGCTCCGTTCGCGAGCAGGTGAACTACGGTCTGGCGCTGCTGCGCGCCGGTGAAACGCGGCGCGGGATCGCGGAGCTTCAGAAAGCCCAGCAGCTCGATCCGCGGGTTCCGCACACCTGGTTCAATCTCGGGATCGCCTATAAGAAGCAGGGCGATTTCGATCAGGCACTGGCGCAATTCCGGCAGATGGAGCGGCTGGTTCCGGACGAGCCGGTAACGCACTACCAGATCGGAACGATCCTCAAATCGAAAGGCGACGCCACGGGCGCGATCCAAGAGTTCGAGACGGCGCGCGATTTGAATCCGCATCTGGCCGCGCCGCACTTTCAGCTTTATGGCCTGTACCGCCAGGCGGGCCGGGCCGCCGCCGCGGATGGCGAGCTGCGCGTTTTCCAGCAGCTCAAGAAAGAACAGGAAGGCGCGGCGGTTCCCGAGGATATGGATTGGAGCCGGTATGCCGAAATCTACGATCCCCCGCCGTCCCCGCCGGCTCCGCTTACGGCTTCTGTTTATCGCGCCGAACCGGCCGGCCGCGGATTTCGCGGCGCGGCGCCGATCCGCATGAACCTGGACGCGCGGCCCGACCTGATCGCCTGGTCCGCGTCGCGCGCGGTTCTTCTGCGCAACGGCCGGAGCGAGGCGAGCGGGTCCGGGCTGGAACAACTGCACGATATCGTCTCGATTGCGCCCGGCGACTTCGACAATGACGGGCTCCCCGATCTGTGCGTCATCACCTCGCGCGGGGCGGAGCTTTACCGCAACGCGAACGGAAAATTTCGCAAGCAGGCCGATCTCGCTTCCGGCAAATTTCGCCAGGCGGTCTGGCTCGATTTCGATCACGACTACGATCTGGATTTATTTCTGATCGGCGACGATTCAAAGCTGCTGCGCAACAACGGATCGGCCGGATTCAGCGATGAGACGCGCCTCTTCCCATTCGCCCGGGGCCGCGCCATCGCTGCCACGCGATTCGATCTCGAGCCGGATACGCAAGGCTTCGATCTGATCGTCTCCTATGCCGATCGGGCGGGCGTTTTGTACCGGGATCTGCTCGGCGGTGTGTATCGGCCGGTTCCGATCGACGCGCTGCGCGCCGGGGCCGCGAACCTGTTCGCGTACGATTTCAACCGCGACGGCCGCACGGACCTGATCGCCGATCCGGATTTCTATCTGGCGAATCGCGGGAAGTTCGAAGCCGCGCCAAAACCGGCCCACATCCCGCGCGGCGCCGATTTCGACGGCAGCGGCCGCCTGAGCATTCCGTCATTCCGCGGAGAAACGCTCGAGCTGCTGCGCGACGCGACGCCCGACTACGGCAACTGGATCGAGATTGCGCTCACCGGCGTGAAAAACATCAAGACCGCCATCGGCTCCAAAGTGGAGGTGAAAGCGGGCGCGTATTACGAAAAACAGATCTACAACGGCATCCCGCTGGTTTTTCGCATCGGTTCGCGCGCGCAGGCGGACGTGGTTCGCATAACCTGGCCAAACGGCCTGATTCAGAATGAAATCCGTCAGCCCGCGAACAAGATCGTTTCGATAAAAGAAGCGCCGCGGCTGGCCGGCTCCTGCCCGATGATCTTCACCTGGAACGGCGGCGGATTCCAGTTCCTCACCGATGTGCTGGGAGTATCGCCGCTTGGCGCAAGCTCCGGCGGCGGCCAATATTTTCCCGTGGATCATCAGGAATACGTCGCGATTCCGGCGGGCGCGCTGGCCGCGCGCAAGGGCCAATACCAGATCCGGCTGACCGAAGAGCTGCGCGAGGTATCCTTCATCGATCAGATCAAATTGCTGGCGGTGGATCATCCCTCGGACATCGAGATCGTCACCAATGAAAAATTCAAATCGCCGCCGTTTCCCGAATTCCGCCTGTTCGGAGTGAAGAATCGGATTTACCCCGTGGCCGCGCGAGATCAGAACGGCGCCGACGTCACGTCCGCGCTGTTGCGCCGCGATTCGGTTTATCCCGATTCGTTCCGGCGCGATGCGGCGGCGGCCGCGGAAATGCATCATCTCGATCTCAATTTCGGCTCCGCCGCGCCGGACAATCGCGCCGTGCTCATCCTTTATGGCTGGTTCGACTGGCCGGATGGCAGCACTTTTCTCGCGGCGGCCCAGGAGCACCGCGATCTGACATTCCCCTATCTTCAGGTGAAGGATAGAGACGGAAACTGGGAAACCGTAATCGAGGACATGGGCATCCCGTCGGGCGATCCCAAGCCGATCGCCGTGGACCTGACCGGCAAATTTCTTTCGGCGTCGCGCGAAGTCCGCATCGTCACGAATCTGTGCGTTTATTGGGATGAAATCTTTCTGGTTGAAGACAGCGCCCCGCCGCCCGCGCGCCTCACGGAGATCCCGATGCTGGCGGCCGAACTGCATTTCCGCGGATTCTCCAGGGCGGCGATCGATGCCGCGCGGAAACAGCCCGAGCATTACGACTATCGGAATCCCGCGCCGTTTTCGATGTGGAATCCGACGCCGGGAAATTACACCCGGTACGGGCCGGTCGAAAAGCTGCTGGCCGCCTCCGATGATCAAATGGTGATCATGGCTTCCGGCGATGAGATCGCGATGCGCTTCGACGCGGCTCATCTGACGCCGCCGCCGCCCGGCTGGACCCGCGACTTTCTTCTGCTGGTGGACGGCTGGGCCAAGGATGCCGACGCCAACACGGCGTTTTCGCAGTCCGTCGAGCCGCTGCCTTTTCACGGCATGAGCCGCTATCCGTATCCGGAAACCGAACATTACCCGCGCGACGCCGAACACGAAAATTATCTGCGCGAATACAACACCAGGCCGGCGCTGCGCCTGATCCGCCCGCTGAGCGAGCCATGAAGACGCGCCGTTTCGCGATCTGGGGCCTGGCCGCGCTCGCCGTAAACGCGGGCTATCTCGCCGCCTTCGCGCACGCGACCATCTTTTATGTTGCGAACGTGTTTCTTCATATCGCGCTCGGCGCGGCGCTGGCGGTCTGGGCTGTGGTGGCGCTGCGCAAATTCCCGCTCGAAGCCGGAATCCTGTTTGTGTCCGCGATTCCCGCGGCGTATCTGATCGCGCGCGGCAACACCTGGGATCACCGGGCGATTCTGATCGCGCACATCGCGATCGCGGCCGCGGCGCTGGCCGTTTTCATCGCGCGATCGCGCGCGGACCGGCTTCTGCTTCTCGCCGCCTCTCTGATTTTTATTTTTCTACCGGCGTCCGCCGGGATTTACCGGCGCCTTCATCCCGATCCGGCCGATCGCATCGAAAATCCCGCGAGCGCACCGCTTTCGATGAACGAAGAAGGCGCGGGCGAGCATTCGCCGTTTGCGCCGTCCTCGGCCCAAACCACGACGGGAAAAATCATTCCCGCGAACTTTTTCCTCGATTCGGCGCAGTGCGGCGAATGCCATCGCGATAT
>JAJPIT010000019.1 GCA_021324615.1 Terriglobia bacterium | reverse complement strand
TATTCCGAGCACGGATTGGAGGCATTAATGCGCGCCGTGTTCTTCGACGTATGCCAGCGGTTGATGGTGGTGTCGAACTGCATGCCCGGATCGCCGCACTGATGCGTCGCCTCGGCGATCTGCCGCATCAGATCGCGGGCCCTGTAACGGTCCTTTTTTTCTCCGGTCAGCCGCGTCGTCGTCCACCACTCGTCATCGCGGATCACCGCTTCCATGAACTCGTCGGTGGCGCGCACGCTGTTGTTGGCGTTCTGAAAGAAAATCGAGCTGTACGCCTCGCCATCCAGCGAGGCATCGTAGCCGGCCTCGATCAGGGTGTGCGCCTTCTTTTCTTCCTTGGCCTTGCACCAGATGAATTTTTCAATATCGGGGTGATCCGCGTTGAGGATCACCATCTTGGCCGCCCGCCGCGTCTTGCCGCCGCTTTTGATCACCCCCGCGAACGCGTCAAAGCCCTTCATGAAGCTGAGCGGTCCCGAGGCCCGGCCGCCGCCGGAAAGCAAGCCCTCCTCCTCGCGCAGCGTCGAAAGATTGGTCCCGGTGCCGGAACCCCACTTGAACAGCATCCCTTCCGTCTTCACCAGATCCAGAATCGATTCCAGCGTATCCCCCACCGAATTGATGAAGCAGGCCGAGCACTGCGGCCGGTTTTCGCCCTTTTGCAGCCGCTTCACCATCGCCGAGGCCTCGTAGAAATACCATCCGTAGCCGCGAGCCTCCTTGACGCCGACGTTAAACCACACTGGCGAATTGAAGCTCGCCTTCTGCGTCAGCATCAGGTGCGCCAGCTCGTCGCGGAAGTTGGCCGCATCCTCGGCCGTGCGGAAGTAGCGCTGCTCGGCGCCCCATCCGGCGATGGTATCCACCACCCGGTGCACCAGTTGCCGCACGCTCGTCTCCCGGTCGGGCGCGCCGATCTTCCCGTAGAAATATTTGCTGACAACGATATTGGTGGCGGTCTGCGACCACTCCGCCGGGACTTCGACATCGCGCTGCTCGAAGATCACCGCGCCTTTATCGTTGCCGATGGAAGCCGTCCTCAGCTCCCACTTGATCGCGTCATACGGCGTCTTGCCGGGTTCCAGACGAGCCGTGAAATAGCGCTCGAACCTCACGCCAACTCGTTCCGAAACCGGTACCGGACGAAGTTTTTCCCTGCTTTTCACTGCCGCGCCCGCGCCTGATTGTCCCATGGATTGCCTTCCTTCATGAATTCACCAGCATCGAAGCGGGTGCTTAAGGGCCCGATTCAACAGTGGGGCCGCCGCGTCTTGCGTGGCGGACTTGAGTGCCCAGCATCGAACCGGGTGTTTAAGAGCCCGATTCAACCGCTGTGGGCAATGATGCCCCAATATATAGTGGTTCGTCAAGAACTTTATCTATATACCGTGCATGCGTTTGCAAATTTCATTCTAGCGCGGTTGAAAGGCCGCGGGGACAAACCGCGCTTCCGCTCCGCGTTTTGAACGCCGGGCGGAGCCTTTAGCGCAGTCTTCAGGCCGTTTTATCTCGCGAAAATGACGCGCGTGTCGCAGATACGGTCGTGCAGCGCCCGTTTCTGATCGTCGAATCCCGCCATGAGGAATCCGATCAGAAGAGTGAATCCGCTGAGCAGGTACGCGAAGTAGCGCCCCAGGGCCCGGCTGGCGGTCAGCATCGATCCGTCCGGGCGCACCACCTTGAGACCGAACACCATTTTGCCCGGCGTCGCCCCGCGGGTGGAAAGAAAATACACTTCATAGGCGCAGCAGGCGGCGGCATCGATCAGCGACAGAATCCCCAGAAAGCCGACCGCAGCCAGGATCGCGGCCGGATCGCTCATGCGCCCGATTCCCAGCATCAGCTCGACCGGAATATTGACCACCGTCAGCGCGATCCCCAGAATCACGCCGTCGATGACGCGGGCCACAAAGCGAATCCAGAATCCGCCGAATTTACGCGGGCCGGCCGCCTGCGCGGCTTGCGGAATCCGCTGGAGATAAACCGGCTTGCACTGGGCGCACAGGCTGGCCGCGCCGACGGAGACAAGCTGGCTCATCGCAAACGGGCGCCCGCATTCGGAGCAGTACCCGGTATCGAGGGCGGCCGGCGGAGGAGGCGCCGGACGCGCCCCGCGCACCTGGCCGTGAGGCTGCCAGTTCGCCATGCCGTCGCGCCACACCAGCGTATCGTCGCGCACCACGCCCGCGCGAACCAGATCGTCCAGCGCCGCTTCCTCAATCGGCCCCACCTGGCGCGACCCGTCAGCGTAATACCACGTCATAATGTCCTCCTCCCGCGCAGCGCCCGGCTGCTTGAGGATTCAGTTTATCAGCGTTGTCGTGGATTGGGGACCGCGCCGCGCGCCGCGGCGGAGGCCATGATAAAATGAAAGCTCCCAAGAGTGGGCGGCTAGCTCAGTTGGGAGAGCACGGCGTTCGCAACGCCGGGGTCGTGGGTTCGAATCCCATGCCGTCCACCATCTCTTTTCCCATGCAGGCGCGGAAACTGACCGTCGAGCAGCAGCTTGAGAAAATGCGCCGCGATTGGGATGAGCGCGCCCGCGAAAACGCCCGCTACTACGTCAACACCGCCCGCACCGACTGGACCGACGAGGATTTCTTCGCTTCCGGCGAGCAGCAGGTGGCCGAAGATATCCTCACCGATATGGGAAACATCTGCCAGGGCAAGGATCCCCGCAAGATGCGCGTGCTCGAGATCGGATGCGGCGCCGGGCGTCTCACCCGCGCGCTGGCCAAAGTTTTCGGCGAGGTCCACGCCGTGGATATCAGCGGCGAAATGGTGGCGGAGGCCAGGCGCGCGGTGGCCGATTTTCCCAACGCGCATATTTATCAGAATAACGGCTGCGATCTGCGCGTGGTGCCTGAAAAACCGTTCGATTTTGCGTATTCCGCCATCGTTTTCCAGCATATTCCGAGCCGCGAGATCATCGAAAGCTACGTGCGCGAGGTGCATCGGCTGCTGCGCCGCGGAGCGCTGTTCAAATTCTGGGTGCAGGGCGATACCCGCACCGAGTCGGCGCCCGACGATACCTGGCTCGGCGTGCCGTTCTCCGAGGCCGATACCATCGATATGGCGGAGCGCTGCGGATTCGAGCCCCGCTACCGCCACGGCGCCGGGGCGCAGTACTTCATCCTGTGGTTTTTTAAGTACGGATGACTCGCCGCGCGGCAAGCGCAGGCGCGGGTGTGGAGCAGGCAGGCGCGCCGGATGCTCGGCCGGGCGAGGCGGTCCCTGCGGCGGAAATTGTAGAGCCGTTTCCGGATCTCCTCACACTCCCGCCGCCTCCGCCGATAAGCTTTGCGTGGTCGCCTTCACTCATACGGTCCAGCAGCCGGTCGAAGGCCTGCGGGCTAAGGCGCTGCGCGCCCTGGGCGATCTTCCGCCCTTCTCGGCGACGCTCCAGCGGCTGACCGCCTCGCTCGCCGGCGAGGACGTATCGTTTTCGCAGCTCGGCGATCTGATCGAAAAAGACGCCGTGGTCGCCGGGAACATTTTGCACCTGGTCAACTCCGCGCTGTACGCGCGCCGCGGCGATATCACCTCGGTGCGCCACGCGCTTTCGATTCTGGGCATCGACAAGGTTCGCAACGCCGTTCTCGGCATGTCGCTGGCGCGCATGTGGAGCAAGCTTCCGATGCCGCCTTCCTGGTCGATGGCGAAATTCAATTTGCATTCTTCCGCCGTCGCGATCCTCAGCGACGAGCTCGCGCAGCGCCTGCCCATCGATTACCCGGAAGGCGCCTTTGTCGCCGGCCTGCTGCACGACGTCGGCCGCCTTCTCATCGCCTTGGCGCTCGCGCCCCAGCACAAGCAGATCGAAGAGCTCCGGCGCTCCAGCGGCGCTTCGCTTCTGGACTGCGAACAGGAAGTGCTCGGCTTCACCCATCCGATGCTCTCCGCCGATGCGCTCGCGGTCTGGAAGATTCCCGAGCCGATCCGCGCCGCGGTCTTCGATCACCACTCCGCGGCGGAGCCGCTCTCGCTGGGCCGCGCGGTTCAGGCCGCCGATCACTATGTGGACTCCTCCGGCGTGGCCGTCTCGGAATGCGACACGGACCGTTCGCAATCCATCCATACCTTAGGCCTCGACGAACCGGCCTGCGCCGCCGTCCTCCAACATTTCCGGTCCGAATTCCACCTCCTGGCGCCGTTCTTTCGTTGATCCCAGGGCGTCGTCTTTCCGCAGCCTGCAACCGAATGAGCCGGCGAAGCTCTAATAGTTGTAGCCCCTATTGTTGACCGACATTAGGTAAAATCAGAAAAGGTTTCCATGACGGCGCCGTTTGTAAAGTCCGATCTCGCGTCTAAATCTTCTATTCTCAGCCAGATCGGGCATACCCCGCTGATCCGGCTCAGCAAGCTCGACGCCGAGTTCCGCGACGTGGAGATCTACGCCAAGGCCGAGTTCTTCAACCCCGGCGGATCGGTGAAAGACCGCGCCGGTTTGAACATGATCCTCGATGGCGAGCGGACCGGCCGGCTCACGCGCGATCGCATCATCCTCGACGCGACCAGCGGCAACACTGGAATCGCCTACGCCATGATCGGAGCGGTGAAGGGTTATCGCGTGAAGCTTTGCCTGCCGGCGAACGCCTCGCATGAGCGCAAGCAGATTCTCAAGGCATACGGCGCCGAGATGGTATTTTCCGACCCCGGCGAGGGCTCCGACGGCGCGATCCGCCTCTGCAAGCAGGTTTACGACGCCGATCCCGGCAAGTACTTTTATCCGGATCAGTACAATAATCCGGCCAACTGGCAGGCCCATTATGACGGCACCGCGGTCGAGCTGCTGGAGCAAACCGGCGGCGCGATCACCCACTTTGTGGCTTGCATGGGGACCAGCGGCACCTTCGTGGGAACCTCGCGGCGGCTGAAGCGCGAAATCCCGGGCATCCAGTGCATTTCGGCGCAGCCGTCGTCGGGATTTCATGGCCTGGAAGGCTTGAAGCACATGCCCACGGCGATCGTGCCGGGCATTTACGATCCCGCGCTCGCCGACGAGAATTTGTGGATTGAGACCGAGGACGCCTACGCCATGACGCGCTGGCTGGGACGCCAGGAAGGGCTGCTGGTGGGGATGTCGTCGGGAGCCAATGTTCATGCCGCCCGGGAGGTCGCCCGGAGATTGGCGGCGGAGGGCAAGAGCGGCCTGGTGGTGACGGTGCTGTGCGACGGCGCGGCCAAATATTTGAGCGAGCCGTTCTGGAATGATGAAGGATAGCGGACGGCCCGGTGGAAAATGATCGAAATTGATAAACAGGCCTGGGAGACGATGGTCGCCCACGCCGAAGCCCAGTTTCCGGATGAGTGCTGCGGCGCGATGATCGGACGCATCGAGGACGGCGCCAAGCGCGTGACCTGCGCGGTGCCGCTGGAGAACGCCTATGCCGGCGCGCGCGGCGCGCGCTACGAGCTGCGCCCGGAGGATCTGCTCCAAGCCGAGCGCCAGGCCCGCGCGGCCGGGCTCGATCTGATCGGCATTTTTCATTCCCATCCGGATTGCGACGCGTATTTTTCGAAAACCGATCTGGAGAACTCCTGTCCCTGGTATTCTTTCGTCGTACTATCGGTGAAGGGCGGAAAGTTCGACCATGCGGCCAGTTTTCTGCCAAACGCCGATCAGACCGCCGCGGAGAAAGAAGAATTGATATGGCCAAAGTCCTGATTCCCACACCGCTGCGCCAATACGCCGAAAAGAGAGATTCGATCGAGCTGGACGGCTCGACGGTCGGCGAAGTGCTGGGCGCGCTGACTTCGCAATTTCCCGATCTGCGCAAGCAGCTTTTCACCGAGGACGGGCGCCTGCGCAGCTTCGTCAACGTTTATCTGAACGATGAGGACATCCGTTATCTGAAGCGCGACGCGACCCCGGTCGCCAGCACCGATACCTTGTCGATCGTGCCCAGCATCGCGGGAGGGGCCGCCGTCGCCGCGCCGCCGGGCGAGTTATCCAAGGACGAAATTCTGCGCTATTCGCGCCACCTGATCATGCCGGAAGTCGGCATGGAGGGCCAGTTGAAACTCAAGAACGCCAAGGTTCTGCTGGTGGGCGCCGGCGGCCTGGGCGCGCCGCTCGGTTTGTATCTGGCGGCGGCGGGCGTGGGGCGGATCGGCATCGTCGATTTCGACGTCGTCGATTTCACCAATCTCCAGCGGCAGGTGATTCACGGAACCAAGGACGTCGGCCGGAAGAAGCTCGATTCGGCCGCCGACCGCATGCGCGAAATCAATCCCAACGTGCGTATTGACAAATACGAGGTCGCCCTGGCCAGCGACAACGCACTGGAGATCTTGTCCGGTTACGACCTGGTGGTGGACGGCACCGACAATTTTCCCACGCGTTATCTGGTGAACGACGCCTGCGTGATTTTAAAGAAGCCGAACGTCTACGGATCGATCTTCCGGTTCGAAGGCCAGGCCACCGTGTTCGCCTATCCCGGCGGGCCGTGCTACCGCTGCCTGTATCCGGAACCGCCGCCGCCGGGGCTGGTTCCAAGCTGCGCCGAAGGCGGCGTATTGGGAATTTTGCCGGGAACCATCGGACTGATTCAAGCGACCGAGGCCGTCAAGTTGATTCTCGGCGTGGGCGAGCCGCTGGTCGGCCGCCTGCTGCTCTACGACGCGCTGGCCATGCGCTTCCGCGAGCTCAAACTTCGCCGCAATCCGCAGTGCCCGGTGTGCGGCGATCATCCAACGGTCACCAAACTCATCGACTACCAGGAGTTCTGCGGCGT
>JAJPIT010000030.1 GCA_021324615.1 Terriglobia bacterium | reverse complement strand
GAGCATTCGCCGTTTGCGCCGTCCTCGGCCCAAACCACGACGGGAAAAATCATTCCCGCGAACTTTTTCCTCGATTCGGCGCAGTGCGGCGAATGCCATCGCGATATCTACGCGCAGTGGAAAAGCTCCATGCACCACTTCGCGTCATTCAATAATCAGTTCTATCGAAAATCGATCGAGCACATGCAGGACGTCGTGGGCACGCGTCCCAGCCGGTGGTGCGCCGGCTGCCACGATCACGCGATGTTCTTTAACGGCCGGTTCGACCGCCCGGCGAAGGAGCAGATCGATACGCCGGAAGCGCAGGCCGGGCTCGGATGCATGTCCTGCCACGCCATCGTTCACGTCGGAAGCTCGATGGGCAACGGCGATTTCACCGTGGAATATCCGCCGCTGCATGAGCTGGCGAGCAGCCGCAATCCGCTGCTGCGCTCGCTCAGCGATTTTCTCACGTACGCCAATCCGAAGCCGCACCGGCGCACGTTTCTGAAGCCGTTCCTGCGCGAGCAGCCGGCCGAGTTCTGTTCGGCCTGCCACAAAGTTCATCTGGATGCGCCGGTGAACCACTATCGCTGGCTGCGCGGCTTCAACGATTACGACAACTGGCAGGCCAGCGGCGTATCGGGGCAGGGCGCGCGGTCTTTTTATTACCCGCCGGAGCCGCGCTCCTGCGCCGATTGCCACATGCCGCGGGTCGATTCGCGCGATCCCGGCAATCGCGGCGGCAAGGTTCATTCGCATCGCTTCGCGGCCGCGAACATGGCGGTGGCCTACGCCAACGGCGATGAGGAACAGATGCGCGCCGTGGAGGAGTTTCTCAAATCCGGATTCATTACCGCCGATATCTTCGCGATCGCTCCGGTGGAGGATCGCCGCGGCGAAACGGCGATGCTGCGCCGGACCGATTCCATCCAGGCCAACACGTCTTTCGCGGTCGGCGAAGAGGCCGAAGCGTCCGCGCCGGCTACCATTCGCGATGTCGGCAAAATTTCCGCGCCCATCGACGCTTCCGGCGCCGCGCTCGAACCGGGCGCCACCGTGCGGGTCGATGTCGTGGTTCGAACCCGCGCGATCGGCCACTTTTTTCCCGGCGGGACCGTGGACGCTTTCGACGTGTGGCTGGAGCTGCAGGCCTGCGACGCCGATGGCCGCGTGATTTTCTGGAGCGGCAACCTTACCGAAAACGGCAAGGGCCCGGTGGAGCCGGGCGCGCATTTTTATCGCTCCTATCAGCTCGACGCGGCGGGCAATCCGATCAATAAACGAAACGCGTGGCAGGCGCGCAGCCTGCTGTACGCGCATCTGATCCCGCCGGGCGCGGCCGATGTCGCGCATTTCCTCGTGAGGGTGCCGAAGAACGCCCGGGGTCCGATTCAGCTCACCGCGCGTCTGAATTACCGCAAATTTTCCTGGTACTACACGCAGTTTGCCTACGCGGGCGAGCCGAAACCCGGCCAGCGCGCCGAACTGCGCACCGCCGCCTTCGACAATCTCGAATACCAGTTCAACAGGATTCCCGCCAACGTCTCGGGCAAGATTCGCGGCCGCATCCCCGACGTGCCGGTGGTGACGCTGGCCGAGGCGCGCGCCACGCTACCTGTTGGCCGCGCAAACTGGTCGCCGGTCACGCGCCGGCAGGATCGTGAACGCTGGAATGACTGGGGCATCGGCCTGCTTCTGCAAGGCGATTTGAAAGGCGCTGAATTCGCCTTTCAGCGCGTCACCGAAGCCGAACCGGACTACGCCGACGGGTGGCTGAACGTGGCCCGCGCGCTGATTCAGGAAGGAGAAACCAACGCGGCGAAGCCGTACCTGGCGCAGGCGCTGAAGCTCGCGCCGGATCACGGCCGCAACTGGTTCTTCCAGGCGCAGATCCAGAAAACCGAGGGCGATTACGACGGAGCGCTCCGATCGCTCGAAAGGACGCGGGCGATGTATCCGCGCGACCGCGTGGTGTTAAATCAGATCGCGCGCATTTTGTTCTTAAAGCGCGACTACGCCGGCGCGATCGGTGTTCTTCGCCAGGCCGCCGCCGTTGATCCCGAGGACGTGCAAATGCACTACACCTGGATGCTGTGCGCGCGCGGCCTGGGCGATGCCGCAACCGCCGCGCGGGAGCAGAAACTGTTTGAACGCTTCAAGGCCGACGAAGCCTCGCAATCGATCACCGCGCGCCGCCGCGCCGGCAGTCCCGAGGATAACAACGAGCGGCAGCCCATCCACGATCACGAAAGCTCGATTCGCCCATGAAGCTGCTGCTGCTGGTCGCGCCGCTCGCCTTCGCCGCATCGCCGGTCGCCTTCCGCGACGTGACGGCTGAGGCCGGGATCCGTTTCACCCACAACGCCGGGCGCTCCGGAAAAAAATTTCTGCCGGAAACGCTCGGCTCCGGATGCGCGTTTTTCGACGCCGACGGCGACGGCTGGCCGGATATTTTGCTGGTCAACGGCAAGGATTTTACCCCGCGCGGGCGGAGATCCACGGCCGCGCTGTATCGCAACAATCACGACGGAACGTTCAGCGACATCACCGCCGGCAGCGGGCTGGACATCGAAATCCACGGCATGGGCGTGGCCATCGCCGATTACGATAACGACGGCCGCGACGATGTCTACCTCACCGCGCTGGGCGGCGATCATTTGTTTCACAACGAGGGACGCGGGAAGTTCCGCGACGTGACCAAATCTTCCGGCATCGCCAACGCCGCATTCGGAACCAGCGCTGCCTGGCTCGATTCGATCGCGACGGCAAGGTCGATCTCTTCGTCGCCAATTACGTGGAATGGTCGCCCAAACTCGATCTGTGGTGCTCGCTCGACGGCGCGACCAAATCGTACTGCACTCCGGAATCGTACAAGGGATCGCGGTCGCGTCTTTATCATAATCTCGGCGGCGGGCGTTTTGAAGACGCCACCGAAAAATCCGGCGTGGGCGACCCGTCCGGCAAAGCGCTCGGCGTCGCCGTGCTCGATTACGACCGCGACGGCTGGCCCGATCTTTTCGTCGCCAACGATACGCAGCCGAACAAGCTCTACCATAACCGCCGCGACGGCACGTTCAGCGAGGAGGGCATGGCGGCGGGCGTCGCCTACGGCGAGGACGGCGTCGCGCGCGGAGCCATGGGCGCGGATTCGGCCGACTACGACCGCAGCGGCCGCGCGCATCTGCTGGTGGGAAATTTTTCCAATCAGATGCTGGGCCTGTATCACAACGAAGGCAACGGGCTGTTCGTCGATGAGGCGCCGCGCTCCGCCGTGGGCCGCGCCAGCCTGCTTTCGCTGACCTTCGGCGCTTTCTTTTTCGATTACGATCTCGACGGCTGGCCGGATATTTTCGCCGCCAACGGGCATATCGAGGATGAGATTAACCGCGTGCAGCCGAAGGTGTTCTATCGCGAGCTGCCGCTGCTGTTCCATAATCTCGGCGGCGGAAAATTCGAAAACGTCGCGGCTTTCCATGAGCCGATGGTGGCGCGCGGCGCCGCCTACGCCGATTTCGACCGCGACGGCGATCTCGACATCCTCGTCTCCACCAACAACGGACCGGCGCACCTGTTCCGCAACGACGGCGGCAATCGCAACCACTGGATCACGATTCGCCTGGCCGGAACCAAATCGAATCGCGACGGAATCGGCGCGGTAATCCAGGTGGAAAGCGCATCCGGCAAACAGTGGAGCATGGTCCGCAGCGGGTCCAGCTACTGCTCGCAAAGCGACCTGGCGCAGACCTTCGGGCTGGGCAAGGACACCTCAGCGTCGATCCGCATCGAATGGCCGGACGGAAGCAGACAGGCGCTGGGCCAGGTGGCCGCGGATCAGTTTTTGACCGTCAACGAAGACCGCGGCATCACGCATCGCGCGGGGCGGTAAACAGTTGTAGACTATTGCCATGCGGAATCGCACGCTGCTGTTGATCTGGATCTGCGGCGCCTGGGCGGCTTCTGCGCAGCCGCGCCGCACGCTCTCGCTCGACGATCTTGCCAAATTTAAGGACGTCCGCGACGCGCAGTGCTCGCCCGATGGAAAAATGGTCGCTTACGATCTGTCGCAGATCGATGTGAAAAACGACCGCCCCGGCAACTCGCACATCTGGATGATCGGCTACGACGGATCGGGAAACCGCCAGGTCACTTCGAGCGAGCAAAGCGAAAACTCGCCGCGCTGGAGTCCCGATGGAAAATATCTGGCCTTCACCTCCACCCGTCCCGGGCCCGCGCGCGGCAACCAGATCTGGCTGCTTCCGTTAAGCGGCGGCGAGGCGCTCCAGCTCACCGATGTCAAGGGCCGGATCCAGGGCTATGAGTGGTCGCCGGACGGCAAACGCATCGCGATCGTGATCGGCGATCCCGATCCCAACAATCCGGACCCGGACGCCAATGACGCTCCGGCTAATGGCGGGCGCGGCGGCAGGGGTCCGGCGCCCAAGCCCATCGTCATCGACCGTTATCACTTCAAGCAGGACGTGCAGGGTTATCTGCTCTCCGGACGCCATAGTTTCATCTATCTTTTCGATCTGGCGACGAAGAAGGCCGAGCGCCTCACCACGCAAAGCAAGTGGGATGAGAGCGCGCCGAGCTGGTCGCCGGATGGAAAATGGATCGCCTTCAGCAGCAACCACGTCGCCGATCCGGATCGCGATCCGGGCGGGCAGCTCTACATCGCCGAAGCCAAACCCGGCTCGGCTGAAAAACAGATCACACCGTTCAGCGTCCACGCCGGCGGAGGCCGCGGCGGCCGCGCCGAATGGAGTCCGGATGGAAAATGGCTCGTGTTCATGGCCGGGGAGGATAAAAAGTGGGGCGCCTACAGCCAGGAGCATATCGCGATCGTGCCGGCGGACGGCTCCGCCGCGCCCACGCTGGTAAAAGCCGCGCTGGATATGGACCGCGGCTTCAATTCGCCGCGCTGGACGAGCGACGGCAAAGCGATCATCGCCTACGTCACCGACGACCGCTCGCATTATCCGGTGCGCATCCCGCTCAGCGGCGGCGCGGCCGAGCCGTTGATGTCGAAACCCGTGGTCGTGAACTTTTCCTCGAGCGCCGGCGCATGCACCGTGGTCACTTCGGGAAGCGACACGCAGCACGCCGAAATTTACGCGCTCGATCACTGGCGTCTTCGCCAGCTCACGCACGCCAACGATGAGGTGATGGCCGAGCTGGAGCTCGGCAAAACGGAAGAGGTCAGCTTCAAGGCCGCCGATGGGAATGAAGTTCACGGCCTGTTGACCTATCCGGTGGGCTATCAGCCGGGAACGAAGGTTCCGCTGCTGCTGCGCATTCACGGCGGTCCCAAAGGACAGGACGCGCACGGCTTCAGCTTCGAAACCCAGTTCTTCGCCGCGCACGGCTACGCGGTGCTTCGCATGAACTATCGCGGCAGCGACGGGCGCGGCTCAAAATACCAAAAAGCGATCGCCGCCGATTGGGGCGATCTGGAAGTAAAGGATCTGGAGGCCGGCGTCAACGGAGTCATCGCCATGGGCGTGGCGGATCCGGACCGGCTGGGCGTCGGCGGCTGGAGCTACGGAGGCATCCTGACCGACTACATGATCGCCAGCGATCCCCGTTTCAAAGCCGCCACCAGCGGCGCCGGCACCGCTTTCACCGTTTCCTTCTACGGCACCGACCAGTACATTATCCAGTACGATAACGAGATCGGCCCGCCCTGGACCAAACAGGGCTGGGACACGTACGTCAAGATTTCGTATCCGTTCCTGCACGCCGACCGCATCAAGACTCCCACGATCTTCTTCGGCGGCGAACAGGATTTCAACGTCCCGGTGCAGGGCGGCCAGCAGATGTATCAGGCGCTGCGCAGCCTGGGCGTCGATACCCAACTGATCATTTATCCTGGCGAACACCACGGCATCACCCGGCCCAGTTTCGTGCGCGACCGCTATGAGCGTTATCTCGCCTGGTACGACAAATATCTGATGCACAAGAACACCACCCCGGCGAGCACCTCCGCGCGGGAGCGGTAGCGGCGGCCGCCGGCATCGCGTCGTCGGGGAAGCCGGCGCTGGGGTATGATTGGGCACATGCGGGCATCTGTGTTTCTGTTTTGCGGTCTGATCGCGCTGGCGCAGGATGCGGCGAGGAAGGCTCCCACCGATATCAAACCGGGGAGCATCACCTACGAGGACGTCGATTATCCTTATCCGGTGCACTATCTCCCGTTGACTATGTACGGCCAGGACGTCCGGATGGCCTACATGGACGTTCCCGCCGCGGGACAGCCCAACGGGCGCACCGTGATGCTGTTCCACGGGATGAATTTCGGCGGATTTTATTTCGGCGCGATCATCGACCGGCTGCGCCAGGAGGGCTTCCGCGTGGTCGTGCCGGACCAGATCGGGTTCGGACGGTCATCCAAGCCGATCATCCCCTACAATTTTCACGATATGGCGCTGAACAGCCGGAAGCTGATCACCTCCCTGGGAATAACCAAGGTTTCAGTGATCGGCCACTCGATGGGCGGGATGCTGGCCACGCGATTCGCGGCCTCGTTTCCCGATATCACCGAGCGCGCGGTAATCTATAACCCCATCGGCTTGCACGATCCCCGCTACGAACGGCCCTGGGTCTCCGCCGAAGACTCCTATAAAAGAATGATGGCGCAGACCGACGATCAGCGCTGGCAGGGATTTTACGCCAACATCCGGCGCTATTTTCCGCCGGGGGCCTGGAAACCGGAATACGAGAAATACGTGCGGATCCTCTACGCGCCCACCCTCTCCTCGGACTGGCCGCGGTGGGCCATGGTGCGCGCCATCTATCAGCAGATCACCTACCTCGATCCGGTGGATTACGACTGGCCCAAAATCAAGGTGAAGACGCTGGTGATCGGCGGCGAGCAGGATACGCCCGATTTCGCCGAACGCGCCCGCCACATCGCCCAGACCATCCCCGGCGCGGAGCTGGTGCTTTTGCCGGGATTAGGCCATGTCCCGCATCTGCAGGCGCCGGAGATGTTTTTCCCGCCGCTTCTGAAATTTTTGAAAGGCGAAGGATCCGCGTCCGGCGCGCAATGAATGCGATAATTCAGCCATGGATCACAGCCTGGTGACGACGGCGTTCGACCTGGACGGCTATCGGGTGACGCGGAATTTAGGCATCGTGCGCGGGATCGTGGTGCGGTCGCGCTCCATTTTCGGAACCATCGGCGCGGGTTTGCAGACTATCGTCGGCGGAAATATCACGCTGCTGACCGATCTTTGCGAAAAAACCCGCGAGCACTCCTACCAGTTGATGTGCCAGCACGCCGAGCAGCTCGGCGCCAACGCCGTGATCGGCATGCGTTATGACGCCACCGAAGTGATGCAGGGCGTCACCGAGGTGCTCTGTTACGGCACAGCCGTGATTGTGGAACGGTCCTGAGTTTTTTCCTACGACACCAGCGCGTGCGCCACGCGCGTCGCCAGTTGATCGAAGCTCAGGATCTCGTACAGCGTCGGGTCCGACATGATCCGGTTCACCAGCGCGTAGTGCATGGCATGGCCGGCCCGCTCGGCGATCACGTGCCCCAGCACCGGCTTGCCGATCAGCGCCAGATCGCCGATTAAATCGAGCGCCTTGTGGCGGCAGCACTCGTCGGGAAAGCGCAAGCCTCCCGGATTCAGAATCGAGGTGCGATTGAAACACACCGCGTTGTCCAGCGACGCGCCGCGGATCAGGCCCATATGGCGCATCTGGTCCAGCTCGTACTCGAAGCCGAAGGTGCGGGCGGGCGCCAGCTCCGCCGCGTATCGCTCCGGCGTCACTTCCATCTCGAGAATCTGCCGCCCCACCAGCGGATGATCGTAGAAGGTGTCGCAGGTCAGCAGGAACCGGTCCGCAGGCAGAAAGCTGATCCGCTTGCCGCCCGCTTCCACCGAAACCGGCCGCCGGATGCGCAGAAAACGACGTCTCCGCCGGAACTGCTTCACCCCCGCCGAACGGATCAGGTCCACAAACGGCTGCCCGCTGCCATCGAGAATCGGAACCTCCAGATTGTCGATTTCGACAAACGCGTTGTCCACGCTCATGCTGTAAAAAACGCTGAGCAGGTGTTCTGTTGTGGAGATCAGGACGCCCTGCCGCATCAGGCTGGTGGCGTAGCTCACCTTCTGCACATAGCGCCAGCTTGCCGGAATCGAGAAGCCGTCCAGATCCGTGCGAATGAAAACGATGCCGGTCGATGGCGGGGCGGGTAGAATGCGGATACGAACCGGTACACCGCTGTGCAGACCCACGCCCGATGCTTCCACCGGGCGCTGCACCGTTGTCTCAAATCTCAAAAGGCGGCCTCCACTGGCTCCAATTCACACCAACTTCTAATTGCCAACTGTAATTGTAATGACGTTTCGGGTACAAAGCTAGTTTACTGAAAAAAAAAGACTTGCTCGGTCATAAGTGTGGCTAAATAGACACACTAGCCGATCTCCCTGTGTCTGTTTTGCCATAGTTTGGCTTTGCGCCGGCCTCCCAGGCGGGGCTGGATCGCCAATGCGTTGGGATGAGAGCTTCTTTTCATTTGGGAAGAAGCTCGGAAAACGTGCGTGGCTTTGTGGTATAGTTTCAGGAGTACAGTTTTTGGCACTTTCGCATCAGTCCGGTCTTGGCCGTCCTCGTCCGATCCTGCCCCGATTTATCAATTAAACGTTAAGAAGAGAGACAATGAAAAACATTTTTGTAGGTAACCTCAGCTTTGCCGCCACCGAGGATTCGCTCCGGTCGGCGTTTGAAGCGTACGGGACGGTCGATCGGGTGAACCTGATCACGGATCGCGATACAGGCCAGGCCCGGGGCTTCGCTTTTGTTGAAATGAGCAACAGCGCCGAGGCGGACCGCGCCATCGCCGGGCTCAACGGCCGCGAATTGGAGGGACGCGCGCTCAACGTGAACGAAGCGCGGCCCAAGCCGGAACGCGGATCGGGCGGCGGATTCCGGCCGCGCAACGGCGGCTCGCGCAACCGCTGGTAAGCGCGGTTTTCTCGCACGCGGGAGGGCGCCGGAAATTTTCGTGCGCCCCTCTCTTCCTCCGGTGCGCGCAGTTGCGTTCCTCAAGCGCCCGGAAAATTCAGGCGCCCATCAACGGACGCGTTCGCGGTTTGCCTGCGCTAATATCGGACCGATTCGAGGAACAACCCCGAGGCGGGCGCGGTCCATGCCGCCACATCCAGCTTCGGATTCCTTCCCCGTTCAAGCAGGCCGCGAAACTCCTCCACGGTGACTTCGCCCAAGCCGATTTTCACCAGCGCTCCCGTCAGGCGCCGGATCATTTTCCATAAAAAATGGGAGGCCTCGATGCGAAACACGATCAGGTGCTCGTCGCGGCCGATTTCGGCCGAATTCACCACCACGATAGTGGACTCCCCGCGGCGGCTGGGATCCGGCGCGCGAAACGCCGCAAAGTCGTGGCGTCCGGCGATGTGCGCCGCCGCCTGGCTCATCTTTTCCAGGTCGAGCGGCTGCTTGATCCACCATACATAGCGCTTGGCGAGCGCGGTTTTGCGCGTCGAGATCTGATAGAAGTACGCGCGGGCGACCGCATCGTGGCGGGCGTGGAAGCTGGAGGCCGCCCGGGCCGCGTCGACCACCGCGATGGAGGAAGGCAGGCGATCGTTCAGCGCCTCCAGAAGCTCCGCCGGAGCCAGCTCGCGGCGCGGATTTTTTACCTTGACGTGCGCCACCTGCCCGAGCGCGTGAACGCCGGCATCGGTCCGGCCCGATCCTTGAATATCGGCCTCGGCGCCGAAAATTTCCCCGGCGGCGCGCTGCAATTCGCCCTGCACCGTGCGCGCGTTCGTCTGCGTCTGCCAGCCGGAGTACTTCGATCCGTCGTATTCGAGGGTGAGCTTGTAGGTCAACAAGCGGAGCGAAATCTAATATCGCATATCGCCCGCGGGCCTTTGGGAATCCCAGCCGGCCGCTTGGGTATCCTAGACCTTCTGGAGAATGCATGAAGCACTGGTTGGCGTTGATTTTAGCGGCCGCTGCGCAGGCGCAGGACCGCGGACCCCGCATCGAACCGGCCGCGCGCGGAATTTTCCGGCCTTACTCGCCGGAGAACGTCGCGCTCCCGGATTTTGAGAATTCACCCCGCTTTCACGATCTGCTGCGCGGCGGCACGCTGCCGCTTTCGCTCAGCGACGCGATCGCCCTGGCGATTGAAAACAACCTCGACGTGGAGCTGGAGCGGTACGCGATCCCGCTGGCGCGGACCGAGGTGCGGCGCGCCGAAGGCGGCGGACTGCCGCGCGGCATTCTGTTCACCCTGGCGCAGCCGCCGGCCGGCGTCGGCGGCCCGCAAAGCCCGCTGTTGACGCAGGCCGCCACGCAGTCCGCGCCGGGAACCACGGTTGCGAGCAACGCGCTCGAACTGGGCGTGCTCGGCGAGCCGCAGGTGAATCTTTCGCTGCTCGGAACCATCGCTCTTTCGTCGGGACCGCCGCTGCCGACGCTCGATCCGCTGCTGACGGCAAATTATAGCTGGACGCATCAAACCACGGACGAAGTGGTTCCGGCCGCCGCCGGCGTTCCGGTGCTGAAGAGCAATATCACCACCGGCAATATCGGCGTCAATCAGGGTTTCAGCAGCGGCGCGAACCTCAATCTCTCCTTCAACAACACGGAGACGAACTCCAACGCCACGGCCTTTGCCGTGAATCCCTATATCAGCTCCGACGTGGCGCTCACCGTGACGCAGCCGCTGCTGCGCGGTTTCGGACGCCGCGTCAACCGCCGCTTCATCCGCATCGCCGCGGGAGAGGAAAAGATTTCCAGCCTGTTGTTCCGCCAACAGCTCATCGAAGTGGTCTATGGAGTCGTCCGCCTGTATACCGATCTGGTGGCGCTGGCCGAAGACGTGAAAGTCAAAGAAGAGACGCTGGCGTTCGCCCAAAAACTGCTGGAGGACAATCAGGCCCAGGTGGAGGAAGGCACGCTGGCGCCGCTGGAGCTGAGCCGCGCGCGGGCGCAGGTTTCGGCCAGCCTCCAGGATCTGATCAACTCGCGCGGCCTGCTCGCCGAACAGGAGGCGATCCTCAAAAACGTCCTCACCCGGCGCGGCGCCGAGGACGCCGAGGTGCGCAACGCGCGCATCGTTCCCACCGATCCGCTGCCGGTTCCGGACGCGGAGCCGCCGCGGCCGGTCCAGCAACTGCTCGCGGGAGCCTACCAGCTCCGCCCCGATCTTCAGCAGGCCGCCCTCCAGGTGGAAATCTCGCGCGAAAGCTTGCAGGGATCACGCAACAATTTGCGGCCCGATCTGGACCTGGTCGCCACCGCGCAGAACAACGCCCTGGCCGGACAGCCGCTGGTGATCGGCGCCCCGGCCGGATTCAGCGGGGGTTACGGAGCCGTCCTCGATCAGCTTGTCACGCGCAAAAACCCGACCTACGCCATCGGCTTCCAGCTCAATCTGCCCTTGCGCAACCGGATCGCACGAGCCGATGCCGTTCGCGATGAATTGCAGGTGCGGCAAACCCAGATCCGGGAGCGGCAGTTGCGGAATCAGGCGCAACTGGAAGTGCAGGACGCCCTGATCGCCATGGACCGGGCGCGCGCCGCCTACGAAGCGGCCGCCGAAACGCGGAGGCTCCAGGAACAGTCGCTCGCGCTGGAGCAGACCCGCTACAACGAGGGCGTATCGACCACCTTCTTCGTCATCCAGTATCAAAGCTACGTGGCGCAGGCGCGTTCGGCGGAGGTGGCGGCGAAGAGCGCCTATGTCAAGGCCAAAGCGGCGCTGCAGCGCGCCGTCGGCTCCATTCTGGAAGATCAGGGCGTGCAGCTCCCGGCGCCCTAGCGGCTAATACTGGTCGAGGCCCTCGGTCAGCTCGACATAGGTTCCAAACGGGTCGGTTAGGAACGCGATGGCGATTCCAGCCGCGGGAATTTTTCGGTAGGGCACGTCGAGCTTGACGCCGTTGGCCTCCAGACGTTTGCAGAACGCCTCCAGATCTTTGACTTCGAATCCAATATGGTCTGTGGAGGTGCCCTTGGTCCCCGACGACGGCGCCTGGCGCGCGATTCCGAAGGTCAGATTCATGCCCGGAATGTCAGCGGCGTCGTGCTGGCCGCGTTTCCTGGCCACCGCGCCGAAATTTTTGGCGTACCAGTCCCGCAGCTTGATCTGATCGCCCGGTGCGTTCATGAAATGCAGGTGGTAGGCGAGCGCGGGCGCGGCCATCGACGCGTCCTCCTGCAACTCGATCTTCACTTCGTCCGGCCCGATGACGTAGGCGTTCGGGAAACCCTCGGTGCCTTTGAACTCGCGCTCGATTTTGTATCCCGCCTCGCGAAGGCGCGCCACCAGCTTTGAGGTGCTGGGCACCTTGAAGCCGAAATGATCCATCGACGTGCCCTCGGCGCCGCGCGTATAAGTTTGCTGGCGGAACAGGATCAGCATTCCGGGAACTTTTACGCCCGTCAATCCGGATCTCTTCAGCGGCTGGGCGCCGAAGTAGGTGGTCCAGAAGTTGCGCTGCGCCTCGATATCTTTTACGTTCAGGTGGACGTGACCCATGGCCACGCCGAGCTCGTTGGGAGGCGCGATCTGCGCGCCCGCAGGCCAGCTCATCGCCGCCGCGAGTAAAGGCAAAATCGATGGAAACCGGGTCATCGCAGCGTAGTATACACCCGCCGCCCGCGCGGCGCCTCCGGCATGCTTCGCTAAAATCGAATCAGCCCATGGACAATCGCGCGATCGCCCGGCTTCTCTACGAAACCGCGGATCTGATGGAAGTCGCCGGCGAGGATTCCTTCCGCATCCGCTCTTACCGCAACGCGGCGGGCGTGATTGAATCGCATCCCGAGCAGATTTCCGCCATCCTCCGGGATCCGGCGCGGAAAGTGACCGATATTCCGGGCATCGGCAAGGGCATCGCCCTGGTCCTCGCCGAAATCGAGGAGCGCGGCAGCTTCGAGCGCCGCGATGAGATGCTCGAAAAGTATCCGGCCGGCGCGCTGGAGCTTTTAAAGATTCAGGGGCTCGGCCCCAAAAGCATCCGGCTTTTGTTTGAAACCTACCGCTGCGCCACCATCGACGATCTCGAACGGCTCTGCCGCGAGCAAAAGCTTCGCGAGCTTCCGCGCATGGGCGCCAAACTCGAAGAAAAAGTGCTGCGCTCCATCGCCCACTACCGCCAGCGCGCCGGCCGTTTTCTCTTAAGCTTCGCGCAGGAGGCCGCCGCCGAAGTGACCGGATATTTAACCGCGCCGGGTATCGAAAGGATCACGCCCGCGGGCAGTCTCCGCCGCGGGCGCGAAACCGTGGGCGACCTCGATCTGCTGGTCACCGGCCCCGCGGCGCCGGAGGCGCTCGAAAAATTTGTCGCGCATCCGAAATGCCAGGAGGTGCTGGGCCGCGGCGCCAACAAGGCCAGCATCCGCTACGGCCACGAATCGCTGCAAGTCGATCTGCGGGCGCTGCCCGCGGAAAGCTACGGTGCCGCGCTGCAATACTTCACCGGCAGCAAGGATCATAACGTCGCGCTGCGCCAGCGCGCCCTGAAAATGGGCCTGACGCTGAGCGAATACGCGCTGGCGAAGATCGAAAACAACCAGCGCGTGGCCGGCGCGGCGGAGGAGGAAATCTACGCGGCTCTGGGGCTCGCCTGGATTCCGCCGGAGTTGCGGGAAAATTGCGGCGAAATCGAAGCGGCCGCCGAGGGCCGGCTTCCGGCGCTGATCGAGCTGGGCCATATCCGCGGCGATCTCCACATGCACACCACGGAAACCGACGGCCGCGCGACGCTCGAAGAAATGGCCGAGGCGTGCCGGCAGCGCGGCTATGAATACCTCGCCATCACCGATCATTCAAAAGCGCTCGCCATGGCCAATGGACTGGATGAAAAACGCGCCATCGAATTCGCGCACCGGGTTCGCGAAATGGATTCTGCCGGCATCCGGATCTTTTCCGGAATTGAGTGCGATATCCGCCGCGACGGCGCCATGGACCTGGACCACGATGCTCTGGCCGAACTCGATTTCGTGATCGGCAGCGTCCACAGCCATATGAATCTGGAAGCGGCGGAGATGACCGACCGCCTGATGCGCGCGCTCGAATGCCCGTATATAAGAGTGCTCGGCCACCCCACCGGGCGCGTGTTGCTGCATCGCGAGCCGTTTCCCTTCGACTGCGATCTGATTTTCGCCGAAGCCGCGCGGCGCAACGTGTATCTGGAAATCAACGCCAGCCCGGAGCGTCTGGATCTGGGCGCGGCGATGGTGCGCGCGGCGAAAGCGAAAGGCTGCAAGTTCGTCATCTCCACCGACGCCCATCATCCGCGGCATCTGCTCCATATGTCCTACGGCGTGCTGGTGGCGCGGCGCGGATGGCTTGCGCCGTCCGATGTTCTGAACACCCTGCCGCTGGCCGAATTCGAAAAGAGCATTCGCAAAAAATGAAACTGATTTCGTCCGCAGAACTGATTCAGACGCCGATTTTCCGCGTCACTTTCGATCACGCCCTCGATCCCGGCGGATTCGAGATCAAGCGCGCCATTGTGCGCCACGGCGGGTCGGCGGTGATGATGCCGGTGGATGAAAGGGGGCGCATTTTATTGGTCCGCCAGTATCGTTTGCCGGCGCGCCAGTATCTCTGGGAGCTGCCCGCCGGCCGCGTCGATAAGGGCGAGACGCTGCTTCAGGCCGCCCGCCGCGAATTGGCCGAAGAGACGGGCTATCGCGCGAAAAAGTGGAAAAAAATCGCAGAATTCTATCCAAGTCCGGGCTTTTTGGCGGAGAAAATGACGATCTTTCTCGCCACCGGTCTGACCGCCGGCCCCGCCACGCCGATGGAAGACGAACGCATTGAAACCCGCTGGTTTACCCCCGGCGAGCTTCGCAAGTGGGTGAAAGCGGGCAAGATCAAGGACGCGAAAACGATGATCGGGCTCTGCCGCTATCGCGAGACCTAGCGCGCGGCTAGGGGCTGGTGGAGCTTTTCTTGCCCGCCAGCGCGATGGCGGCTCCGGCGCCCGCGCCGCCGGCGATGCCGACGATGATCGCGGTCTTCGCGCCGGCCGACAATCCGCCTCCACCGCCAGCCGCGGGAGTCGCCGGTGGCGCTGCGGCCTGGGGTGAGGAAGCCGCGCCGGCGCCCGAGGGAGCTTCCGTTTTCGCGCCCAGCAGGGAGGCGACACTCAGACAGCCGCCCGCCGATTGCTGCTTCACGACGGTTACGTTTACCACCAGGGTCGCGGGGCTCACCGACGGACGATCCGGGCTGGCTGTTCCGGTGATGGTCACGCGGTTGCCCGTGTCCGGCGCCAGATTGGAACCCCGCAGCTCCGCCACTTCCTGGGTGTTTTCGTCCTGAAGGATGAAATGGCCGTCTTTATATAACAGGCAGCCGGTCCGCGTCACGATACCGCTCGAGCCGGCCTGCATGGCGAAGCTCATGGCGCGTCCGGCGGGAACGGCGGCGAGCAGGACGCCGGCCTGCGTCATCACGCGCGGCGCGCCGGAGAACGAAACCACTTCGATCCGATCGGTGATGCCGACGCGAACGCGCGCGCCCTGGGCGTCGATTCTCAATCCGGCCGCGTCGATTTCATAGGATGCGGGCGCCGCCACCTGGCCGGTGCCGCGCTCCAGCACCGCGCGATTGGCAAAAACGCGCGCCTTCGACGATGCGCCGAGCTGCACCTTCACGCCGTTGCGCAGCGCCAGTTCGCTCGACGCGCCGCCGGTCTCGACCGCGGCGCCCTCGAACAGCGTGGCGTTGCCCCACACCTGGCTCGAAGCCACGTTAAAATGTCCGCTGGCGGTGGCGATGCCGATCACGGCATCGCCCGCGAAGGCGGCGCTGAGAGAAAAAATTGCGACGAGAAAATTTCGAAACACGCCTTTCCGAGTATACGGTCGCGCGCGCAGGCGATCAAGCAAAATTCGCGTGATGCGGATGTATGACATCTCGCGGATGGCGGGCGCGGCGGCGCTGGCCGGATTGGCCGCCGCCTCCATTTCCGCGATCGAGAGAGCGCGCGCCGATTCCGCCTTCCGCTCCCGGTCGCCCGAGGCGGTCCGCCTGGCTCCGGACAACACCGAGTACCTGATGTTCCGCGCCTTGCAGATCGAATACGACGGCGGCGATCCGGGGCCGCTGTGGAAACGCGCGGCGGAGTTGAATCCGCTCAACTCCGCTCCGCGCATCGCGCTCGGTTTGGACGCGGAGGTCCGCGGCGACTTCGAGCCCGGCGCGAACGGGCACGGTTTCGACTGGCGGCTGAGCACGCCCTCCGGCGTCACGCACACCGACATCGATCAGCCGCGCCTGATGCATCGCATCGACTTCGACGGCCGCGAGCCGGAATCCTGCGAGCTGCTCCGCCAGACCCTGCTGCTCGAAAAGGGCCGGCGCTACCGGCTGCGGTGGAACGCCTCCAGCTCCGGGATCCCTCCGCCGGGCGGAATCGAGTGGCGCATCGCCGGCGTGCGCGCGCCGGCCAGCGGTCCGGGCGAACTGGAGTTCACCGCGCCGGCGGAGATCGCTGATTTGAAGCTGATTTATCAGCGGCCTCCCGGCCAACCGCGGCCCGAAGGGCGGCTGGAGCTGTGGGGAGTTCGCCTGGAACCACGAATTTAAGCCGATGGCGTAGAATGAAAGCGGTAACTCCTTCTTAATGTCGTCACATCCTGACCTTTTGAAACTCAGCGTACGCCAGTTCGCGGAGCGGTTCCGTTCTGAGATGATTCCTCTCAGCAACAGCATCGCCTATTTCTGCGCCTCGATTCCCATGAGCGAAGAGGATCTGAAGGAATATCTGGAGGAACCGGTGGCCGCTCTTCCCCCCGCCATCGCCGCGGCGCTGCCGAAAATTTCGATCCTTCTGGTGCCTTATCTGGAACGCGCCAACGGGCGCGACCGCAACCGGTCGAAAGCGGGCGATTACGTTTCCATCGAAAAGCCCCCTGAAGGCCGCCTGACCGCGGCCACGCACCTGCAAATGGCCGATGAAACCGTGCTGGTGTTTGCGCTCAAGGATCAGGAAGTGTCCGAATATCACTACTGCTTCTATCACCAACTGGCCACCCTGCTCGGCGATCACTGGAGCGAGGAGGCCGAGGCGGTGTATTCCCGCCTGCTGCGCGAGGAGCTGAACGCGGACGTGCACGGGGAAGTGGATGAGCCGAGCTGGCGGTTGAAGCAGGCCCTGCGGCGAACCAAAGGAACACGCGGCGGGGTGCGCGGCGGCAAGACGTTTCGCCAATACGCGCGCCAGTCGTTTATCGATACGCTTACGCTATATCTGCACGGGATCTGCTGCGATATCGACGTCGATACGGGCCCGCGCCAGTTGCCCAGCCGCTTTCTGCGCAAGCGCCTGCTCGCGCTGGAGCAGTTGTACCCGCCGCCTGAAGGCTACGCCGTCTTTCCCGAGCAGTTGGAGGAGTAAAAATGGCGAGCCGGCCGGCGCGGATCTTCCTGTTCTTCGCAGCGGCGCTCGCCTGTTCGGCGCAAAACGGCGCGATCGATCCGGCCGCGCGCCGCGACATCGACGCCGGCAATCGGGCATGGATTAAAGGAATGAAGGAGGCGTCCGCTGCGCCGATCGCCGCGGCGTACGCCGAAGACGCGCTGGACTGTTCCGCCAACGGAGATTGCATCAAGGGCCGGGCCGCCGTGGAGGCGCGCATGAAGGAGCGCTTCTTGCAATACGGCCGGGCGGCGGCAGCCTCGGTCGCCAGCGCGGGGGCCGTGCAGCAGGGCGATTTCGTCTTCGAATGGGGCCGCGCCGATGCCGCCTATGCCGATGGGCGCAAGATCGGCGGGCGCTATCTTACCGTCTGGCAAAAACAGCCGAACGGAGAATGGAAAATTTTCCGCAACATGGCGATTCCCTAAGGTCCGCCTGGAGCCGGCTGCCCCCTGGTTTTGCGGCGGTTTTTGAAATAGGATAAATGGGATGGATAAAGCGTTTCGCCGAATGGCGATCGTTCTGATCGCGACCTTCCCCGCCGCCGGACAGACCTATCGGGCTCCGCGCGCACCCGACGGCCATGCCGACCTGAACGGCATCTGGCAGACCATCAACGAGGCAAACTTCGACATTGAAGGACACATGGCGCGTCCGGCGATGGCGCTTCGCAAAGGTCCCTACGGGCCGGTTCCCGCCGCGCCGGTGCTGGCCCTGGGCGCGGTGGGATCGGTGCCGCCGAGCCTCGGCGTGGTGGAGGGCGGGGAGCTTCCGTACAAACCCGAGGCGCTGGCGATCAAGAAGAAGAATCAGGAAGACTGGCTTAATAAGGATCCGGAGATCAAGTGTTATCTGCCGGGCGTTCCGCGCGCTACCTACATGCCGTACCCGTTCCAGATTTTACAGAGCAACTCCGCCATGACCTTCGTTTATGAATACGACGGCGCGGTGCGCAATATTTATTTCAAGGATCCGGGACCGCCGCCGCTCGACTCCTGGATGGGCCAGTCGGTGGGCCACTGGGAGGGCGATACGCTGGTGGTGGATGTCACTGGAATGAACGATCAGACCTGGTTCGACCGCGCCGGGAATTTCCATAGCGACAAGCTGCACGTGACCGAGCGCTATACTCGCGTGAGTCCGGACGTGATTCACTACGAGGCGACCATCGAGGATCCGGAAGTCTTCACGCGCCCGTGGAAGATGAGCATGCCGATTTATCGGCGCCAGGAAAAGAACGCCATGATCCTGGACTTCAAGTGCGTGGAGTTTGTGGAAGAACTGCTGTATGGACCCTACCGGAAGCACCCGCTGAGCCAATAGGAGGACTATTCCGATGCGACTCTCCCCGATCCTGAGCGCCGCGCTCGCGCTCACCCTGCCGCTGGCGGCGCAGACCGCTAAAACATCCGCCGGCTCCGCCATTCCGCGCATGCCCGACGGACATCCCGATTTGCAGGGAGTCTACGATCTGGCGACCATGACGCCGCTCGAACGCCTGCCTGGTGATCCCCCGGTGCTGACTAAGGAGCAGGCGCAAAAGTTGCAGCAGATGGAGTTGGCGCGGCGGTCCAAAGACGCCACCAAGCTCGATCCCAACCGGCCCAAGGAACTGCCCGTCGGCGGCGACACCACGCCGGGCAAATCGTTCTTCGAGATTTTGGAAAAGGCTGGCGGCGGGGCCGTGGGCGGCTATGACCGGCTGTGGTTGAATCAGGGCACCGCCTATACGGTGGTCGACGGCCAGATCCGCACCTCGATCATTGTCGATCCGCCGAATGGGCGCATTCCGCCGTTCAACGAAAAGGCGAAAGCCCGGCGGGCCGGCGCCTTGCGCGTCCTGCCGACGTCGGACCAGGCCGAGGATTCCAGCCGTCCGGTGCGGCGCGGGGAGGCGGACGATCCGGAACAGCTTCCCTTGAGCCTGCGCTGCATTTTAGGATTCGGCTCCACGGCGGGCCCGCCCGCGCTGCCGGACTATTTCTATAATGACCTGCATCAAATCGTGCAGACCAAAGACTCGATCATGATCCTGACCGAGATGATTCACGACGCGCGCATCGTGCGCATGAACGCTCAACATCTGCCGTCCTACATGCGCCGCTGGATGGGCGATTCGGTGGGGCACTGGGAAGGCGACACGCTGGTGGTCGACACCACCAATTTCACCGATAAAACGCGATTCCACGGATCGACCGAGAATCTGCACGTGGTGGAGCGGATCAAGCGCATCGACGCCCGGACGCTACTGTATCGATTCACGGTGGAGGATCCGGACACCTGGGATCAGCCCTGGACCGGGGAAATGACCTGGCCTCAGACGGACAAGCCGATCTACGAGTACGCTTGCCAGGAGGGGAACTACGCGCTCGGCGATGTGCTGCGCGGCGCGCGGCGCCAGGAGGCGCTTGAAAGTTCGTCCAAGGACTCCAAGGATAAGAGATAAAGGGAACCCGGGCGCTTTCCTCCGCGTACGCTAGGGTATTATGCGTACCTTCGCGGCGGATCTCCGTTACTCCCTGCGGTTGCTCCGGAAAAACCCCGGGTTCACGGTGATCGCGACCGCGGCGCTGGCGCTCGGCATCGGCGCCAATACCGCGATTTTTTCGGTTATCGAGCGCGTTCTGCTGCGCCCGCTGCCGTTTCCCGATTCCGAGCGGATCGTGCAGGTCCGGCGCCAGTATCCCAACGGCGCGAGTTCATCGATCTCGGTTCCAAAGTTCATGGCCTGGCGGAAGTGCTCGGCCTTTCAGGCGGTGGCGCTGTACGATCCGGGGGCGGTGACGTTAAACCTCGGGCGCGGCGACCGGCCGGACCCGATCAGCGCGCTGCACGTGACCTCGCAGTTTTTCGACGTGTTCGGCGTAAAACCGATGCTGGGACGTACGTTCACCGCGCAGGAGGATTCGCCGCACGCCGGAAATTTCGTTGTGCTGACGTTCACCGCCTGGAAGCGAACCGGAGGCGGCACGGACATCGCCGGCCGCGCGATCGAGCTAAACGGCGAGCCGTATGCCGTGCTCGGTGTGCTGCCGGAGTCCTATCAGCCGGAGCCTCCCGCCGACCTTTATCTTCCGGAACAGTTCGACCCCAACAGCACCAATCAAGGACACATTTATTTGATGGCGGGACGCTTGCGGCCGGGCGTCTCGATGGAAGCGGCGAAGGCTGAGCTGAACGTGCTCGGCGATCAGTTCCGCGCCGAGCATCCGGATTTTGTCGACAAAAACGAAAGCGTCGGAATTGTGCCGCTGCGCGTCGCCATCGGCGGGGACGTGCGCCCGGCGCTGCTGATCCTGGGCGGCGCGGTGAGCTTTGTTCTGCTGATCGCTTGCGCCAACGTCGCCAATTTGCTTTTGGCGCGCGCCGCCGGCCGACATCGCGAGCTCGCGGTGCGTACGGCGGTCGGCGCAAGCCGCGGGCGCATCGTGCGGCAACTGCTTACCGAGAGCATGGTGCTCGCGCTCGGCGGCGGGGCGGCGGGACTGCTGTTCGGATGGGCCGGCGTCCAGATCCTGCTGGCGTTCAGCCCGGGGAACATCCCGCGCATCAACGATCCCGGACATGCGGCCAGCGCGCTCAGCATGCTCGACTGGCGGGTGCTGGGGTTCGTGTTGGGAGTGTCGGTCCTGACCGGAGTGCTGTTCGGCTTGTTTCCGGCCATCCGCCTCTCGCGGCTCGATCTGAACTCGGCGCTGAAGGAAGCCAGCGGCCGGTCCGGCACCGGGTTGCGCCACAACCGCGTTCGCGGCGCGCTGGTGATCGGCGAAATCGCGCTGGCGGTGGTGCTGCTGGCCGGCGCGGCCCTGATGGTCCGCACGTTTGCGGGCTTGCGGCGCGTCAATCCCGGGTTCAATGCCAAAAACGTGCTCACCATCAAGACCGCGATGTCGGGCGAGCGATACGCATCGACCGCCCAGGTCGCGGACCTGATCCGCCAGGCCACCGAGCGGATCGAGGCGCTGCCCGGCGTGCAGTTCGCCGGCGCGACGATCACCTTGCCCACCGACGCCCCGGAGGTGGATCTGCCATTCAACATCGAGGGCCGCGCGCCAAAGGACGGCAAATGGGAGGGCGACGAACAATGGCGCTTCGTCTCGGCCCACTATATGGAAGCGCTCGGCGTTCCGCTGCTGCGCGGGCGATTCTTCGACCGGCGCGACACCGGCAACTCTGCGCGCGTGGCGATCGTCAATGAACGATTCGCGAAAAAATATTTTCCCAACCAGGATCCGATCGGCCAGCGCATCCGGATGGGCCAGGGATTGGGCCCCGACTTCGAGGAGCCGCCGCGCGAAATCGTCGGAGTGGTCGGCAACATCACCGAAGTCAGTTTGAGCGACGGAGCGATGCCGGTCATGTACGTCCCGCAGAGCCAGATCACGGAAGGCTTGACCAAACTCGCCAACCGCCTGGTGCCGCTGAGCTGGGCCATCCGCACCGCGGCCGATCCGTTCGCGTCCCTGCCGGCGGTTTCGCGCGAGCTGATTCGCCTCGATCCGCAACTGTCGCCATCCAAGCCCCGCAGCATGGAGCAGGTGATCGCCGATTCCACGGTCCGCGAAAACTTCGATACCCTGCTTCTGAGCGTGTTCGCCTCCATGGCGCTGCTGCTGGCGGCGATCGGGATCTACGGGCTCATGTCCTACACGGTGGAGCAGCGCACGCAGGAGATCGGCATCCGCATGGCGCTGGGCGCCGATTCCGGCTCGATGCTGAGATTTGTTCTCAGCCAGGGCCTGCGGCTGGCCGCGATCGGGATCGCCGCCGGGCTCGCCGCCTCCTTTGGCCTGACGCGCGTGCTGGCCGGCTTCTTGTTCGGCGTGCGGGCCACCGATCCGGGGATGTTTACCGCGGCCGCGGCGATTCTGGCGGCGGTGAGTTTGCTGGCGGCGTTCGTGCCGGCCCGCCGCGCGACCCGCGTGGATCCGGTCGTCGCGCTGCGCCAGGAATAGCATCGCCGGAGGGCGATGCGGCTTGCCACTTCGCCGCCCGGGCCGGAGAGGAACCGCCAGGGCCGCCTTCCCGGGCGGTGGCGGGACTACGGCTTTGTCGCCAAAATCAGCGGCGAAGGCCCCGGAGCTTCCAGCGTCCGGACGTGGACAAACCCGGCCTGCTCCAGCCAGCCGCCGATCTCCTTCAGCGAATACGTATCGCCCTCTTCGCAGTTCACCAGCATGTTCACCGCGAAGACCAGGCCCATCGGCGGACCGGTGCGGTCCTCATTGACCAGAAACTCCTGAATCGCGATGGTCCCTCCGCCCGCCAGCGCCTGGAACACCCGCCGGAGCAGGGCCCGGCTGCGCCGCTCGCCTTCGCTGTGCAGAATGTGGCCGAGAGTCGCCAGTTTGTGGCCGGAGCCGAAATCGGCGTCCTTCAGATCGCCTGCGACGAACTGGAAGCGGTCGGCCACGCCGAATTTTTCCGCCATCTGCCGCGTCACCGGGAGCACCCCCTCCCAATCGACGGCGCGCACGCGCACCATCGGCGAGCGCTGGGCGATCGAGATCCCCCACACGCCCGATCCGGCCGCGATGTCCAAAACCGGGTAGGGTTCGCGCGCGTCGGCCACTTTCAGCGCTTCGGCGAGAGCGGCGGCGGGTCCCGCGCTCATGGGAAAGATATCGGCGACGAATTCTTTAAAAAATTCCACGCCGGCCGCTTCCTGGTTCACGGCTTTGACCGGCTTTCCGGTCCGGACGATTTCGGACAGATCCAGCCAGGCCTTGATCAGTTGCGAACTGACGTGCTTAAACATACCTCCGAAAAACGCCGGCCGCGAACTGACCAGGAACGCGTCGCTTTCCGGCGCCAGCGCATACCGGCCGCCGCCGTCCTTGACCAGCAGATCGAAGCCGACCAGCGCGTTCATAATCATCCGCAAGCCGCGGACGGAAGCGCCGGTTTGGAGGCTCACTTCTTCGACGGTCCGCGGGCCGCCGGCGAGCGTGTCGAAGACCCGGTTACGAACGGCCGCTTCAATGATCAGCGGCGCGGAATAGCCGAAAGCGAATTGCATAATCCGCTCAGGCGTAGCATGTGAGTGTGGTGCTGCCATCTCTCCATCTTATGCCTTATAGCGTTTTCGCGATATCGACGATGTCGCTAAAGACGCCGTAGGCGGTCTGTTCCACTCCCGGATTCCGCTCGAACACGCCGATGGTTCCCATCAGATCGGTATCGATCAGCAGCAGGCTGGAAGTACCCTGAACGCCCGCCAGAACATCGTTTTCCGGAAGCACCTCGGCGCGGACGCGCAGCTTTAACCCGTTCGGCGAACAATGCGCCCGGCTGACCAGCCGGATCGTTTTTTGCTGCTGCTTGAGCGCCAGAAGTTTTTCCGGCGTGAGGCGGCCGATGCCGCGGCGCTCGACGTCGAGCGGCGTCACGCGCGCGTCCATGAAAACATTCGCCAGCGCCGCCGTTTTGGCCGCCGCGTCCCAGCCGTCGATGTCGTAGCTGGCGTCGGCCTCGGTAACGCCAAGGCGCCGCGCCTCGCCGATGCCGTCCTCCAGGCTGCGCCCCTGGCGCAGCGCCTCGATGACCACATTGGTGGTGGAGTTCAACACGCCCGTGAATCCCTGGATCCGGCAGCCGGGAAGCGTGTGGCGGGCCAGATTGAACACCGGAGCGCCATCCATCACGGTCGACTCGAAGCGGAACTCCACGCCCGCCCGCCGCGCCTCCTCGCGCAAATCGGCGTAGGCGTGCGCGATGGGACCCTTATTGGCGGTCACCACGTGCTTGCCGCGCGCGAAGGCGGCGCGGATGTGGGTGATCGCCGGTTCGCCGCTGGCCGGATTGAGCGTGGTCAACTCCACCGCCAGCTCCGCGCCGGAGCGGTCCAAAAATTCGCCGATCGAGGCGGCCGGCGGGCCGAACTCCGGCTCCAGGGGCAGCCCGGCGGGGTCATAGGCGGTGCCGTGACGCAGGGTGTGAATCGCCGTGATGCGAAACGGAAATGCGGCGCGTTTCTGTTCGAGAAGCCGCGCCAGAGCGCGTCCGGCGTTGCCATATCCGATGAGCGCGAGTTTCATCTCAACTCATTCTCGCCCATTCGCTTGACAGGAGCGCGCGGCAGGCGTCAGACTCGGTAGAGTTGCGTCCCTTTAGTCCAGCGGATCGGAGTCATCAGCCTTGACCAAAATTCTGGCGGCGCTGTGGTGCGGATGTTGGTTCACCGCGCTGGCGCAAATCGGCGGAGATTATCTGGGGCCGGGCATTCTGAGCACCGGCGCCGGCAACATCGGCCAGCGGAGCGGGGAACAGGTGGATCTGCGCTTTTTCGCCGATGTCATGGGCGTCTACGACAACGGGCTCGAACCGTTCTCTTTAAATTCCAAGGGCCAGCTCTATACCGTCAACGGGTTGTACGGCGAGCAGGTGGATGCCGGAATTTACGGCCAGCACGCCTGGAAGCGGGCTGTGCTGGGGCTGGATCTGCGCGGCAACTACTATCATTACGACAACGATTCTTATTTCGACGGCAGCGCGGCCAACGCCACGCTGGGCTTTACCTATCAGAAGTCGCGGCGGCTGATCTTCGGCTTGCGCGGCACCGCCGGCACCACGAAAATCGGCTTCGGCGTGCCCGGATATTACACGCCGCCCGAAGGGACCGTAGTCGGCCAGCAGAGCGCGATCCTGTTCGATAACCGCCTGTATTATTTGCAGGGCAGCGCCAGCATGACCTACGTGATGACTCCGCGCACCAGCTTCACGGTGGGCGGCCAGGGATTCGATTCGCAATACGCGGCCAGCGGTCTGATCGGCGTTTATGGCTACGCCGGCTACGGCGCGGTGCAGCACCGGCTTAGCCGCACCAAGACGGTCGGCGCCCTGTATCAGCGCATGCACTATCAGTTTGTCCGCAGCTACGGCTACGCGGATCTCAACATCGCCGAGCTTTTTGTGGCGGCGCAGATCACGCGGCGCTGGAATTTTTCGCTGGGCGCGGGCGCGGCGCAGTCCGGGGTTCAGGCGGTGGAGCAGATTTCCTTGAATCCGGTGGTCGCCGCGCTGCTGGGAACGTCCTTCGGCTTTCAGACCTATCACTCCACCACGTATTATCCTTACGGATCGGCGAGCCTGACCGGGAAGTTTAAAACCTCGCTGTTCAGCGCGACCTACAGCAAGACGATCGCTCCGGGCAACGGAATTTATCTCACCTCCCGGCAGGATTCCGGCAGCGCGACCTACAGCTACACCGGGATCCACAACTGGAACTTCGGCCTGTCGGCAGGCTATTCCCGCCTCGGCGCGATTTCCCAGGGCCTCCAGCCTTACAGCGCATTTATCGGCGGCCTGGGCATTACCTACAACCTGACCCGTGCGTTTCATGCCGTCGCCCGCTACGATTTCCGCCATCAGGATATCAATGCGATCGGCTATCGCCGCGACGGATCGCGAGTAAGCCTTGGCATCGGCTGGAGCCCGGGCGACGTTCCCCTGTCTTTGTGGTAGAGCGCCGGTTGCTGCTGGTGGATGATGAAGCCGCTCTGCTCGATCTGCTGAAGCGCTACCTGGAGCGGCTCGGCTACACGGTGGAGGCCCATTCCAGCGCTGAAGCGGCTCTCGCCGCCTTCCACGCCCGGCCCGCGAGCTATCGCCTGGTGATGACCGATCTCACGCTGGAGGGCATGAGCGGCGAGGACATGATCGAGCGTATGCGCTCCCAGAATCCCTCGCTCAAGGCGATCATTTCCAGCGGCTATCCCTACCAGCCGCGCACTCCGGCAACGGCATATCTGCAAAAGCCATACGTCCCCAAGGCGTTATCGGACCTGATCGCGAAGCTGCTGGCCTAGCGGTTCTTGATTTCCTTAAATCCCGGCGGAATGGCGAATTTCGCTTCCTCGGCCGGAGCGGCGCTGAAATGATCGAGATGGAGGACCAGCTTGGCTATCAGTCCCGGCTCGTCCTCTTTCGATGCATGTCTGCCGTGGTGCACGAGGCCGCCGACTCGGCCCGCAATGCCCGCCGGTTCAGAAGACGGCGCGCCGGGCGCCAGCTCCGCGCTTCCGATGCGGATGAGGATCTCCGCGGGCACTTCGGCGGATTCGGCCAGCACCTTGCCCGCTTGCTCCAGGGCGGGCGACAGATCCGGCTGGATCCGCACGGCGTCCTCCAGCCCGAAGGCGCAGGCGTAGCCGAGCCTGGCGGCCATGCGCCGGCGAAAATCCTGCATCTCGGCGGCGCCCGGAGGCGTGATCGTCCAATAATCGATAAAAAGACGGGCCAGGCCCGGCGGCCCGTTGGCGGCGGCTAGATGTTCGCGTGCGGTCAGGATGCCGATGTTTTTGGACCCGCCCAGCCTTTCGGAAACGTCGAACGCCGCCCCCGCAACGGCCGGCTTGATCTTCGAAACGTCTGTCGAAATAAATGTTTTTTTCGAAAAGTCGATCTCCACGACGCTGCCGTTATCCAGGTTGACGATGGTCGCGTGAGCCTTGCTAATGGTGGCCATGCGGCTGCCCTTGATGTAGTGCGCGGCCGCGGAGTGTATGACTCCAGCGCCGGTCATCTCCAGCCGGCTTTCATACTCGAAGTCGGCCCGCAGAAGCCCCGCCAGGACGAGCATCAAAACCGCGGCTCTCATCGCCGGCTCAATGGGTCCTTTCCAGGCGCTCCAACAGCTCCATCATCTGCGGTGCCACCTCGCGGCGCCCGCCGAAGCGAAATTCGTTATAGAAGGCGGTAAGCTCCTGCACCAGGCCGCGGACTTCGGTGGGCGGCAGCACCCGCGCGAACTCTCCCGGCGTGAGCCACGGCGGCTTTTGAAAACCGCGGCGCGCCAGACTGCCGAGCATCCGCTCATAAAGCAGCGTCGCGTCGGAGGCTTGGCCTTCGCCGCGCGCCATGCGCCGCACCCGCATCCGGCGCTTGCAGCGCGCCACGGCTTCGCGGCCGAAAACGAAGGATAAGATCGCCAGCGCTCCTCCGAATCCGGCGGCCGGCGCCCACGGCGCGGCGGCGCGCACCGCCGGATCGAGCCAGTCGCGGGAGAACCAGTGAAAACTGATCCTGCGCGCGCCGGCATCCATGCGGGAGGCCAGGACAATCTGCCGGTCCAGGTCGTAGCTGACCACCCAGTCCTGCCAGAACTGCTCGGCCGCGTCGAAAAACAGCGACATCCGCGCCATCAGTCCCATGACGGCGGCGCGCGGATCGGGCGGGGTCGGATCGTACGTCATCCAGCCATGGCCTTGGATCCAGGCTTCCACCCAACTGTGGGCGTCGGAGGCGCGGACCACCTGAAGGTGCGTGATCGGATTATAGACGCCGCTTTGAAATCCGGTGACCACGCGCGAAGGAATCCCCAGCGTGCGCAGCATCACTGCCATGGCCGAGGCAAAGTACTCGCAGTGCCCCTTCTTGCGATCGAACAAAAAATTCGCCAGCGGATCGGGAACGGTTTTGGGCAGCAGCTCCAGCGTGTAGCCGTAGTCGTGGCGCAGATGATACTCGATTTTTTCGGCTTTTTCCGCCTCCTCGCGCGCGCCCGCCGTCATGTTCCGCGCCAGGGCGGCGATCCGCGGATCGATCGCCGGCAGTTGCAGCAGCTCGGCGCGCATGCGGGGGGACAAAGGCTCCGGCGTGGCCTGCACCGCCGCGGTTTCGTCTTCGAGAAAACTGTAGACTCCGTAGGTCAGCCCCGCTCCTCTGCCGCCCAGCTCCGGCACGGTGAACGATCCGGCGCGCGTCAACTCCACGAAGGGCACGTCAATGCTGATGGTCTGCGGAGTGCCGGCGATAAACAGCGTGTCGGAGGCGATATCGTTCAGATGAACGGTGTAGACCAGCGTCCGCCCGGGCCGCGTCGGCGCACGATAGTAGTTGCGGTTCACCATCAGCACGCCGTGCTCGATGGGCAGCTCCAGATCGGCCCGCCCCGGCGGATTGTCCCAGCGCCTGCCGTCGAAGCGCGAAAGCGCGGCGCCGCGCCATTTCACATCCAGCAGCCCTTCGCTCTCCGGCCAGGCCTTGATGTGCATCACCGGCGCGCTGCTGCGTTTGATCTCGCCGATCTGGCCCAGCGTGATTCCATTGGTGAAGCCGGGCAGATGGTATTTTTGGGGCACGAAGCGGTCAAGCGCGGCCCGCGCGGTGCGCGGTAAAACGAAAAACATTCCGGTGGTGAGGACCAGAATCCCGCTGAACAGGAAAACCGTCAGCGCGGCGAGCCTTCGCGGAAACGCCGCCAGTCCGCCGCGCACCACCGCGCGCCGCAACTGCGCGGACCGCCTGATTTCGCCGCTTGAAAACGCCGCGATCGCCAGCAATAAGAACAGCGCCAGATAGGCGAAGAAGCTCAGGCGGATCGATAAGACCGCCGCCGCCAGCAGCTCCAGCACGGCGATCATTTTCACGTAAGTGTAGTCGCGGTTCGTCTTCGCCGTCAGAATCTTCAGAACGGCGAGGAAGCAGACCAGATGCACCGTGGCCTGCAAAAACGTCCCGGAAACGAAAAGGTAATCGAGCGGATAAAACAGAATGTAGCCCAGCGTGACCAGCGCCACCAGGCGGTTGGAGAACTCCAGCTCGACCACGCCCGCCACCATCAGGCCGCGCAAACACAGGCCCATCAGCGTGAGCGCCGCCGTGGGCCAGTCCAGATAACCGGAGCCGGCCACAGCGAAGTATCCGGCGGCCAGCATGCCCAGCAGCGAAAACTCGAAAAACCGGTCGATGACGCGGGCCGCCGCCGATCGCGACTCCATTCCTTTATTTTAAGGCGCTTTCCTTGGGAGCCCGCATGTCATAAAATTGTCCCATTGCTTTACTTGGAGGATCCCCATGAAATTCGTAGCGGGCGCGGTGCTTGTTTTTTCGGCAGTTTCGCTCAGAGCCGAGATCAAGACGCAGGAAAAAAGCCAGGTCCAGTTTCCGGGAATGCTGGGGCGCATGATGAATTTCTTCGGCGGCAAAGCCATGCGCGAAGGCGTGGTCGATACGGTCGCGGTAAAAGGCAACCGCAAGATCACGCTGAATGATACGACCGGCCAGATCATCGATCTGGACGAGGAAAAGATCTACGACCTCGACATGCGGTCGAAGACCTACAAGGTGCAGACCTTCGACGACGTCCGCCGGCAGATGGAACAGGCGCAGGAGCGAGCCAGGCAGGCTCAGCAGAAGCAGGAGTCCTCGGGTGAGCCGAAAAAGGCAGCGCCCCCGCCGAGCGACGCCAAGCAGATGCAGATCGACTTTGACCTGAAGCAGACCGGCCAGACGCGAAACATCAACGGATACGACTGCCGGGAAGTGGTAATGACCATCACCGTCCACGAAAAGGGGAAAACGCTGGAGCAATCCGGCGGAATGGTCATGACCACGCACGAATGGCTGACCAGGAAGATCGACGCGATGAAAGAGATCGCTGATTTCGACCGCCGCTATGCCGAAAAACTGCGCGGGCCGGCGTTCGCCGCCATGCCTTCGGCCGATCAGATGGCCGCCGCGGCCGCCGCGTATCCGATGCTCACCCAGGCTCTCGGCAAGTTTAACACCGAGAAGGTCAATATGGATGGAACGGCGATCCTGACCACGATGGTGACCGAGGCGGTGGCCAGTCCCGAGCAGATCCAGCAGCAGCAACAACAGCAGCAACAGCAAAGCGCGCAGTCGAACGATTCGGGCGGCATTCCGACCTCGGTCGGCGGGCTGATCGGCGGTCTTGGCCGCCGCGCGATTCGTAATCGCGCGCAAAAGCAGCAACAGCAGCAGCAGGAAAACTCGACGCCGGGACGCGCCACGGTGATGACGTTCAACAATGAAGTGCTTCAGATCGCGACCCAGGTCGGCGCGTCGGAGGTGGCGATTCCCGCCGGCTTCCGGCAGAAGAACTGAAGCCGGCGGCGCCCGCTAGTACAGCAAATATGCCCGCCGCTTCTCCAGAAACCCCGCGGTCTCGTCCTGAAAACTCTGCTCGATGGCCCCGGGGTCCGCGCCCGATTTGAGCTGATCGATCACTTTGCGGCTCCCGATCAGAAAACGGCAAGGCTCCAGATCGAGTTTTCCGGGATACAGCTTCAGCAGCGCCGCGGCGATCTCCAGCCCCAGCCGCACGGAATTTAGCTGCTCGCGATTGACGATCACCAAGCGAACGCCCTCGATCTGGCGGCCTTTGAAATTCGAAGACGCCGGCGTGAAGCGCGTCGCATAGAAGCGCACTCCCGGAACCATCCGCGAGTTCAGATAACGCGCCAGATCCTGGCCGCGGATCCAATCCGCGCCGATCTGCTCAAATGGCGAGTCCGTGCCGCGGCCGACCGAAATGTTGCGGGCCGCCTCGATCATGGCCACGCCGCTGTACAGCGCCTCCGCGTTCAAGCTGCGCATATTCGGCGATGGATCGATCCAGCTCAGGCCGGTGGAATCGAACCAGTCGCCGCGCTGCCAGTTTTTCATTTGGATCACGTGCAGATCCGCGTTCAGGCTCCGCTCTTTGTTGGCCATCGTTGCCAGCTCGCCGAAGGTCATCCCGTGGCGGATCGGCATCGCGTAGCATCCGACGAAGCTTTGCAGATTGGCGTCCAGCAGAGGACCTTCGACGTGCGCGCCGGTGACCGGGTTCGGCCGGTCCAACACATAAATCGGCAGCTTTGCTTTCGCCGCTTCCTCCACCGCGTACAGCAGCGTGCAGGAGTAAGTGTAAAAACGCGCGCCGGCGTCTTGAATATCGAAAACCAGCGTGTCCACATCGCGCAGCATCTCCGGCGTCAGGCGGTAGCGCCCGTTATCGTGCAGGCTGAAAACCGGCAGGCCGGTGGCGGCGTCTTTCGTATCGGCGATATCCGGACGATCCTCCTTGCCGGTGATGCCGTGCTCCGGCGAAAATAGGGCCGTCACCTTCACGCCGGCGGCAATCATGGCGTCGACGTTGCGCCTGCCGTTTCGATCCACGCCCGTCTGATTCGTAATCAATCCGATGCGATGACCCTGAAGCGGCGCGAATTTTTGTGACTCCAGCACATCGAGCCCGGTCTGCACGTCGTGGTTGGGCGTGATCATGCGGCGCGAGCCGCCGGATTCGTTATAGCCGACTACGGTCACGCCCGGCGCGTCGATGCCGATCGCCGCGGCCGCAATGGTCGCCACGCGCGCGCGCAGCGGCGTCAGATTTTTGCCGCGATGCGGATGAACCGAGTTGGCCATCAGGATGACGAAGGATTTCGTCGACGGATCGATCCAGATCGAGGTTCCGGTAAAGCCGGTGTGCCCATAAGAGCCGATGGGAAATAATTCGCCGCGGTTGGAGGAATACGGCGAATCGATGTCCCAGCCGAGCCCGCGAAGCACCGGCTGATCCGGCGGCGATTCCGGCGAGGTGAATTTGCGGATGGTCAGCGGCGAAAAGATCCGCGGCCCTTCGCCGAGCATCATCTCCGCGAACTTCGCCAGATCATCGGCGGTGGTGAACAATCCGGCGTGCCCGGCGATGCCGCCCATGAAGCGCGCCGTCTCATCGTGCACCACGCCGCGCAGCGGATTCCCCGTCGCGGAATCGATCTCGGTGGGCGCGATCCGCGGGCGCAGCGAAGCCGGCGGGTTGAACATCGTGTCGTGCATTCCCAGCGGCTCGAAAATCACTTCGCGCGCGTACTCGTCCAGCGGTTTGCCGCTCAGCCGGCGCACGATCTCGCCCATCAGCTCGAAATTAATATCGCTGTAGACGAATCGCCTGCCCGGCGGCCCGGTGGGCTTATCGGCGAGCGCGCGGCCAATGCCGATATCGTAACCGGACCAGGCCGGCGTCAGGTCCAAATCCGGCCGCAGCCCCGAAAAGTGCGTCATCAGATCGCGGATCGTGATGTCGCTCTTGCCGCCCTGAAAATCGGGAAGATAATTCGTCACCGGATCGGCGATGCGGATTTTGCCCTGTTCGAACAGCTTCATCACGCAGGAAGTGGTCGCGATCACCTTGGTCAGCGACGCCGCGTCGAAGATGGTGTCGGGCGTCATCTCCTCGCGCGCCGGCACCAGCGCGCGATAGCCGTACGCCTTGCGGTACAAAATTTTTCCGTCATGGCCGACGATCACCACCGCGCCGGGGATCAGTTGATCGGAGACGGCCTGCCCGATCGCCGCGTCAATCGCCGGGCCTCCCGGAAAATCACCGGCAAGCGCCAACGACGTCAGCGCAAGAGCCACGGCATATTTCATAAGAGTTTTTTCGCGGTGTTTTCGAGCACGGCCGCCAGATCCAGATCTTTTTGCGTGATCCCGCCCGCATCGTGCGTCCACAGCTCGACCAGCACGCGATTATAAACGTTGGACCACGCCGGGTGATGATTCATCTTCTCGATCACCGGCGCGGCCGTAGCCATAAATCCGAAGGCGTGCGGAAAATCGGCGAACTTGTATTCGCGATGCAGCTTGCCGTCCTTCAACCGCCATTCCGGCGGAAGCGCCGCCTGAATCTCGGCCTCCGATAATTTTTTCATCACGCCCTCCCGTAGATTGGAATTGCGGCGCCGGAGACGCCGGCCGCGTCCAGGACCAGCCACACGATCAGGTTCGCGATCGAATCCGGCGCCACCCACTTGGAAAAATCGGCGTCCGGCATTGCCCGGCGGTTGGCCGGCGTGTCGATCGTGCCCGGAAGAATCACGTTGGCGGCGATTCCGCGGTCCTTCACCTCCGCCGCGACGTTTTTCACCAGCGCCACCAGCGCCGCTTTGGAAACGGCATAGGCGGCGAAATTCGGCGAAGCTTCCACCGCCGCGCGCGATCCGATGGCCACGATCCTGCCGCGCCCGGCCTCCAGCATCGGCTTCAGCGCCGCGCGGATGGCCAGAAACGCGGCGCGCAGATTGACGGTCATCATTAGGTCCCATGTTTCATCCGAGGTTTCCGCCACCGGCGAGCCTCCGCCGAATCCGCCGACCAGGTGAACCAGCGCGTCGATGGGCCCGTGCTTCCGGGCCTCAGCGATCATCGCGCCGCATCCCTCCTTCGTGCTCAGATCGGCGGAGACGGCGGGAAACGCCGGAGCTTCGCGCCAGGACCGCTCCACGCCGATCACCGGCGCGCCCCGCTCCAGAAACGCGCGGCAAACCGCCGTCCCCAGTCCGCCTCCCGCGCCGGTGATGATGACGCTCATCTTTAAAATCCCAATTGTAGCGGAGACCTGCTGCTCAAGACTCCCCGGCGGGCGCGATGATTCCCCGGCATTCGCCCAGCCCGATCCGCCGCGCGCCCTCCCGCTCGCAAAAGCCGCGCAGGATCACTTCATCTCCGTCCTCGAGAAATTTCCGCGATTCTCCGGTGGGCAGCTCCAGCGGCTCGCTGCCGCGCCAGGTCAATTCGAGCAGGCAGCCCCGCTCCTCCTTGGCGGGACCCGAAATGGTCCCGCTGCCCAGCAGATCGCCGGGGCGAAGATTGCATCCGTTGCTGGCATGATGCGCCACCATCTGGGCCAGCGTCCAGTACATCTGTTCGAACCGGGCGCGGCTCAGCCGCACCGGCGCGATTTTTTCCTCCCGCATCCGGGCCGTGGAAAACCACACTTCGACGCGCAGCGCGATGCCGCCGCGTTCGCGGTCCGCCGCGCAGTCCAGATGAGCCAGCGGCGCCGGATCGCCGGCCGGCCGCTCAAAGCGCGGCACCCGGAACGGCTCCAGGGCGTCCATCGTCACAATCCACGGCGAAATCGTGCTGGCGAAGCTCTTCGCCAGAAACGGGCCCAGCGGCTGATATTCCCAGCGCTGGAAATCCCGCGCCGACCAGTCGTTCAACAGGCACACGCCGAACATGTGCCGCTCGGCCTCCTCGATGGGAATCGGGCGCCCCAACGGGTTGCCCCGACCGATGAAGCAGCCGACCTCGCATTCGTAATCGAGCTGGCGCGAGGCAGCGAACACCGGCGGATTCGAACCCTCCTGAATCTGCCCGCGCGGCCGGCGGACCGGCTCGCCGCTGACGATCACCGACGAAGCGCGCGCGTGATAGCCGACCGGGAGCCACTTGTAATTCGGCATCAGCGGATTCTCCGGCCGGAACATGCTGCCGACGTTGGTGGCGTGAAAGATCGAGGCGTAGAAATCGCTGAAATCGCCGATGCGCACCGGCATCAACAGCGTGCATTCGGACTGCTTGAACAATAAGGAGCGCGGCGGATAGGGATTGCCGACGCGAAGAACGCGGCTGAGTTTCAGCCGCAGCTCGGAGGCGGCCGCGCGCCCGCGCTCCATCAGCGCCTCGATGGAGGGATAATCCGGAACATCGAGAATCGAATCGCCGATTCCGACCCCCACCCGCGGCGCGGCCTGACCGTGCCGGAAAACGCAGAGCGGAAGATTCTGTATCGGAAAATCGGAGTCCGGCGAATTGGCGGACTCGACCCAGCTTTCCAGCGACGGGTCGTGCGTTTCATCAAGAGCCACTCCTCGATTGTGCTACATCGCCGCACCGCCGTCACCCGGACTCCCCGGCCGCCGGGGCGATACAATCAAACTGCCGCATGCCCAACCGTCTGGCCCGCGAAAAAAGTCCCTACCTGCTCCAGCACGCCGGAAATCCGGTCGACTGGTATCCCTGGGGCGAAGAAGCCTTTGCCAAAGCCCGGCGCGAAAACAAGCCGATCTTTCTCTCCATCGGATACTCGACCTGCCACTGGTGCCACGTCATGGAACGCGAGTCCTTCGAAGATCCCTCCATCGCCGAGATCCTCAACCGGAATTTCGTTTCAATCAAGGTCGATCGCGAGGAGCGGCCCGATATCGACCGGGTGTACATGCTGTTCGTGCAGGCCTCCACCGGCAGCGGCGGATGGCCTATGTCCGTCTTTTTGACGCCGGAGGGGCGGCCGTTTTTCGGCGGGACTTATTTCCCGCCCGACAATCGCTACGGCCGGCCCGGTTTTCCGGCGATTCTGGAGAGCCTGGCGCGGGCCTGGCGCGAGGATCCGCAGCGCGTCGAAGCCTCCGGCGCGCAGATTCTCTCCCGCCTGCAACAATACGCCAACTCGCGCGAGGCCGGCCGCATGCCGGGCAAGGATGCGCTCGACCGCGGCTATTTCGCCTTCCGCCGCATGTTCGATCCGCAGTGGGGCGGCTTCGGCGGCGCGCCGAAATTCCCGCGCCCCAGCGTCCACAATTTTCTGCTGCGGTATTATGCCCGCACCGGCAATCGCGACGCGCTCGATATGGTTCTGTTGACCCTGCGCGAAATGGCCCGCGGCGGCATGTGCGATCAATTGGGAGGCGGGTTCCATCGCTACTCGGTGGACGAGCGCTGGTTCGTCCCGCATTTCGAAAAAATGCTGTACGACCAGGCGCAGCTCGCCGTCTCTTATCTGGAGGCCTTCCAAATTACCCGCGAGGAGCGGTTCGCCGCCGTCGCCCGCGATATTTTTTCCTACGTTCAGCGCGATCTGGCCGATCCCGGCGGCGCGTTCTATTCGGCCGAGGACGCCGACAGCGCCGAGGATCCCGAACATCCGCGCGAAAAGCGGGAAGGCGCGTTTTACCTTTGGACCGCCGCGCAGATCCGCGCCGCACTGGGAGCCGGCGCCGATCTCTTTTGCTACCGCTTCGGCGTGGAGGAAAACGGCAACGTGGAGCAGGACCCGCACGGCGAATTTATCGGCCGCAACATTCTTTATCAGGCCCGCGGCCTGGAAGAAACGGCCCGGCGGTTCGGAATCCCGCCGGAGGAGGCGCGCCAACGGCTGGAACAATCCTCGGCCAAATTGTTTGAAATACGCGCGCGCCGCCCGCGGCCCCACCTGGACGATAAAATCCTTACCTCCTGGAACGCCCTGATGATTTCGGCGCTGGCCAAAGGCGCCCAGATCCTCGGCGAGACCCGCTACCTGGATGCGGCGCGCGCCGCGGCCGCCTTTTTGCGCCGGAATCTGTGGGACTCCGGCCGGGCCGTCCTGCTGCGCCGTTTCCGGGGCGGGGAAGCGGCCATCGACGGGTTTCTCGACGATTACGCCTTCCTGATCAACGCCCTGCTCGATTTATATGAGACCTCCTTTGAAGCCGCAGATCTGGAGTTCGCTCTGCGCCTGGCCGAACGGTCGCTGGAGTTGTACGAGGATCGCGAGAACGGAGCGTTTTTCAGCACGCCGCCCTCCGATTCCCTGATCCTGCGCCTGAAAGACGACTACGATGGAGCCGAACCCTCGGGAAATTCGGCGGCCGCGCTGGCGCTGTTGCGGCTGGCCCGCATCACCGGCCGCGCCGATCTCCGGCGCGCCGCCGACCGCACGCTGGAGGCTTTCGCTGCGCAGCTCGACTCCGGCGCGCCGGGCCTGCCGCAGATGCTGGCGGCCCTCGAATTCGCCCTGGCCGATCCCAAGGAAATCGTTCTCACCAGCACCGACCCGGAGATGCTCGCCGCAATCCGCCGGCATTTCCTCCCTTCGGCGGTGATTCTGCTCGCGCGCGACGCGCCGCAGCCGATGCCCCCGGTGGACGGCCGCGCCACGGCCTACGTCTGTGAGAATTACACCTGCCGTGCGCCGGTCACCGAAGCCGCGGCCCTTGAAGCGCTGCTCTAGCGGAAATCGCCCGCACCACGCAGGCGCAAAAGGCGCGGGCAAGCTGGCAGGGATCAGCGTCTTGACCGCTCTTTCGGCTGGATGTTGCGCCAGGCGGCGCTCAGCGCCGCGCCCGCAATCTCCGCGTCCGTTTTCGCCAGGCGCACCTGCGTCGCTCCCCGCAAGCCCCAGGCTCCCTTTACCGGCGCCAGCGCCTCGGGATGAACGGCGCAAAATTCGCTTTGCTGCTCCGGCGTGAGCCTGATCATCGCGAAATTTTCGTCCGGATAGCCGAGCGTGGCGAACACTTTGCCGCCCGCGCGGAAATCCGGGTGGCCGTGATGGGCGTGCTCGCTTGCGCCGCTCATCTTCAGCGCAAGGCTGCGAAACTGCGCCGCAGTCATGCTTCATCATACCCCGCCGGGCGCTCGACTAAACTGGGGATGGATGCGGACCCTCATCGCGATCGTGATTGCCGGGCCGCTGCTGGCCTCCGCCGCCGATTCGTTGTACGATCGCGCCGAGCGCAAGCTGCAGGCCATCGAGGGCCGGCGCGTCAAGCCGGGCTCGGCGGTGTCCTTCACGCCCGAGGAAATCGACGCGTGGGCGCGCGTGGCGGTGCCGGAGGTGGTGCCCGAAGGAATCCGCGGCGAGCACGTGGAGCTTTTCGACGGCTCCGCCAGCGGCTTCGCCCTGGTCGATCTATTGAAAATGCGCCAGGCCAAGGGCGCGCAGCCGAACTGGTTCCTGTCGCGGCTGCTCGCCGGGGAGCGTCCGCTGAAGGTCTGGGTGCGCGTGGAATCCGGCGGCGGCCGCTGCACGGTTTATTTGACGCGCGTGGAATTATCCGGGGTGGTCATGACCGAAACCGTGCTCGATTTCCTGGTCCGGACATTTTTCCTGCCGCTGTACCCGGAGGCCAGGATCAACGAGCCCTTCGATCTCGGCTATGGCGTCGACCGCATCGACATCACGCCGCGCGCCGTCATCGCGACGATGAAGCGTTAGTTCCGCACAGGCGGATGCCGCCGCGTCTTAAAACGACGTGAATCGGCGAAACTCCTCGAAACGCGCATCGATCTCGGCCCGCGTCAGGTCGCGGAAGCGGCCCACGCCGAAACGCTCGCAGCAAAAGCTGCCCATCACCGATCCGTAAATCACCGCGCGGCTTAAATCGCCTCGGCCGATGTGATCCGCTCGCAGATCAAAACCCTGTTCGGCTAAATATCCGATGAAGCCGCCGGCGAAGCAGTCGCCCGCGCCGGTGGGATCGAAAACATCTTCCAATAAATACCCCGGCACGATGAAATAGGAATCCTTGCGGAACAGAATCGCACCGTACTCCCCGCGCTTGATCACCAAAGTATGCGGACCCATCGCCAGAATCCGTGTCGCGGCCTTGCGCAGGTTCGTTTCGCCGGAAAGCAGGCGCGCCTCGCTGTCGTTGACCAGCAGGAAATCCCATTCGGCGATGGTCGCCAGCAGCTCCTCGCGGTAGTCCTTGATCCAGAAATTCATGGTGTCGCCGCCGGCCAGGCGCAGGCCGTTCATCTGCGCGCGAACGCTGCGCTGGAGCGCCGGCTGGATGTTGCCCAGCAGCAAATACGGCTCCTTGCGGTAGCTTTCCGGCAATTTCGGATGAAAATCGGCGAAAACGTTCAACTCCGTAGCGAGCGTTTCGCGGTCGTTCATGTCCGCCGAGTATCTTCCGGCCCAAAAAAACGTCTTGCCGGGAACGCGTTCCAGGCCCTCCAGATCGACGCCGCGGCCGGCCAGCAGTTGCCGGTCTTGTTCGGCGAAATCGTCGCCGACCACTCCCACCAGGCGCGGCCGGGTAAAAAAGCTCGCAGCAAGAGAAATATAGGTTGCGGCGCCGCCGAGCATCCGCTCCACGCGGCCATGCGGGGTTTCGACTCCGTCATAGGCGACCGAGCCGACAACGACAAGGGACATTTCTAGATTGTAGAAGATGCGCGGGTTAACATAGAAGTGGTGCTGCTTCGCTACGTCCTGAGCAATCTCGCCGACATGATCGGTTTGACGATTATCCTGCTGGTGCAGGCGGCGGGGGCGTTCTGGATTTTGCGGGTTCCCGGAACGCGCTGGCCCCGCTGGGCGCGCCGCGGCGTCGTCGCTCTGGCGGCGATTTCAGCTTTAACCACCGTGCTCGCTTTCGCCCTGCGCGCCCATCGCGTGATGAGGCACGTTTCGCCGTGGTGGTACGGCTGGGGGCGCGGATTGATGCTCGCCTGGGCGCTGTTCACCATGCTGTTTCTGGTCGCTTTCCTCACCTCGCACCTGCTGCCGCGCGCACGTCCGGAGTTCAGCCCGGCGCGCCGGAACCTCCTGCGCGCCGCCCATGCGGCCCTGTTTACCGCCCCCGCGGCGGCCATCGGCTACGGAGTCTTTATCGAGCGGCTCGATCTGCGGCTGCGCGAGGAAAATATCGCGATTCCCAACCTGCATCCGGACCTGGAAGGCCTGCGAATCGTCCAGTTGACCGATATCCATTTGAGCCCGTTTCTCTCCGCGCGGGACCTGGACCGCGCCGTGGCCATGGCCAACGAAACGCGCGCCCATCTGGCGCTGGTCACCGGCGACCTCATCTCAACCGCCGCCGATCCTCTGGACGAATGCCTGGACCGCCTCCGCTACCTGCGCGCCGGCGCGGGAATCTATGGCTGCCTCGGCAATCACGAACGCTACGCCGGCGTGGAGGACTACGTCGAAAAGCGGGGCGCGGACCTGGGCATGCGCTTTCTCCGCCAAAGAGCCGAGACGCTGCGCTTCGGCGGCGCGGTGATCAATCTTGCCGGCGTTGATTATCAGCGCATGCACTCGCACTATCTCTCCGGCGCCGGGCAACTGATCGCGCCCGGCGCGCTGAACGTGCTGATGTCGCACAACCCCGACGTGTTTCCCGCGGCCGTCAAACAAGGATGGGATTTCACCATCTCCGGGCACACCCACGGCGGCCAGGTGCGCGTCGAAATCCTGGATGCGAGCTTGAGCATCGCCACGTTCTTCACCCGCTACATCGATGGAATCTACCGGAAGGACGGCAAGACCATTTTTGTCTCGCGCGGCATCGGGACCATCGGCGCGCCCATCCGGCTGGCGTGCGCTCCCGAGGTGGCGCTGTTAAAATTGTGCCGCGCCTGATCCTCAGCGACATTCACGGCAATCTGGAGGCGCTCGAAGCGGTGCTGGCCGATGCCGAGGGCCAATATGACCGCATTATTTGCCTGGGCGATCTGGTCGGCTACGGCGCCGATCCCAACGCCGTGGTCGAGTGGGCCCGCGCGCATGTGGCCGTCACGGTCCGCGGCAATCATGACCGCGCCTGCGCCTCCGCCGATTCGCTGGAAGAGTACAACGGCTCTGCCCGCCGGGCGGCGGAGTGGACGCGCTCGGTTCTGGCCGAAGAAAACGCAGAATTTTTGCGCAACCTTCCCCGCGGGCCCCTGCGCTATGAAGATTACGACCTGACCCACGGTTCCCCGGCCGACGAAGACGAGTATCTGGCCACCGCATTTGAGGCGTCCCACATGCTGCCCTTTCTCCAGGCGCAGGCGACGTTTTTCGGGCATACCCATTTGCAGGGCGGTTTCCTGGTGGCGCGCGGCGGAGTGCGGGCCATCGCTCCGAAAGGCATGCTCGAATTGGAGCCCCGCCATTTTTTTCTGCTGAATCCCGGCGCGGTGGGACAGCCGCGCGATGGCGATCCGCGCGCGGCCTACGCCATCTACTGGACCGAGGAACGGCGCATCGAATACCGCCGGACGCCTTACGACGTCGAAAAGGCGGCGGCGAAGATCCGCGCCGCGGGCCTGCCGGATTCTCTGGCGGTCCGCCTGTTTCATGGCAGATAGCGCCGCCCTCGGCCGCCGGCGCATGACCGTCTAAAATTGAAGCGATGAACGGCTCCGCAGCGCGCTTTCTTTCGCGCCAGATCGAACGGCTGCGCCGCCTCGGCAAAAAACGCATCGTTTTTCCCGAAGGCGGCGATCCCCGCGTGATCGCCGCAGCAAGGCGGCTGGCCGCGGAAGGGCTCATCGAGCCGGTTCTGCTGGACCGGGAAGAAGACGCCCCGAAATACGCCGAACTCTATTTCGAACGCCGCCGCGCAAAAGGCGTCACCCGCGAGGAAGCGTCGGGGATCGCCCGCAATCCGTTATATCGCGCCGCCCTGATGGTCGCCGCCGGCGATGCCGATGGAGGCGTGGGCGGAGCCGTCAACACCACCGCCGAAACGGTTCGCGCCGCGCTGCACGCCATCGGAACCGCGCGCGGGATTCGCACCGTCTCCGGAGTCTTCTTCATGTGCGCCGCCGATTCCCGCTTCGGCGAGGATGGAGTGCTCGCCTTCGCCGACGCCGCCGTGGTGGTGCAGCCCTCGGCCGAGGAGATCGCCGCCATCGCCCTGGCTACCGCCCGGTCCGTCCGCGCGGTGATGGGCGCCGAGCCGCGTCTGGCGCTGCTCAGCTTCTCCACCAAAGGCAGCGCGGCGCATCCTTCGATCGGTAAGGTGACCGAAAGCCTGCGGATCTTGCGCGAGTCCTCTCCCGATTTGCAGGCCGACGGCGAATTGCAGGGCGACGCCGCGCTGGTGCCTGACGTCGCCCGGCGGAAGGCTCCCGGATCGCCGGTCGCCGGCCGCGCCAACGCCCTCATCTTCCCCGACCTGGCCAGCGCCAATATCGCCTATAAACTGGTCGAGCGCCTGGGCGGCGCGGCCGCCTTCGGCCCGTTCCTGCAAGGCCTGGCCAAGCCCTTTAACGATCTCTCCCGCGGCTCGTCGGAGGAGGAAATTTACGGCGCCGCCATTGTCACCGCTCTGCAATCGGAGGAATGCGCCTGTGCTTCCGTTTAAGCTGGTTTATCACGACGGCTACGACCTGAACCTCGGTTCGCACGTGTTTCCCTCCCAAAAATACCGCCTGATTCGCGAACGTCTGCTGGCCGAAGGATTCGCCGAAGCCGGCGATTTCGTCGAGCCTCCGCCAGCCGCCGACGAAGACATCCTGCTGGTGCATCAGCGCGGATGGGTCACGCGGTTGAAGCAGGGCACGCTCGGCGCCCTGGAACTGATGAAGCTCGAAATCCCTTATTCGCCGCAGATGGTGAACGCATTCTGGCTCGCCGCCGGCGGCACGACGCTCGCCGCGCGGCTGGCCTTGGAGCATGGCCTCGGATTCAACGTCGGCGGCGGATTTCATCACGCCTTCCCCGGCCACGGCGAAGGTTTTTGCGCGATTCACGATGTGGCCGTCGCGATTCGCAAATTGCAGCAGGAAAGATTGATCGAACGCGCCATGGTGATCGATTGCGATGTGCACCACGGCAACGGCACCGCGGCGATCTTTGCCTCCGATCCGTCCGTGTTCACGCTCTCCCTCCACCAATGGCGCAACTACCCGAGCATCAAGCCGCCCTCCAACCTCGACGTGGACCTGGAAGACGGCGTGGGCGACCAGGAGTATCTGGATCTGCTCCGCGCGGCCTGCCGCAAGGCTTTTGCCGAATTTCATCCGCAGCTCGTGATGTATGTCGCCGGAGCCGATCCCTATCGCGGCGACCAGCTCGGCGGCCTCAATCTGTCCATCGAAGGATTAAAGGAACGGGACCGGCTGGTGCTCGACTTTTCCCGCCAAAACGGCGCGCCGGCGGTGGTGACGCTCGCCGGAGGTTACGCGCTGCAACTGGAGGACACCGTGACCATCCACTCCAATACCGCGAAAGCCGCGGCCGAGGTTTATCAAAAAATCAACTGATCATTCCTCGGCTCGCGCCTGCGCCGCTTCGGTGATTTTTTGCGGCGCAACTCTGTAAATGGTCGCCTGCCCGGCGTGAAAAACCGGCTTCAACCCGGGGTTTTCCGCGATTTCGCGAAGGATTTGCGCGCGATCCCGGTCATTGGTGAGCAGCGCCGTATCCTGTCCGCCGGCCACCAGGACGTAAGCGAAGCCGTGCGAGGCGCAGTAAGACACAATATTGCGGTACGATTCGAGAAACTTTTCGTTCTCTTCGGCGTAAATCCAGCGGTACATGAACGGCAGATCGTTGCCCTGCCGGCCGGAATAAAGGTATAGCACGGGATCGTCGCCGGAGAGCACCCGCGCCGATTCCGGCGTATTCGACTTGAGCCACGCCCCGGCGGCGGCGAGATCCGCGGCGGAGCTCTTCGGAATGGATCCTGGCAGGACGAATAGCGAGATCCAAAGCTGCGCCGAGATTCCCGCCACCGCCAGCATCGAGGCCGCCGACATCGTCACATAAGCTGCGGCGCGCTGCGAACGGTCGCGATGCCGGAACGCGCCGCCAATCAGCCTCCAGAAATGACGCGCCTCCTCGACCGCGCCCGCCGCCAGCAGCGGGAGCATCGGAAGGATCAGCCGCTCATTGCATTCGGTCCAGACCAGGACAATCAGCGTGGAAATCAGCGAAAACAGGGCATACTGGACGAACACGCCGCGGCGCGCCAGCCGCACCGCGCCCGCCACAGCCCCTACAGCCAGCGCCTCCGTCAGCATCTTCATCGCCGGTCCGGAGATCACGTTAGGAAGAAAGAAGCCGCCCGCCGCGCTCAGAAAACTGTCCAGGTTCTTCCAGACGACCAGGCCGATATTTCCGAAATCGACGTTTGCCCGCTCCAGCGCGAAATAATTCGTGTAATAAATGGTGGTCGGATCGGTCGCGGTGGGAGTATGGAAATGCGTCCACGTCATCCACGCGGCGGCGAACGGCAGCATCGCCGCAAGAAACGCCGCGGCTCGCGCGCGCTCGCGTTTCCATAGCAGCACTGCCGGCGCCGACACCAGCAGCGCGATCGCGGCCGAACGCGTCAGGTAGGCGCATCCGGCAAGCACGCCCGCCAGAGCAGCCATTCGAATCCCCGCCTTTTCCAGCGCGATCAGCGCCGCCAGCAAAAACGCCAGGAACAGCATCTCGGAAAACAGCGTGGAGCCGATCATCTCCATCCAGGGATTCAGCGCCAGCAGCGCGAACGTCACCCACAGGCGCGGCTCCGGCCAGCGCGCCAACCGGTAATAGAAAAACGCAAGCACCAGCGCGGCCATCAGCGGCATCCAGCAAAACAGCGCGGCCAAATGAAGATTGTCGGGGAAATTTGGATTGATCCGCCAGATCAGGGAGAGATAAAGCGGATAAAGAACCGGATATTTCGTCTGCGGCGGCGCGCCCGGCAGGCTCAGAATGCGATAGCCCCGGCCTTCGGCCAGTCCTTTTGCCGAGACGAAGAAAAGCCCGTCGTCGTGCGCGCGGCCGAAGCTCGGCATCTCGCGATTCAGGTACAGAAATCGAGTGGCCGGGAAGAGCAGGGCGAGCAGAAGCAGCAGGCGAAGCCAGCGCGGGAGCATCAGTTGAGAAAATCGGCCGATGGCTCCGGAAGCATTATGACTGCAAAGGAGTTCAGCCCGCGGTGGGAAACGTCTTCGAAATATGATCGTGCCAGGTGAGGCTTTCCTCGTCCACCAGCGCCCAGACTAAACCGAGCCCGGCCGAAACGATGCTCAACAGGCTGGCGATCTGCCGCATGCCGCGCTGATCGCGGTCCGGACGGCGGCCGTCGAAATCCACCAGCCGCAGTCCAGCCAGGCGCATTCCCGGAGAATCGCCGCCGGCCAGATACCAGAAGCTGCGATAGAGCGCCGTGATCAGAACAACCACGCACAAAAAGAACGGGATGTTCTGTTTCGAAAACGCCATCACGCCGCCGGAGATGAAGAAGATCGCCAGAAATATGCCCACGGCGGTGAAGATCATGCTCGCGTCAATGGCCGCGGCCAGCAGACGGTGCGTCGGCGAGGCCACCCGCGCATCGCAATAAATCACCGCCTGCAATTCCGGTTCGAACGCCTTCTGGCCGTTGAAATCCAGGGTCTGCTGACCTTCCGGCGGGCGCCGCCGCGGCCGGTTCCGCTTCACCTGTGAGAAATCTTCACGGGCCCGCGGCTTCACCGGCGTCAGCGTCGGAATGGGAATTACTTTCGGCCCTCCCGGCGCGTCCCGGAACAGCGGCGGCTGATAGCTTGCCTGCTCGCGCGCCGCCGGCGGGGGGACCGGCGCCGGCTCGCGCCACGGCAGATCGTCCAGCGCGGGCGCCGCCGAGGTCGAAAGATATCCCGGGGAAACAGGAAGCGGGCCGGAAGACTGCATCCGGCGCCCGCAGCGGACGCAGCGCCTTTCCTCGGCTTCGTTTACCGCCTGGCAGTATCGGCAACGCATCGAGCTCTTTCTCCGCTCCTTTGGCCTGGAATCCCGATTGCTTGACTCTCGTGACTGACGTCTGCTACGGTGCTCGATTGAGCGTTCGCCAAGACTCCAGCCGTTGTAGTACTACCCTCTCACTCCTTCCTATCATATTCGGTGATGTTTGTCACGAACTTTATGCTTTACGAGGCGCTTTTTTTGTCCTGATAACCATCATTTTCCCCTTCGCCTTGTCCGCCCAGACATTCAGTCCCGCTTTACCCGCGCCCCCGGCGCAGCCCGCCCCAAGCCCCAACGTAAACCAGAAAATCCGGATTCCGCACGAAAACGCCCCGGCCCCCGGCGACTACAACGTCGATGCGGATCATGAGACTGTGGACGGCCCCTGGCGCCATCTGCGCGGCAGCGTGCGCGTGGAATCGAGCGATATGCTCTTGCAGGCCGACGAACTCGACTGGAACACCGAAACCAGCGACGTCGAGGCGCGCGGGCATGTCCATTACGTCAATTACAACCGCGGCGAGATGCTCGATTGCGACCGCGCCGAGTACAATATCGACCAGGAAACCGGCGTATTTTTTAATGTCAGCGGCACCTCCCAATCGCAAGTCCAGGCCCGGCCGGGTCTCCTGACCACCCAAAATCCCTTCTATTTTCGGGCCAAATGGGCGGAACGCGTGGGCGACCGCTACATCTTGCACGACGGCTTCCTCACCGACTGCATGCTGCCCAACCCCTGGTGGATCCTGCGCGCGCCCGAGTTCGACATGGTCCCCGGCGATAACGCCGTGGCGCATCATGCCTGGTTCTATCTGCGTAATTTGCCGGTCTTTTATGTCCCCTGGTTTTACAAATCGCTCAAAAAAGAGCCGCGCAAAAGCGGTTTCCTTCTGCCCGACGTGGGCAACAGCTCGCAGCATGGAAAAATGGTCGGCTTCGGCTACTATTGGGCCATCGACCGCAGCATGGACCTGACGTATCGCGGCTTGTATTACACCTCCGCCGGCCTTGCCAACTATCTCGAACTGCGCGGAAAGTTCAACGAAAACGACGGCTTCGACCTGAACGTTTTCGGCGTCGACGCCACCCAGAGCGGACCGCTCGCCTCCAGCGGGGTGCGGGTCGATGCCTTCGCCAAATACGAACTCGGCAACGGCTGGCAGGCGCGCGGCCAGCTCGATTATCTGTCCTCGTTCGCCTTCCTTCAGGACTTCACGCAATCCTTTAATGAAGCCGTCTTTTCTGAAACACAATCCGTAGGTTTTCTCACCAAGCACTGGAACGATCTCGGACTCTATTTCGCCGCCGCCCGCGACGTCGAGTTTCAAAGCACCACCCCCGGCCAGACCATCGAGATCCGCAAGCTGCCCTCGGTCGAAGCCAACCTAAGCGAACACCAGTTGGACCTGGACAAGTGGCCGTTCTGGGTGTCTTTCGAAGGCAGCATCGGCCTGCTCGACCGCACCGAGCCGCTTTATCAAACCGCCCGTTTTGTCGACCGCGTCGATTTTTCGCCCCACATCAGCACGGCCTTCCGCTGGCACGACATTCAGGTGATCCCGACCTTTGGAATCCGGGAGACGCAGTATGGCCAGAGCCTGGACGAAAATCCGCAAACCGGACTTCCCGTGATCCACGGAAGCCCGCTGTTGCGGAATGAGCGGGACGTCACCGTCGATCTGGTGCTGCCCGCGCTGGAACGGATTTTCAACCATCCGCCCAAGTGGATGGGAGAAAAGGTCAAGCACGTGATCGAGCCGCGGGTGACGTACAAATACGTCAATGGAATCGATAACTTCAACGACATCATCCGGTTCGACTCCACCGATATCCTGGCCAACACCAACCAGGTGGAGTTCTCCATCACCAACCGCCTGATGACCAAGGACCGCAACGGCGCCATCTCCGACTTTCTCACCTGGCAGGTTCGCTGGGACAAATACTTCGATCCGACCTTCGGCGGCGCGGTCATCGCCGGCCAGCGCAACGTGATCCTGCCGGCCATCGATCTCACCGGGTTCGATTTTTTGAACGCGCCGCGCTCCTACTCGCCGGTTTCCAGCGAGCTGCGGGTGCAGTCGCGGGTGAACTTCGAATGGCGCCTGGATTACGATCCGCTGTTCCGCAGGCTGGCCAACAGCAGCGTCTCGATCGACGGGCGAATCCAGAAGTGGTTCTGGATGTTCGGCCATACCGATATCGACGAGCCCTCGTTTCTGGAGCCGCGCGCCAATCAGTTCCACACCCGCATCGGCTACGGCAATCCCAACAGCCGCGGATGGAACACCGGCTTCGACATCTATTACGATCTGAAGGCAGCAACGCTGCAATGGTGGGACGCCCAGGTGACGTATAACACCGACTGCTGCGGCTTCAGCGTTCAATACCGGCGATTCAACGTCGGGCTGCGCGACGACAGCCAGTGGCAGGCCTCCTTTGCGATCTCCAATATCGGCACCTTCGGAACCCTGAAGCGCCAGCAAAGTATCTTCTGAAACAAATTCAGGCGACTTTGTTTTCCAGGTTCTGGGCAACCCCGGCGCGCGCGCAGCCGTGGGACTGCTGGTGCTCGGCCAGGGCCGCCGCCGCAGCGTCGCAAGCCTCGCGGATGTGATTGACAAGACGCTCCTGCGCGATCAGTTCGTACCCTTGCAGGTCGCGCAGGCCGCCGATGGCTTCCGCGTAGGCTCGCGCGGTCCGCTCGAAGTGATCAAGACGTCTGGTTCGCTCTGGGCACTGCATACCACTTCCTCTACGAGATTTAGACTCGCCGGCGGAAGGAACGTTCCGCGGATTTCCGCCCGCATACTTCTATTATGAAGATTCCCGCCGGCCGCGGCGTCTGTTCCCCCGCGGTAGTACACTATTACGAAACGGAGCCGCCTATGTTCACGCGCATCCTTCTGCCTCTTGTTCTTCTGATTCCCGCCGCTTTGTCCGCCGATTCGACAAGAATGCTTCGCCAGCCGACGGTCAGCGCCGATAAAATCGCGTTCGCCTACGCGCAGAATATCTGGGTGGTGGACCGCGCCGGCGGCGCCGCCCGGCGGATCACCAGTTTTCAGGGACAAACCGGCAATCCTCATTTTTCGCCGGACGGCAAGTTGATCGCGTTCAGCGCCTCCTACGCCGGAAACGAGGATGTCTACGTCGTCCCCGCCGAGGGCGGCGAGCCCAAACGCCTCACCTGGCATCCGGGCGCCGACACCGTGCAGGGCTGGACTCCCGACGGGAAGAAAATTATTTTCACCTCCTCGCGGGCCAGTTGGGCTCCCAGCCCGGCGCCGCGCTTCTGGGAGGTCCCGGTCGAGGGCGGCGTGGAAGAGCCGCTGCCCATCCCGCGCGGCTATCAAGGAAAAATCTCGCCGGACGGCCAATACATCGCCTACCGCATGAATAACTCCTGGGATGAGGAGCGCAGAAACTACCGCGGCGGCCAGAATCGCCCCATCTGGATCGTCGATTTGAAAACCTACGACCTGGTTTCGCCGCCCTGGACCGACTCCAAGGATATGGACCCGGTGTGGGTCGGCAGCACCGTATATTTCATCTCGGACCGCGATAGCGTCGCCAATATCTGGTCCTACGATTTAAAGTCCAAAAAGCTCGCCCAGGTGACCCATTTCACCGATTTTGACGTCAAAACGCTCGATTCCGGCGCCGGAGCGATCGTCTTTGAGCAGGCCGGATACGTCCACGAACTGGATCCGAAAACCGGACGGCATCACATCGTCAACATCACCGCCAGCGGCGATTTCCCGTGGATGATGCCGCGCTGGGAAGACGTCACCAGCCGGATGACTTCGCTCGCCCTGTCGCCGACCGGCGCCCGCGTGCTGGCCGAAGCCCGCGGTGAGATTTTCACCATCCCGGCCGAACACGGCGACGTACGCAATCTGAGCCATTCCAGCGGATCGGCCGAGCACGATCCGGCCTGGTCCCCGGACGGGAAGTTTATCTCCTATTTCAGCGACAAATCCGGCGAATATCAGTTGATGATCGAGGCGCAGGACGGAATCACGCCGCCGCGCGCCATCCCGCTGGAGCATCCCAAGCACTACTACACGCCGTCCTGGTCGCCGGACTCCAAAAAGATCGTCTACACCGACACCGATCTGAAAATTTGGGTGATGGACGTGGCGAGCGGAAAGGCGAAGGTCGTCGGATCGGACCCCTTCATGGTGCCGCAGAGGACGGAAAATCCGGTGTGGAGTCCGGATTCCAAATGGATCGCCTACGCCAGCCATCTGAAATCGCTCTATCACGCCATTTTCGTCGCCAATGTCGAGACCGGGGAGACCAAGCAGATCACCGACGGATTGGCCGACGCGGTCTGGCCGGCCTGGGATGCCAGCGGAAAGTATCTGTGGTTTTTGGCGTCCACCGATTTCGGGCTGCGGTCGCAATGGCTGGATATGACGTCGTATGATCACGAGGAAAATTTCGGATTGTATCTGGCGGTGCTCAAGAAGGGCGAGGCCAGCCCGCTGCTGCCGGAAAGCGACGAGGATAAGGGCGTCGGCGCGGCCCCGGCGGGCGGCCGGGGCGGCCGGGGCGCGGCGGCGGCCGAGGGCGGTGAAGCGCCGGCGGCGCGCGCCCCCAGGACTCCGGTGAACGTGGAGATCGATTTCGACAATATCCAATCGAGAATCATCAATGTTCAGAGCGTGCCGGAGCGGCCCTATTCGCAGCTTCGCGCCGGCGCGGCGGGAACCGTTTATTATCTGCAAACCGGCGGCGGGCGCGGCCAGGGCGGCGGCGGAAACACTTTAATGCGCTATCGCCTGAGCGACCGGCGCGCGGCCGTCTTCGCCAATGGCGTCGCCACCTACGACCTCAGCGCGGACGGCCACAAACTGGTTTATCGTACGGCCGGCGCCGGAGGCGGCCGCGGCGGAGCGCCGCCCGCTGCCGGAACGCCGCCGCCGGTTCCCCAGATCTTCCTGGTCGACGCCGACCGCCAGCCGCCGCAAGCGGGGCAGGGAAGACTCAACGTCAAATTGACCATGTATCTGGAGCCCAAAGAGGAGTTCAAGCAGATCTTCTACGAGGGCTGGAGAAATCAGCGCGATTATCTGTACGTCCCCAACATGCATGGGGCCGACTGGCCGCGCATGAAGGAAATGTACGGGCAGTTGCTGCCCTACGTGAATCACCGCGCCGATTTGAATTATCTGCTCGACATGATGGGATCGGAGATCGCCATCGGGCACTCCTACGTGCGGGGCGGCGATATGCCCTCGGTGCCTCCCTCGCCAGGCGGCCTGCTGGGGGCGGATTTCACCATCGACAACGGCAGATATAAAATCACCCGGATCTACGACAACGAAAGCTGGAATCCGGATCTGCACGCCCCGCTGGCCGCGCCGGGCGTGAACGTCGCGGCGGGCGATTATATTCTGGCGGTCAACGGCCAGGAACTGCGCGCCCCCGATAACATCTACCGCCTGCTCGACGGAACCGCGAATAAGCAAACCGTGCTGACCGTCAACAGCCGGCCATCGATGGACGGCGCCCATCAGATTACGGTGGTGCCGGTGGCCAATGAGCAGGCGCTGCGCACGCGGGCGTGGGTCGAATCCAACCGCAGGCTGGTGGATAAGTTGTCGAACGGGCAACTGGCCTACGTCTATCTGCCCAATACCGGGCAGCCCGGATACGCCAGCTTCAACCGCTACTACTTCGCCCAGCAGGATAAGCTCGGCGCGATCATCGACGAGCGGTACAACGGCGGAGGCTCCGCCGCCGACTACATTATCGACGCGCTGCAACGGACCTTCGACGGCTACTTCAACAACGCCGCCGGCGACCGCTATCCGTTCACCAGCCCGGAGGCCGGCATCTGGGGGCCCAAGGTGATGATCATCAATGAAATGGCGGGCTCCGGCGGGGACCTGATGCCGTACATGTTCAAATACCGCAAGGTCGGCCTGCTGGTGGGCAAGCGGACCTGGGGCGGGCTGGTGCACACCGCCGATACGCCGGTGTTCGTCGATGGCGGATCGATGATTGCGCCGCGCGGCGGATTTTTCGCCAAGGAAGGCCACTGGGCGGTCGAAAACGAGGGCGTCGCGCCGGATATCGATGTGGAGAACTGGCCCAAGGATGTGATCGCGGGCCACGATCCGCAACTGGAGCGGGCCGTAGCCGAGGCGCTGCGGATGCTGAAGGAGCATCCGGTCAACCGCATGGATCATGAGCCGCCGCCGCCGACCTGGGGAAAGAGAAAGCTGCCGATGAGCGCGCCGGCGGGCGCCAGCGGGGGCGGGGCCAATCAGCGCTGAAGGCGCATTCCGTCCTTGCTCCCGAGCATCGCCGCCAGCCACTTGCCGAAAAACCCGCGGCGGCGCGGATCGAGAAACATCCAGGAGAGCGCGTTCACCAGCGCGGGCGGCCGGAACTGCGGATCGAGCGCCCGCCGGCGGTCCAGAATCGCCGCCACAGTCTCCCGCGGGCGCTCCCGGAACTCGTCGAGCATCGCGGTTTGATGCACGCAGGAGATGGTGCAGAACGGAGCGCACTCCTTGGGCCGCGCCGCTTCGCGGCGGATGTCGTCGACGGTGTATTCCTCGAGCGGGATTCCCGGCCGCCCGCGCTGCTGCGAGCAGTAATGCACCAGGCCGTCTTCGCAAATATAAAGAAAACGGCCGCCGGCGCGGCAGTGCCAATCGTTGGGCAGCCCGCGGGCGATGTTGTCCTGGAAATGATCGAAGTGCGCGAAGGAAAACAGGCCGTTCTGGAGCCGGCGGAACTGCTCGTAGACTTTTTTGTGCTCCGGCGCGAGCGGTTGCAGTTGGCCGCTGTGATCGTGCAAAATCCCCACCGTGCTGGTGAAGCCCAGCCCGCGCGCCCGCCGGCCGATGGCGAGCGCGTCTTCCGGATGGCGGACGCCCGCTCCCAGCACGGAGTTGATGGTCACCTCGAACTCGGCGTAGCGCGCCATCCACTCCAGCTTCCGCTCCAGCACGCGCAGGCTCTTTTTCGAGACGTCGTCGGGTTGCAGATTGTCGATGCTGATTTGCAGGTAGTCCAGCCCGGCCCGGTTGAGCGCGCGGATGCGTTCCGGGGTCAGCAGCAGGCCGTTGGTGATGAGCGTGGCGATGGCGCCCCGCTGGCGGATGCGGCGTATGATGGCGTCCAGATCGGGATGCAGCGTCGGCTCCCCGCCGCTTAAGGTGATGATCGCGGCGCCCAGCTCGCCCAGCCGGTCGATGCGCCGCAACATCACCGCCAGCGGCACCGGCGCCGATGTCTTGTCGTATTCGTTGCAGTAGGCGCAATCCAGATTGCAGCGGCGGATGGGCACGACCTGCGCCACAATCGGGTGCGACGCCGATTGCATGGCGCGCGCGAACATCCGCGTCTCGCGAAGCCGGCGATGCAGTCTGCGGACCGTCCTCACCTGAACCGTTAGATGCGTTCGGGCGCGGCGTGGTGCGAAAATTTCCTCATCCATGCGAATTCTCGACGTCGGCTGCGGGATAAATAAGAAAAAGGGCGCGATCGGCATCGACCGCAATCCCGCCAGCCGCGCCGACGTCCTCTGCGATCTGGATCATTTTCCTTATCCCTTCCGCGATTCCAGTTTCGACGCCTTGCAGGCCGTTCACGTGATTGAACATGTCTCCGACGTGGTGCGGTCGATGGAGGAATTTCACCGGCTGGTGCGGGCCGGGGGCGAAGTTTTCATTGTTACGCCGCACTACACCGACTTCAGCTCGTTCTGCGATCCCACTCATCGCTGGCACCTGAACAGTTTTTCGCTGCGCTACTTCGGCGAGGATCACGGCGGTTTCGGCTATTATTCGCCGGTGAAGTTCCGCGAGATTCTGGTCCGCGTAAAGCTACTAGCTTTCTGGAAGTGGCTGGGATTCGAGCTGCTGGTGAATCGCTTTCCCCGTTTTCGCCGCTTCTGGGAATATTATTTGTGCTACATCGTCCGCGGCAAGGTGATCGAATGGCGGCTGGCTGTCGTTAAATGATCGGAAAGATTCTGGACCGGCTGCGTGATGTGCGCCGGCGCAAATTGTGGAGTCCAACGGCGGCGAGCGGGCGGCGCGGCGAGGATCTGGCGCATCGCTTTCTGCAAGCGGAAGGATTCGTGATCGTCGCGCGCAACTACCGTCTGGCCGGCGCGGCCGAGGCCGATCTGATCGCCCGCGAGGGCGACGCTCTGGTGATCGTGGAAGTGAAGACGCGCGAGGCGGCGGATTTCGGCCCGCCGGAACGGGCCATCGACGAGGAGAAGCGCCGTCATTTGATCCGCGTTGCGCGGGCGTTTGCGCGAAGGACGGGAACGCCGTGGGAGCGGGTGCGCTTCGACGTCGTGGCGGTGCTGCTCTCCGATCCGCCGGAATTCCAATTGTTCCGCGATGCTATTAAAGCTTAGCGCGCAGATCTGGCTGCCGAGCCTCCCAGGCCAACAGCCGGTACAATCATTTGAGTGGACGCGGAAAAACGGCGCCTGATCTCCACCGCGCGGCGGGAGGCGCATTGGCGGCGCTGGGGGCCGTACCTGTCGGAGCGGCAATGGAGCACGGTCCGCGAGGATTATAGCGCCGACGGAGACGCCTGGGATTATTTTCCCTTCGAGCATTCGCATCTTCGCGCCTACCGCTGGGGCGAAGACGGCATCGGCGGCATCTGCGACAATCATCAGCGGTTATGTTTCGCGCCGGCGTTCTGGAACGGACGCGATCCGATCCTCAAAGAGCGCCTGTTCGGCCTCAGCGGCACGCAGGGGAATCACGGCGAGGACGTCAAGGAGCTTTACTACTACCTCGATTCCACGCCAACGCACTCCTATATGAAGTGCCTGTACAAATACCCGCAGGCGGAGTTTCCTTACGCGCAACTGATCGAAGTCAACCGGCGGCGCACCCGGAACGATCCCGAATATGAGCTGATCGACACCGGCGTGTTCGACAACGACCGCTACTTCGACATTTTTATCGAGTACGCCAAAGCCGACGTCGCCGACATTCTGATTCGCCTGACGGTGGTGAATCGCGGGCCGGAGCCGGCCACGCTGCACCTGCTGCCGACGCTGTGGTTCCGCAACACCTGGTCGTGGAACGGAGACCCGAACCGGCCCTCGCTGGCGGCCGGCGGCGAGGGAATCGAGGCGCGGCATCCCTCGCTTGGCTGGTATCGCTTCCAGGTGGACGGGGAAGCCGAGCTTCTGTTCACCGAAAACGACACCAACACGCGCGCCCTGTGGGGATGCGGCGACGCCAGCTACACCAAAGACGCGTTTCACCAGCGGGTGATTCACAACCGGCTGGACGCGGTGAATCCGGCGCGGCGCGGCACCAAGGCTTGCGCCTGGCACCGGCTGGATTTGAATCCGGGCGAGCCGCGCATTTTGCGCATGCGCCTTTACGAAGCCGCCGAACCAACGCGGCTGATCCGGGACTTCGACGGATTCATGGCGGAACGCATCGCCGAAGCCGACGAGTTTTACGGCTTTTCTCCTCCGCATCTTTCCGAGGACGGCAAACGCGTGCAGCGACAGGCGTTCGCCGGGCTGCTGTGGTCCAGGCAGTTTTATCACTTCGTGATCGAGGATTGGCTGAAGGGAGATCCGGCCCAGCCGCCGCCGCCCCCAACGCGCCTTCGCGGGCGCGACGCCAAATGGATCCATTTGTTCAACAAAGACATCGTGTCGATGCCGGACACCTGGGAGTATCCCTGGTACGCGGCCTGGGATCTGGCCTTCCACATGATCCCGATGGCGTTGGTGGACCCGGATTTCGCCAAGGGGCAGCTTCGCCTGTTTCTGCGCGAATGGTACATGCATCCCAACGGGCAGATCCCGGCCTACGAATGGAATTTCAGCGACGTGAACCCGCCGGTGCACGCCTGGGCCTGCTGGCGTGTGTTTCAGATCGACCGCAAACTCTCCGGGCGCGCCGATTATTCCTTTCTGGAAAGCGTGTTTCACAAACTGCTGCTGAACTTCACCTGGTGGGTCAATCGCAAGGATTCGGCCGGAAGCAATATCTTCGAGGGCGGATTCCTCGGCCTGGATAACATCGGCGTGTTCGACCGCAGCGCGCCGCTGCCGGGCGGAGGCTACATCGAGCAGTCCGACGGCACCAGTTGGATGGCGATGTTCTGCCTCAATATGCTCAAAATTTCTCTGGAACTGGCCACCCAGGTCGATCCCATCTTCGAGGATGTGGCCAGCAAGTTTTTTGAGCACTTTTTGTACATCGCCGCGGCCATGAACGCCTTGGGCGACGGCGGGCTGTGGGATGAAAACGACGGATTCTTTTATGACCGCCTGAGATTTCCCGACGGCCGTTCCACGCTGCTGCGGGTGCGCTCGATCGTCGGCCTGATTCCGCTGTTCGCCGTGGACACCATGGAGCCGGAAGTGATCGAAAAACTGCCGGGCTTCCGGCGCCGGATGGAGTGGTTTCTCCGGCACCGCCCCAACCTGGCCTCCAACGTGGCTTCGCTGACCCGCGAGGGGGTGCAGTCGCGGAGGCTGCTCAGCGTGCTGGTGCGGCCGCGTCTGGCGCGGGTGCTGGAGCGGATGCTCGATGAAAGCGAGTTTTTGTCGCCCTACGGGATCCGCTCGCTTTCGAAGTTTCACGAGCGGTTCCCCTTCACCGTGGCCTTGGACGGGCAGCAGCACAGCATCCGCTATGAGCCCGCCGAATCGAGCACCGCGATGTTCGGCGGAAATTCCAACTGGCGGGGCCCGGTGTGGTTCCCGGTGAACTATCTGCTGATCGAATCCTTGCAGAAGTATAACCATTATTACGGCCAGGATCTGCTGGTGGAGTTTCCCTCCGGCTCCGGCCATCGCATCACGCTGGGCCAGGCGGCGGCGGAGTTGTCGCGGCGCCTGGCGCGTCTGTTTTTGCGTGACAGCTCCGGGCGGCGTCCGGTGTTCGGCGCCGTGGAAAAGTTCCAGCGCGACCCCCATTTCCGCGACTACGTTTTGTTCTACGAATATTTTCACGGCGATAACGGCGCCGGCCTGGGCGCCAGCCATCAGACCGGATGGACGGCGCTGGTCGCCAAACTGCTCCAGCAAAGCGGCGAGTAATTGTGGCGGCCGGCGCGGTTCGATTATTCTGAAAGTTGACCGAAGCCACCCCGGCGCAGCGGCGCTTTGCGATTTTCCTGGTCTTTTGCGTGACGCTGGTCAACGCCGGCGCCCAGGTGTTGATCAAAAACGGCGCCAACGCGCTTGGCCATCCGACGTTGCTGGCGACGGGCCTGGCGATTCTGACTACGCCGCAGCTTTTCCTCGGCTACTCCCTTTACGCGCTGAGCATGGTGCTGCTGGTGGTGGCGCTTCGCCATGGCGAGTTGTCGGCGGTGTATCCGGTCATCGCGCTCACCTTCGTCTGGGTGACCATCCTGTCGGCGGCGGTCTTCGGCGATAAGATGAACGCGGCCAAGCTGGCCGGCATCGCGCTGATCTGCGGCGGAGTGGCCGCCCTGGGCGCCGGATCGGGCCAGCAAAAATGACGCCGCTTTCTTCCATGCTCTACGTGTTCGCCGCCGGATTCATCGGCAGCTTCGGTGCGGCGTTTTTGAAGGCGGCGGCGGGAAGGCTGCGCGGCGGCCTGGCCTCGCTCGCCACCAACTGGCATCTGCTGGCCGGCATCGCGCTGTACGCGCTGTCGTCGGTCTTTTTCGTGCGGGGCATGACCGAAGGCGAGCTCAGCGTGTTGTATCCGATGGTCGCGCTGGGCTATCTTTGGACCATCCTTTGGTCGAGGATCTTTTTCCATGAGCCGCTCACCTGGGGAAAGGCGGGCGGGCTGGCGCTGATCTTCGCCGGGCTCGCTTTCCTGGGCCTGGGCCGGGCGCCGGGATAGCCCGCTTCGGGCGGCCTTCCCGCGCCAGGCGGCCCGCTTAGACGCCGGCGGTTTTGCGGAACTCCTCCTCTTCGAAGCCCACCGCGATTTTCGATCCGTTCACCAGGATCGGACGCCTGATCAGATTGGGATGCGCCGCCATCAGCTTGATCGCTTCCGCGCGCGAGGGCGGATTTGCTTTCATGTTGCGCTCGCGGTAGAGCTCGTTGCGCGTGTTGAGGAATTGTTTATAGTCGCGCGCGCCAATCAACCGGTCCAGCTCCGATTCGCTCAAGCCCTTGCTCAGATCGATCTCCCGGACGTCGACGCCCTTCTGGCGAAGCCAACTCTTCGCCTTGCGGCAGGTGGTTCAGGTGGGCTTCAGGTAAACCGTCATGCCTAATATCGTGGCACAGACGGATCGATCAAGCGACTCCAGGCGTCGATGCCGCCGGCCAGGCTTTGGCAGGACTCCACGCCTTGCTCGCGCAGCCAGTGGACGACGTTGAGGCTGCGGACACCGTGATGGCAGTAGACGACAAGGGTTGCGTGCATCGATTCCGCCCGCAGCTTGAGGAGCGCCGCGGGAATCCCGCGCATGGGAATCAGTTCGCCGCCTTCGATGCGCGCTGTTTCGTACTCCCGCGGCTCGCGGACGTCGATGAGCCGGATCTCTTCGCCGACGTCGAGCCGCCGGCGGAGCTCGCCGGGGGTGATCTCCAGCGGAAGCGTCTTCACCGGCTTGTCCGGCCAGGGAGTCGAAGCGCTCAAAACTTCTTCAATTCCTCCATCAGCCCGCTCAAGCCCTTTTTCTGATAAATCTGCGTCAGCCGCTGCTCCTCCGGCGACGGGGAGATCAGGCGGCGCAGGCGTGCGTCGCTCAGCGCGGCGCGGCTGGGAATCCAGTAGGACCCGTCGGCGAATCCGACGGTCGAAATGAAGCCGCTCATGCCTTGAATGCTGGTGCGTTCGGGGAAGCGCAAGGCCGCGTCCTGCCCCACCTGGCCGGTTTTTCCCGGGGCCAGGCTCACCTCGGCGGGCATGGAGGCCGCCAGAAATTCGCGCCCTTGCTGATCCTTCACGATCCAGCCGATTTCCAGATAACGGACCGGACGCTCGCTGCGGTTGCGGACCTCCACGCTCGGCGCATGCGCTTCGCTGCCGGCCACGCGAGCCATGCCGTTCATGGCCAGCACCGGCGCGTCGGGAATCTCCAGGAAGGCGAAGCTCAAATCGCGCTCCGGCTCGAGGTTGGTCGCGCGGCCGCGCACCATCTGCATGGCCGCCAGCGGCCGGTCCGCCTGCCGGCTCAGATTCTCCAGCATCGCCTGCTGCAAGGCTTTCGCTCCGGCGGTCTCCATCAGCTTCTTGAAGTATTGCCGGTCGCGCCGGGCCTCCAGCTCCCACACCGTCATGGTGCGGCGCGATTGCAGATTGTCGGGACCGTAAAAACTCAGATCGTCGAACAGCACCCCGTCCAGCTTCACCTCGACTCCGGCGCCTCCGGCGATCGGCCGCAGCAGCCGCAGATCGATCCCCACCGGAAAAACGTCGCCGGGAGCGACATCCAGGCTGGGCACCGAAACCGATCCTTTGCCGCCCGGCGTCACTTCCTGCGAAAGCACCGCGAAGGTGATCGCGCGCACCCGCTTCTGGCTGGAGTTGCGCAGCGCCAGCGAGGCATGCACGTCCAGGAAGAACGCGCCGCCGCGCGCGGTGGCCTCGGTTCCGCCCCAATCCACCGAAACCAGCGTCACCGGCGAGTCCGCCGGCAGATTCACTTTGCGGCTGAGGCCCTGCGCCGGCAGCCAAGGCGCGCCGGCGGCGCAGGCCAGCGCGGCGAGAATGGCTCTATTGCGCATACACGCTCGTGATGGTCATCTGGCCGGTGTCGTCGTCGACGTAGCGCGCGCTGGCCGATCCTTCGACGCTGGCCGAAACGCCAACCAGCCTGGCCTGATCCCGGGAAACGCCCAGAACAGTGCTGCCGTTTTCGCGCAACTCGATCCCGGAAGAACTCAACTCCACCACCAGCCCGCGGCCCTCGCGCGCCGCCGCGCCGCCGCGGAGAGACGATCCGCTCCAGATCGCCGCCACGGCGCGCCCCAGCTCCTGGGTCGCGCTCGACGGCATGTTCAAAACCCAGGCGCAGATCAGCAGCGCCGCCAGCGCCGCCATGGCCGCCGCCGGCCGCCAGCCAAGCGCCGCTGTCCTGCGCTTGCGCGGCGCCACGCACTCCCCGGCGGCCAGTCCAACGCGAATATTGGCCGTCATCTCCGCCGCCAGTTGGTTCCAGTTCACCCCAGCCGGCATCTCCGAGGCGGTTTCGCGGAGGCGGATCCGGACGCCGCGGTAAATCTCCGCCATCTGCCGGCACCACCGGCAGCGGGAAACATGCCAGCCCACCCGGATCCGCCGCCACAGGGGCAGATCGCGGGAAACGTACAGGGCCAGATCGGTTTCGGCCGGGTGTGCCGTCTTGTTCCGAGCGCCCATCATGCTTTCCTTCTTTCAAGGAAGCGGCGCAGCTTCACCCGCCCGTTGGCGATATGCGAGCGCACCGTCGCCTTGGAGCAGTTCAGCCGCGCGGCCACTTCCCCGGCCGGCAATCCCTCCACATCGCGCAACAGCAGGGCCGTGCGCTCGCGATCCGTCAGCACGCCCAGCGCCGACTCCAGACGCTCGCGGTGCTCGGCCCGCAGCACCAGTTGCTCCGGACTTTCCCGCGGCGAGCTGGCCAGCGGCTCCGGGACCTCCTCGATGCCGGAAAAACTCACCCGCCCGCTGCGGCGCAAAAAATCGATGGCCGTGTTGCTGGCGATGCGGGAAAGCCAGTGCGCGGCCTTCTCCAGATCCTTCAACTGATCCTGCCGCTGGAGCGCCTTGATGAAGGCCTCCTGGGTCAGGTCCTGCGCATCCGCCACATTGCCGACAATCCGGTAGATCAGCAGAAATACGCGCCGCAGATTGTCGGCCACAAAACGGCTCTGCTGCTCGTTGGCGAGCGCCGCCGCGTCGTATCGGGTAAAGCCGGGAGCTTCGCTCATTTGCTCAAAAACCGACGGGACGCTCGCCATCTTACTAACCCTGACGCCGCGTCCTCCGCAAACGTGCAAATGAATCTATCGTCTTCTCGCGTTATTCTAATCATATATGAGACCAGTTGCGGTAATCGGCATCGGCAAGACCGCCTTTGGAGCGTTTCCGGACCGGGATCTGCGCTCGCTCGCGGTCGAGGCGGGCCTCAAATGCCTGGAAGATGCTCACGTAAAGCCCTCACAAGTCGAGGCTTTCTATCTCGGCAACTTCGCCGGGCCCTCCTTCGTCGGCCAGAACCACCTGGCGCCCTATATCGCCGGCGCCATGGACATCACCGGGGTCCCCTGCACGCGATTTGAAGCGGCCTGCGCCTCCAGCGGATCGGCTTTTTTCCACGCCGTTTCCGCCGTCGGCGCCGGACTCTACGACGTGGTCCTGGTCGGCGGCGTGGAAAAAATGACCTCGCAGCCGACCCCTAAAGTCACCGAAATTCTGGCCGGGGCCGGCGATATGTGCGGCGAAGGCCGCGCCGGCGCCACCTTTCCGGCGCTGTTTGCGATGATCGCGCGGCGGCACATGTATCAGTACGGAACCACGCGCGAGATGCTGGCCGCCGTCGCCGTGAAAAATCACGCCAACGGCGCCAAAAATCCGCAGGCGCACATGCGCAAGGTGATCACCATGGAGCAGGCCCTCGGCGGCAAGCCGATCGCGGATCCCTTGACCGTTTACGATTGCTCGCTGATCAGCGACGGCGCGGCGGCGGTGCTCCTCGTTCCACTGGAGCGCGCCACGGAGTTCACCGATAAGCCGGTCCGCGTGCTGGGCATCGCCCAGACCTCCGATCAGGTGGCGCTCGACCAGAAGGAAGACATCACCACTTTTAAAGCCGTAAAGGAAGCCGCGCAAAGAGCCTACAAAATGGCCGGCGTGACCGCCAACGATATTCAGTTCGCGGAAGTGCACGGTTGCTTCACCATCGCCGAGATCGTGGCCAGCGAGGATCTGGGCTTCGTCAAGAAAGGCGAAGGCGGACCCTACGCGCTGCAAGGCTGCACGGCTCTGAACGGGCCGCGCCCGATCAACACCAGCGGCGGGTTGAAGTCCAAAGGTCATCCGGTCGGCGCCACGGGCGTGGCGCAGATCTGCGACGTGGTCGCGCAGATCCGCGGAGAAGCCGGCGAGCGGCAGCTCCAGCGCCACTCGATCGGCCTGGCGCAGAATCTCGGCGGCAGCGGCGCCACCGCGGTGGTGACCATCCTGGGAGCGGCGGCATGAGCGGCACCATCTACACCGAAACGCTGATCTACGCCGCGCCGGAGCAGTTCGTCAACGATGCGCCCTATCAGTTGGCGATCGTGACCCTGGAGGACGGCAGGCGCCTCACCGCGCGGATTGCGGAAAAATCGGGCGGGCGCGTTCAGATCGGCGATAAAGTCGAGCTGGCCGAATACCGCGACGGCATCCCGTTCTTCCGCAAAGTTTGAAGATTTTTTTGTACTACATCGGCAAGGCGCGCGATCCGCACGCCAACGCCATGGCGGAGGAGTACGTCAAACGATCCTCGCGTTTTGCAAAATGTGAAATGCGGGAGATCGATCCGCGCCGCCTCGATCCGTTCCAAAAACACCCCGCGGCGCAAAAAATTCTGCTCGATCCCGCGGGCCGCGCCCTGGATTCGCGCGGCTTTGCCCGGCTCATCGGCGAGCGCGATCTGTTATTTGTCGTCGGCGGCGCCGATGGACTCCCGGAGGAATGGAAATCGCGCGCGGATCTGCTGATTTCCCTGTCGCCGCTCACCCTGCCGCATGAGCTCGCGCGCGCCGTACTCGCCGAGCAGATCTATCGCGCCCTGGCGTCGCTGCGCGGGCATCCGTACCCGCGGTGAGGATCACAAAACATCGGCGAATCCGCGCTTCAGGTGACGGAAAAACAGTCCTCCGAGGAGAAAAACGCCGGCGGAGTAAAAGAACAGAATCGAGAGTTCCCGCCAGCTTGGCCATTGCGTCGAGAGCAGCCGGTAGCGATAGGCTCTGACGATCCAGGACATCGGATTCAACTCGATCAGCGCGTGAAAACGCGGCGGGATCTGCTTTTCCGTGATCATGATCGGCGTCGCCCAGAACCACAGCGTCATCACCACGCTGACCACCTGCGCCGTGTCGCGCAGATAAACTTGCAGGCTCGACACAATCCAGCCGACCCCGACCGCGAGCAGCCCCACAAAGAACATATAGACCGGCAGCAGCAGAATCTTCAGGCTGACCGCTTTTAAAAAAATCGCCGCGCAGGCCACCACGATCGCCAGCGCGATCAGATGATGCAGCAGCGAGGATAGAAAAATCGACACCGGCACGACTTCGGCCGGGAAAACGGTTTTCGTGATGAGATTCGAATGCTCGACCAGAGATCCGGCCGAGCGGATCACCGTGTCCTGGAACAGCAGCCAGGGCAGGAATCCGCAGAACAGATACATCAGATAATTATTGGTCACCTCGCCCGGCGGCAGCGTCGCGTGCAGGCACACTTCGAAGATGAAGTAATAGCTGCCGAGCAGAACCAGCGGATGGATCGCTCCCCACAGCCATCCGCCGGCCGAGCCGACATAGCGCTGCTCGAAGTCGCGCCGGACCAGCCGCGCCAGCAGCGTCCGCCGCTCCACCAGATTCCGCAGAAAGTGCCGGCCGGGAAAACGCATCACGTCCCCATTTTAAAAGGATTCGCCGGCGCCGGTTCCCGCGCGGGCCGCCGCCCTACCGCGCCCGGAAACGCCGCCCTAGCCGCCCGGGGAAATCGCCTGATCCGCAAAAAAGGATGAAACGATTCGCCGGTTTCGCATTATGATGTAGCTTTAGGTTTTTTCAAGGATTCATAAAGAAGTGTTTCGCGTCGCCACGGCTGTTTCCGTACCCTTTTTTTGCCTTCTTTGCTCCGCCGCAACCCCGACATTTCACAGGGAAGTTGAACGAATCTTACAAAACCGGTGCCAGCAATGCCATCGTCCGGGCGAAGCCGCGCCGATGCCGCTGTTAACGTATCAACAGGCTCGTCCGTGGGCGAAGGCGATTCGCAGCGCGCTGCTCTCAGGCAAGATGCCGCCGTGGCAGGCCGATCCGCGCTATGGCAAGTTTTCCAACGATCTGTCGCTGGCGCCCGGAGAAAAAGAGACTGTGGTGGCCTGGGTGGACGGCGGCGCGCCGGAAGGAAATCCCGCCGATGCGCCCCCTCCGCGCCCGTTCACCGAAGGCTGGAGGATCCCCAAACCCGACGTTGTGTTCCAGATGCCGGAGGCCTTCCGGGTCCCGGCCAGCGGCGTCATCGATTATCAATACATCCCGGTGAAGACCAATTTCACCGAGGATAAATGGGTGCAGGCGGTGGAAGTCCGGCCCGGAGACCGCAGCGTGGTGCATCACGCCATCGTCGTGGTCGATGATGGCAGCGGAATGCAGAATGAGGAGTATCTCGCCGGATACGCCCCGGGCATGTCGCCGCAAATTTGGAAGCCGGGCGAAGCGCGATTGATCAAGGCCGGTTCAACCCTGGTTTTTCAGATGCACTACCAGACCAACGGGAAGGCTTCGGCGGACCGCACCAAAATCGGTCTGGTGTTCGCCAAACAGCCGCCGTCGCGCCAGATCATCGCCGGGCAGGCCGCCGCCCACTGGCTGGCCATTCCGCCGGGTGAGCCCGATTATCACACCTCGGCAAGCGTGACGCTGCATCAGGAAGCCTATCTGGTGGGTTTGCGGGCGCACATGCACCTGCGCGGAAAATCCTTCGAATTTCGCGCGCTCTATCCCAGCGGAGAAACTGAAGTTCTGCTGAGCATTCCCAAGTACGATTTCAACTGGCAGCCTTACTATTACCTGGCGGAGCCGAAGCTGCTGCCGAAAGGCACGCGCATCGAGGCGCGCGCGGTGTTCGACAACTCGCCCAACAATCCCTTCAATCCGGATCCCGGAAAGACGATTTTCTGGGGCCCGCAGACCTGGGATGAAATGATGATCGGCTGGTTCGACATCGCCGTGCCCCTGAAAACCGCGCCCGAGCCAGGCTCCAAAATGAAACCCGGCTCCTCGTTCTGATTTCCCGAGGCGCTGGCGCTTCTCGCCGCTCGCGGGGCGGGAGGAGGCAGGGTATAATGAAACTGATCCGCCCCGTCTCCTGGAGCTTCCAAATATGTTCAATTTGTTCCGCAGCCGTCAGAAAGCCATCCGCTACATCCTCAGCGCCCTTCTTCTGCTGATCGCCGTCTCCATGGTCGTGACCCTGATCCCCGGCTATGGGACCAGCACGCCGGGCAACACCGGCGACCAGATCGTGCTGGCCGAAATCGGCGGCCAGAAGCTCACCGCCGAAGAGGCGGCGCAGGCCGCTTCGCGGATGCTCGGCGGCCAGATGGATCCGGCGATGCTCGAAACCTACATGCCGCAGTTTGTCGACTCCATGATCCAGCAGCGAGCCGTCGTCTATGAGTTCAAGAAGCTCGGCGTCACCGCGACGGACCAGGAGGTGCTGGACAATATCAAGGGCCAGTTCCCGCAGTTCTTCAAGGATGGCGTCCTGGTCGACAAGGATCAACTGGAGGCGTTGCTGGCGCAGAACGGCCTGACGCTTCAGGACGAAATCGACGCCACCCGCAACGACATCATCCTCAAGAAAATTCAGAATCTCCAGTACGAAGCGACGGTGGTGACGCCCAATGAGGTCAATGACGCCATCGCCCGGCGGTTCGACAAGGCGAAAATTGAATACATCGCCTTTCCGCCGGCCAAATTTCAGGAGCAGGTCAAGCCGACGCCCGAGGAGCTGAAATCCTACTTCGACACACATCGCTACCAGTACACGGAGCCGGAGAGGCGGACCTTCGAAGTGGTGGTGCTCGATCAGGAAAAGGTCCAGCAGACGATCAACGTCAGCGACGCGCAACTGCACGCCGCCTACGCCTCCAACATGGATAATTTCCGCACGCCGGAGCGCGTGCACGTGCGCCACATCCTGCTCAAGACGGTGGATAAATCGGACGCCGAAAAGAAGCAGCTTCTGGCCAAGGCTCAGGATCTGCTGAAGCAGCTCCGCGGCGGCGCCGATTTCGCCGAGCTGGCCAAGAAGAACTCCGACGACGCCGCCGATAAGGGCGGGGATCTGGGCTGGCTGGTCCGCGGCCAGGGCCTTCCGGAATTCGAAAAAGTCATCTTCAGCATGAAACCGGGCCAGATCAGCGACGTCATCACCACCAGCATCGGCTACGATATCGCGCAGGTTCTGGAGCACGAGCAGGCGCGCGTGAAGCCGTTCGATGAGGTCAAGGCGTCCATCGCCGACGACCTGCGCAAGCAGCAGGTCTCCGACAAAATGCAGCAGCTTTCCGACCAGATCCACGCGGCGCTCGAAAAATCCCCGCAGTCGGCCGCCGAGATCGCCCGGCAGAACGGAGCCGATCTGATCACCGTGAAGGACGCCGCGCCCGGCTCGGCGATTCCCTCGCTCGGCGTCAGCCCGGAGATCGACGGCGCGCTCAACGGGCTGCAAAAGAACGGAGTCTCCCAGGTCCTGCAACTGCCGGCCAACCGCCTCGTCATCGCCATTCTGCTGGATAAAGTTCCGCCCACGCCCTCGACATTCGAACAGGCGCAATCGAAGGTGCGCGACGCGGTCGTGAGCATGGATGCGATCTCTCTGGCCAAGAAAAAGGCCGAGGAGGCAGCCGCCAGAATTCGCGCCGGCGAGGATCTGAGCAAGGTCGCCAAATCGATGAAGCTCGACGTGACCACCTCCGCCGATTTTACCCGCAACGACTCGGTGGAGGGCCTGGGCCACGCCGCCCTCGTTCCGGACGCGTTCTCCAAGCCGGTCGGCTCCGTCATCGGCCCGGTGGAGATCGCCGGACGAATGGTGATCTACAAGATTCTCGATCAGCAGCACGTCGACCCGTCGAAGTTGACCGCCGAGCGCGCCAAGGTTCTTGCCGACCTGAAACAGACCAAGGCCCAGCAGCAGTATCTGCTGTTCATGGACTCGGTGGTGAATCAGCTCACGGCCGAGGGAAAAGTCAAAATCTACGCCAATACCATCCGACAGTTTGCGGCGTCCTTCCATCAGGGTCGATGATCCAGACGATCCTGGAGGTTTGGCGCAGCCTGACCGATCCGGAGCAACTGATCCATCTGCTTTCCTCCGTGATTACGGGCTGGTGGGGCTATGCCCTGCTGGCGGGAGTGGTCTTCGCCGAAACCGGCCTGCTGGCCGGCTTATTTCTGCCGGGCGATTCGCTGCTGTTCACCGTGGGCGTGGTCGCCGGCGCGGGCCAGCTCGATATCGGCCGCATCATCGCCCTGCTGGCGCTCACCTCGGTGGCCGGCGATCAGAGCGGATATTTTCTCGGCCGCCGGGCGGGTCCGGCGATCTTCCGGCGTCCCGATTCGCGCCTGTTTAAGCAGGAGTACGTGCGCCGCACCAAGGCTTTCTACGAAAAACACGGCGGCAAAACGCTGATCTACGCCAAATTCGTGCCGATCGTCCGGACCTTCGCGCCGTTCATGGCCGGCGTGGGGCAGATGCGCTACCGCCGCTTCCTTTCCTTCAACATCTGGGGCGGCTTCGGATGGGTCACCTCGATGGCGCTGGCCGGTTTCTATCTGGGCGGCGTTCCCCTGGTGCGCCGCAACTTTGAAAAGGTTGTCATCGCCATCGCCGTAGCCAGCGTGCTGCCGATGATCATCCATTATTTCCGCTCGCGCCCGTCCGCCCCGGCGCCCGCCGAGTGATCGAATCACCAGGCTGTGGAAGCGGGCGCGCCGTTACCCGCGCGTCAGATAGTAGTGGATCGCCGGCGTGACCAGCAGCGACAGCACCATGGAGGCCAGCAGCCCCCCGATCACGGCGATGGCCAGCGGCTGGAGCATCTGCGAGCCGGCGCCGATGGCCAGCGACAAGGGAATCATGCCCGCCACGGTGGCCAGCGCGGTCATCAGGATCGGGCGCAGACGCCGTTCGCCGGCCTGAATCATGGCGTCGTGCGGGCTGGCCCCCTCGGCGCGGAATTTATGATCGGCATCGAGCAGCAGAATGCCGTTTTTGGCCACGATTCCGACCACCATAATGAGCCCCATGAACGAGGAGATGTTGAACGTGGTGCCGGTCACCAGCAGCGCGAAGAACACACCGGACGTCGACAGCAGAGCCGAGGCGAGAATCGCAATCGGCGCGGCGAAAGACCGAAACTCGAACAGCAGCACCGTGAACACCAGCACCACCGCCAGCGCCAGCACCACCAGCAGATCGCGGAACGATTTTTGCTGCTCCTCGTAAAGGCCGCCGTAAACCACCCGGATCTCCGGCGGCAGATTCATTTCCGCGACGGCCTGCTGCACTTTGGCCATCCCCTCGCCCAAACTCATTCCCTCAAAGCGCCCGGTGACCGCCACCCGGCGCTGCAAATTTTCGCGAACCACCTCGGTCTGGCCGGCTTCCTCGCTGAAGGCGGCCAGCGATCCCAAGGTGGCGGTCTTGCCGGTGGAGGAGCTGGTGATCAGCGTGTTGCGGATCTGATCCAGCGTGGAGCGGGTGTTGTCCGGGAAGCGCACGCGAATGGTGTAGGAGCGGTCGTTGACCACCACCGGTGTGGCGGCCGGCTCGCCTTGCAGCACTGCGCTGGCGTCCAGCTCGATTTCCTGCGGGGTGAAGCCGGCGCGCGCCGCGACAATGGGATCCACGTTCATGACAATGGCCGGCCCGCTGATGGTGTTCTCAATGCCGTTTTTCAAATCCACCACGCCTTTGATCTTCTTGACCCGCTCCTCCACCTTGGGCGCCCAGGTGGCCAGCAGCTTGGGATCCTGCGAGAAAAGCTTGATCTCCATCGGCTCCGGCGAGCTGGTCAGATCGCCGATCATGTCCTGAAGCACCTGGACGAATTCGATGTCGAGCTGCGGATACGCCTTGGTGATCTTGGCGCGGACATCGGAGATGACTTCTTCGATCGTCCGCGTCCGGTCCGTCTTCAGGCGCACCGTGAAATCGCCCTGATTGGCTTCGGTGACCGGAAAGAGTCCGAGCTGCTGGCCGGTGCGCCGCGAGGTGCTCTCCACCTCCGGCGTCGCCTTCAGGATCTTTTCAACGCCCAGCAAAACCTGATTGGTGTCGTCAAGCGAGGAACCGGCGGGCATCAGGTAGTCGAGCACGAAGCCGCCTTCATCCATCTCCGGCAGCAGATCGCTGCCCAGCGAACGATAGCAGACATACGATGCGGCGATCAGCGCCGCGCAGCCCAGCGCCAGCGCCAGCGGATAGGCCAGCACGAAACGGAGCGTGCGGTCGTAGACGCGGCTCAGCCGGCCCATCAGTCCGCCGCCTTCCGCCCCGTGCGCGCCCGTGCGCCGGAGCAGATAGTGGCTGAGCGTCGGCGTCCAGGTCAGCGCCAGCAGAAGCGAGGTGAGCAGAGCGGTGGCGACGGTCACCGCCAGCGCGCGGAAGAACGTCCCTTCTACGCCGGCCATCGAGATCAGCGGCACAAACACCACAATCGGCGTGACGGTGGATCCCACCAGCGGAACGCGAATCTCGCGGATGGCGCTGCGGATCGCTTCCCCGCGCGATTGGCCGGAATCGCGGTGCAGCACGATGTTTTCCACCACCACAATCGCGTCGTCGATCACCAGCCCCACCGCCGCCGCCAGCCCGCCGAGCGTCATCAGGTTGAAGCTTTGCCCGAGCAGGCGCAGGGCGATCAGCGTGATCGCGATGGTCGCCGGAATCACCAGCGCGGCCACCAGCGAGCTGCCCCAGTCGCGCAGGAACAGAACGAGGATGACCGCGGCCAGAATCAGCCCGATGAGAATCGCGTCGCGGACGCTGGCAATGGAATCGCGCACCAGCGTCGATTGATCGTAAAAAGTCTCAATGTGCACGCCGGAGGGAAGCGTCTTGCGGATTTCCTCCAGCTCCCGCGCGGCCTCCTGGGCGATGGTCACGGTGTTGCCGTCCGGCTGGCGGAACAGGTTCAGCAGCACCGCGGGTTTGCCGTTCGCCGTCACGATGGTGTATACCGGCATCACCGACGGATGCACGCTGGCCACGTCGCCGATCCGGACCGGCACGCCCGACGGCGTGGTCCGGATCACGATGTTGGCGATTTCGGAGGGATCGTGCGCCTGGCCGGTCACCAGCGTGAGCGAAAGTTCGTGATTGTTTTCAATCAGGCCCGGCGAATCAATCATGTTGCTGCGGGCGACCGCGTCCAGGATGGCCGGAACCGTCACCTGCGCCTGGTTGAGCTTGGCCGGGTCCGGCTCGATCTGAAACTCGGGAACCTGGCCGCCCTGCAAAATGATCATCGAAACGCCGTTGACGCGGCTCAGGCGCGGCTTGATGGTGTACTGCGCCAGCTCCCAGAGCTGCGTCTGCGGAATGGTGTCCGACGTCAGGCTGTAGCCCACAATCGGCATCAGCGCCGCGAACGTCAGCCGGTTGGCGGTCAGCTTCGCCGTGGGCGGAAGCGTCGGCTGAACCTGGGCCAGGGCGGCGTTGACGTACTGAAGCGTCTGCACCATGTCGACCTTCCAGTTGAAGAAAAGGTCGACCTCCGCCGATCCGCGGCTGGTCGTGGAGCGGATCGCCTCCAGGCCCGGCACCCGGTTCATCGCTTCCTCAATCGGGCGCGTGACCGTCACCTGCATCTGATTGATGGGCGCCACGCCGTTATCGATCCCCACCATGATCCGCGGAAAGTCGGTCGCCGGAAACACCGCCACCGGAATGGTGAAGGCCAGATACACGCCCATGGCCACCATCGTCAGAATGACGAAGATCAGCGGCCGCGAATAGCGCGCCGTCCAGTGATCGGAGGCCGCGGGGCTCTGGGGCTTGACAATTTCGCCGATCATTTCTTTTCCTGGGGCTGTGCGGCGGGCTTGCCGCCGGGACCCGGCTCCGGCTCGTCGCTGTTGTCCTCGTCTTCGTCCGCCTCCTCTTCCGCCTTCGGCGCCTGCACGATCACCTTCGCCTTGTCGTCCAGGCCCAGGCCGCCGGCGGTGATGACCTGATCGCCCGGTTGAATGCCGCTCAAAATCTGCACCCGGTCGCCCTGGCGGACGCCCACCGAAACTTTTCGCTCCCGCGCGATGTTGCCGGCCACAATCATGATCTTCTGGCCGCCTTCATCGGAGTTCAGCAGCGCCGCCGCCGGCACGATCACCGTGTTCTGAATCGTCTCGGCGATGATCGACACGCGCACCGTGGCGCCCGGCTTGAGACGCTCGCCCGGATTGGCCAGTTGCACCCACACCTCCACCGTGGTGGTGCTCGGATCCACCGCCGGGCTCACCACCGTGACCCGGCCCGGCAGATCGCCGTCCGGACCGGCGATCCGCGCCGGGTTGCCGACCTTGATCGCCGCTGCTTCCTTCACCGGAACGTTGGCCCGCGCCACCACGCGGGAGATATCCACGATCGATACAATCGGCGAGCCGCTCGGCGGCATCTCGCCCGGATACACCGGCCGGTCCGCCACGATCCCGTCGATGGGGCTCACCACTTTGGCGTAGGAAAGCTGCACCGCCGCGTTTTCATAATGCGCCCGGGCGGCGTTCATCTGCGCTTCGGCGCCGCGGATGGACTCCCGCTGGCTCACCTGGTTCAGCGATTCCAGATGGCGCTGCGCCGTTTCGAGCGCGCTCTGTGCCTGCACCATCGCCACCTTGGCGTCATCCACCAGCTTCTGCGCCAGCGCCCCTTCCTTTTGCAGCGCCACCCGGCTTTCGTAGACTCTTTTGGCGGCATCGTAGGTCTGCTGCGCGGCCTGAACGTCCGCCTCGGCTTTGGTCCGGTCGTCCAGAACCGTGGCCCGCGTCAGCATCTGGTAGGCCGCCTCGGACTGTTCGTACAGCGCCTTGCTCTCGTTCGCCGCGGCCGCCAGATCGGCGCTTTCCAGCTCGGCCAGCACCTGCCCCGCCTTCACATGATCGCCGCGATTGACCAGCATCCGCCGCACCGGCGCCGCCAGCTTGGGCATCACGTTGGCCTGGTTGATCGGATACAGCACCGCATCGGCGGTGATCACCCGGTCGATGGCGCCCAGCGCGGCCGTCTCCACCGTGACGTTGGCCGGAGGCTCCTGCTCGCCGCCGCCGGCGTCCTCCTTGGAGGCGGCCTTTCCGCATCCCGCCAGCAGCGCGGCGGCGCCGGCCAGGAGCGCCGTCAGAATTGTTTTTCGAGAGATCATCACAAGCTCCCCGTCAGCGTCTCCAGCAGCGCCAGCGCGATCCGGAACCGCGCCAGGCCGTCGTCATAGGCGCCGCGCGCCTGGGCCAGCGTGGTCTGCGCGTCCACCACCTCCAGCGCCGTGGCTTCCCCGGCTTGATAGCGCAGCAGCGTCAGGCGCAGGCTCTGAGCCGCCAGATCCGCCGACTGCCGCAGCGAATCGAGCTGCGCCAGCGCGCCCTGCGCCTCCGTGTAGGCGGCCGCCAGATTGCTGTCCAGCGTGCGGCGCGCGAGCTCCAGATCGTTGCGCGCCTGCTCCCGCCGCAGTTCAGCCTGCTTCACCTTGCTGCGGATCGCGCCCCAGTTCCACACCGGCACGTTCAGCGTCGCCTGCGCCACGTATCCCAGATTATGGCGCTCAGCGACCTGGTAGTTGGGCAGCGTGCTGCGGCCGGTGTCCTGCGCCTCGCGCGAGTTGATCGCAAACTGGTTGGCGTCGATGCCATAGAAAAGATCCAGCGCCAGCGACGGCAGATATTGATACTTCGCCACCGTCACCTCCTGGCCCGCTTCGTTGACGCCGGCCTCGGCCGCCTTCAGATCCGGACTGGTGGCCGCGGCCTGCCCCTGCGCCTCCGCCAGCGGCGGCAGCGCCGGCGGCTGCGACAGATCGTCGGCCACTTCGAAATCCGCGGTGAAGACCGGGAAGATCAGCACCCCCAGCGCGATCTTGGCCTTGACCACGGACAGCTCCGCTTCCTTAAGATCGCGCTGCCGCGCCTGCACCTCGATCTGGGCCTTGACCACGTCGGCGTGCGCCGCTTCGCCGCCCTGCTCCAGCTTTTGCGTGATCTCCAGAAACTGCTGCGCTTCCTGAACGCTGCGAGCCGTATTGGCGGCCTTGCGCTGCGCGCTGACGATCGCGTAGTAATTTTGAATGACGGTGGCGTTCAGCCCCCGCGCCGCCACTTCCACCTTGGCCCGCGCAACCGCCTCGGCGGCCAGCGCGCGGTTCAGCTCGCCGCGGCGCGCCGCCGAGAGAAGCTCCTGATGAACGGCGGCCTGCTCGTTATAGACATGCACGCCGTCGTTGGCCACGAAGACGCCGGAGGGCGTTCCGTTGCCCTGCGTGTTGATGTACTGATTGAGCCAGCTCACCTGCGGCAGGCGCGCGGCGCGAACCTGCTTGGTATCCTCGCGCGCCTGCTCGGCGGCGAGATTCGCGCTCTGCACCACGCCTCCATATTGACGCGCGCGCGCAATCGCGTCCCGGAGCGTGATCGGGGAGCGGCCGGCGGAAGTCTGGGCGCACGCGGCGGCCGCCGCCCAGCACCACAGGAGAATTCGCGAGGTCATCAACACTCTAGTGAAGCACGTTTTTCTGAAAAATCCCTGAAGGATCCGCGCGCGGCACGTATCCCCGCCGCCGCACCCTTTGTTAACATCGAGGCAGATGCAGATCTTGGTGGTTGAGGACGAGCGCCGCATGGCCGAGCTCCTTCAAAAAACCCTCCAGGAAGAAGGCCACCAGGTCATCGTCGCCCGCGACGGGCGGCAGGGACTCGAAATCGCCCGCGGCTCGCCCTTCGACGTGATCGTCCTCGATTTGATGCTGCCGGGCATGGACGGATTCTCCATCGCCCGCCAGCTCCGCGCCTGCCACAACCAGACGCCGGTGCTGATGCTCACCGCCCGCGACGCTCCCGCCGATATCGTCCGCGGCCTTGACGCCGGCGCCGACGACTACCTGACCAAGCCCTTTTCCCTCGAAATCCTGCTGGCCCGCCTGCGCGCCGTCAGCCGCCGCGGCGCCATCCCCCGCCCGGTGATCCTGGAGGTGGCCGATCTGCGGCTCGATCCGGCCGCCCGCCGGGTCACCCGCGCCGGCAAGGAACTCAGCCTCACGCCCCGCGAATACCGCCTGCTGGAGCTGCTGATGCGGAACGCCGGACGCGCCGTCAGCCGCGCCACCATCCTCGAATCGGTGTGGGGCTTCGCCAGCGAGGTGAACGAAAATACCCTGGAGGTGTTCATGCGCCTGCTGCGCGGCAAGGTGGACCAGCAGGAGCCGAAGCTGATCCACACCGTGCGCGGCTTCGGATACATGCTGCGCGCGCCGGAGGCGGGCTGACCCGTGCGCGCCCGCTCCCTCCGCTTCCGCCTCACCGCCTGGTACGCGGCGGTCCTCGCCGCGGCGCTCGCCTTGTTCGCCGCGCTGCTGTGGTTCGGATTGCGCCAGCGCCTGATGCACGACCTGGATCAGGACCTGGCGGGCCGCGCCGACCGCTTCGAGCGCTACTTCACCGCGGAATCGGCCCACTTCTCCGGTCCCACTCTCAAGGACGAACTCCAGGAGTTTTGCCAGGCCCTTCCGCCGGAAAGTTACCTGCGGCTGCGCTCCGACCGGGGATTCGCCTTCGATTATCCGGACCGGCCGGCGCCCGCGGCGGCCCCGTTTCGCGTCATCAGCCGCGACTTCACGCTGCACGGCGAACACTATCACCTCACCGCCGGCGAGCCGCTCGAAATGGTCTTGCACACGCTCGATCTGGCGCGCTGGCTTCTGCTCAGCCTGATCCCGGCGGTCATCGCCATCGCCTCCCTCGGCGGCGCCTGGCTCAGCCGCCGCGCGCTGGCGCCGGTGGATCAGATCGCCGCGGCGGCGCACGCCATCAGCATCGAGAATCTGTCCGAGCGCCTCCCGGTTCCCGCCGCCGGCGGCGAGATCGCGCGGCTCAGTCGCGTTTTGAACCAGATGCTGGACCGGCTGGAAGCGGCCGTGCGCACGCTGTCGCAGTTCGTCGCCGACGCCTCGCACGAGCTGCGCACCCCGCTCGCCGTCATTCGCACCACGGCCGAGCTGGCGCTGCGCCGCGCCCGTGAGCCGGAGGTCTACCGCGGCGCGCTGCGCGAGATCGGCGCCGAAACCGAGCGCCTCACGCGCCTGGTCGAGGACCTGCTGGTCCTGGCGCGAAGCGACACCGGAACCGTGGAAATGCCCCTGTCGCCGGTGGACGTGCGCCAGGTGATCCAGGCGGTGTGCGGCGAAATGGCCGGCCTCGCCGGGCTGCGCGGCATCCGGATCGACCCCATCGCGGGCGAAGATCCGCTACTCATCTCCGCCAACGCGCCCGCCCTGCACCGCCTGCTCATGCTGCTGGTCGATAACGCGGTGAAGTATTCCCTCGACGGCGGGCAGGTGTGGGTCCGCGCCGCGCGCTCCGGCGCGCACGTGGTGGTCGCCGTAGAGGACTCCGGCGTGGGCATCGCCGCCGCCGATCTGCCCCATATCTTCAAGCGCTTCTACCGCGCCGACCGCGCCCGCGCCGGCGGCGGCTACGGCCTGGGATTGTCCCTGGCCGAAAGCATCGCCAAGGCGCACGGCGCCCAAATCGAGGTCCGCAGCCGGGTCGGCGAGGGATCGGTGTTTCAAGTCAAGTTCCCTGCGCGCCCGGGCCTCGCAATCGGCGCGCCCGCCTCCCACGCCGGCGGCGCCTGCGAGCCTGGGGCGCTCCGTCGCCTGGAAAATACCGGCTGATTCGCCCCCCTTCAGCAAATCTTCAGCTTCCGCGGCTATGATTTAGAGTCTCATCACGCGCCGTAACGGCCGGGACAAGGAGCCACCCATGAAAACCTCCATCTTGCTGCTTTTCGCCGCCGCGGCCATCGCCGCTCCGCCGGCTTACAAAGTCGTCGGCCACATCAAGGTCGGCGGACCCGGAAGTTGGGACTACGTCTATGTCGACAGCGCCAATCACCGCCTCTACGTCTCGCACGGCACGCAGACCGAGGTGATCGATACCAACACGGACAAAATCGCCGGCACCATTCCCGATACCAACGGCGTGCACGGAATCGCCATCGCGCCCGACCTCGGCAAGGGATTTACCAGCAACGGCCGCGATAACGACGTCACCGTCTTCGATATCAAGACTCTGAAAGTGCTGAGCCGGATCAAAACCGGCCAGAATCCGGACTCAATCATCTACGAGCCGGCCACCCACCGCGTCTTCACCTTCAACGGGCGCAGCAAGGACTCCACCGCCATCGACGCCAAAACCGGCAACGTCATCACTTCATCGATCCCGCTGAACGGCAAGCCTGAATTTTCACAGGTGGACGGCAAGGGAAACGTTTACGCCAACATCGAGGACACCAACGAAATCGTGGTGCTGGATGCCCGCAACGCGCTGGTTTCGCGCCGCTACTCCATCGCTCCCTGCGACAGCCCCAGCGGCTTGACCATCGATCCCAAGGGGCGGCTGTATTCGGTTTGCGATAACAAAATGATGATCGTCAGCGATCCGGCCGCCGGCAAGGTCCTCGCGCAGGTGGAAATCGGCCAGGGTCCGGATGGCGTCGCCTACGACGACGGCTACGCCTTCAGCGCCAACGGCCGCGACGGCACCATCACCATGGTCGGCGAAACTTCGCCCGGAAAATTCGCCGCCCTGGCCACCATCCCCACGATGCGCGGCGCGCGGACCATCGGCGCCGACCAGAAAGCGCACAAGCTCTATCTCCCGGCGGCGGAGTTCGGCCCGCCAGCGCCGGCCAAGGATGGAAAGAAAGGACGCCCGCAGCCGGTTCCCGACAGTTTTCAAATCGTGATCGTGGGACGCTGAGCCGCCGCTATTGGCGCGGGCCGTTCCGCCCCCGTTCCGCGTAGGCCCCGCACAGCGCCTTCCAGCGGATTCCAATCAGCGCCGCAAAGGACGCCGCGCCCGAAAACGCCCCGACTTTGGTCCCTTCGACGTTGTTCCAGACCACCGGAACCTCGATGGCCTTGATCCCCAGTTGCTTGGCGATCACCAGGTCTTCCACGTCGAAGCTGAAGCCGTCCAGCGTCTGGCGGGAAAAAATGGCCCGCGCCGCCTCGGCATGGAACAGCTTGAAGCCGCATTGCGTGTCCAGGAACGGCAGGCCGGTGACGACGCGCATCACCAGGTTGAACGCCCGCCCGGACAGCTCCCGGAACGCCGATTGATGCACCCCCACCAGCGAGCGGTCCAGCGCGCGCGACCCGATCGCCACCTGCGCGCTCTCCCGCCGCACCGCCTCCAGCAGCTTGTCCAGCTCCTCAATCGGCGCCGACAGATCGGCGTCGGTATATAAAATCCATTCGCCCGCCGCTTCGAGCATCCCGTGCCGCACCGTGTAGCCCTTGCCGCGGTTGCCCGGATTGCGCAGCAGCCGCAGCCCGCGATATTTCGAGTTCTCCACCAGCGCCGCGGTCCCGTCGCGCGAGCCGTCATCGACCACGATGATCTCCGAAAACCCGAACTTCTTCCGGTCCAGGTAAGCCGCCAGCGACGCCAGCGTCGAGGGCAGGCGCCGCTCTTCGTTATACGCGGGAACGACGATCGAGACCGAATCCAATCCTATGAGCCTAGCGCGAGCAGCGCGCCCCAGTGAAATCCCGCCCCGAAGGCGGCAAACACCACCGGCCCGCCCGCTTGAGGATTTTCCCTCCGCCACTCCGCCGCCGCAATCAACATCGACGCCGAGGAGGTGTTGCCGTAGCGGGCGATGTTGGAATAAAACTTCTCCGGCGGCGCCTCCAGCGCCTGCGCAACCTTCACGATCAGGTTCTGATTGGCCTGATGCATCAGGAACGCGGAGACGTCCGCGGGCGCAAGGCCCGCGGCTTGCAGAACTTCGCGGATCGCCGCCGGAATTTTTCGCGCGGCTTGCAGGATCACGGTGCGGCCGTCCATGTGCAGCCCCTGGTTGAAGTCGAGCCGCAGATGATCGGCGAAGGCTCCGTCGGAGTGCAGCTTGAAATTCTCGATTCTTGCCCAACCCTCCGCCGCATCCACCAGGCAGGCGCCCGCGCCGTCGCCAAACAGAATCGCCGTGTTGCGGTCGGGCGCGGCCCCTTCCATCACCGCCGACATTTTTTCCGACGCGATGACCAGCACGCGCCCGAAGCGGCCGGCCAGATCCGCCGCCAGCGCCATCGCGAACAACGATCCCGCGCTGGCCACCGGCAGATCGATCGCCGGCGCGCCGCCGATTCCCAGCCGGGCCGCCGTTTCCGCCGCGGGTCCCGGAAATCGCCGCTGCGCCGATCCGCTGGAAACGATCACGCAGCCGATCGAGGACGCCTCAACGCCGGCTTGCGCCAGGCAGTCCGCCGCCGCCAGCGTGGCCATCTCGACCACGCTCTCCGACCCGTAGCGCCGCTCCACGATGCCCGAAACCTCGCGAATCCACGCCGGCTCACAGCCCAGCCGGGCCGCGAGCTCCGCATTGGCCACCACCCGCTCCGGCACAAAGCGGCCCACAGCTCTCAAAAAGGCCATGGATCAGGACGCGCGCTCTTCGATGTAGCCGGCGATACGCGCCACCGAATCAAACTTCCGTGGATTTAAGTCCGCGTCCGGCACCTGAATGCCGAACTCCTTCTCGATCGCGCTCACCATGTCGGGCAGGGCGAACGAGTCCAGTACGCCGGACTCAAACAGGGATTCTTCCGGGTCCGCCGGGGCGGGCTTCCGGGCCACGCTCCGGATCACCGCCTGGATCCGCTCTTGAAGGGTCATTTGGTGTAGCTATTCTAACAAAAGAGCCGCCGGCGAAGCGCGAAAATGCCCGCGAAGTGGAATACTATAGAGATCTATGTATTCGCTGGCGGCGCTCGCCGTGACTCTGATGGGGTTGCGTCAGATGCCGGCCGGCACGCAACTGCATATCCGGCTCACCACCCCCGTCGGATCCTACGCCAGCCAGCCCGGCGACCCGGTGAACGGAGTCCTGATCGCTCCGGTGTTGGCGCCCGATGGCGAAATCCTCCTGCCCGAGGGCAGTTCGGTGTTGGGGCGCGTGCAAAGCGTCAAGCGCGTCGGCTTGGGGCTCAAGCATGAGACCGCCACGCTCGAGCTGGCTTTCGATCGGCTGATCCAGCCCGGCGGCGCCGCCTCGCCGCTCGCCAGCCGCGTCTTGGAAGTCGATAACAGCCGGGAGCGCGTCACCGCCGAGGGCAGAATTTTAGGCGTCCGCTCCACCGCCAGCATCGGCTACCGCGTCAGCGGATACATCCGCACGGTGCTCGCCTGGGAGCTGCACGCCCACGTCGCGCTGCTGGTGGCCAAACTGGCTCTGGTTCACGTGCCGGAGCCGGAAATTTACTATCCCGCCGGGTCCGAGCTCACCCTGGCCTTGACCGGACCGCTGCTTTCCCTCGCCCGGCCGGACCACCGCGAACAACTCACCCCCGCCGAGGACGCGCAGCTTCGCCAACTGGTGGCGGAAATGCCCTATCGCACCCTCTCGCGCGCCGGGCGCCCCTCGGATTTGATCAACGTGATTTTCCTGGGCACCCGCCAGCAGATCGAGCAGGCCTTCCGCGCCGCCGGATGGACTCCGCCGAGCCCGGCCACCATGCGCGCTCGCCTGGCCGGAGCCCGCGCCGTCGTCGAGAATCTCGGCTACTCCGCCGCGCCGATCTCGCACCAGACCCTGGACGACCGCCCGCCCGATATGGCCTGGCAAAAAAACCTGAACGATATCGCCAAGCGCCATCATGTGCGGATCTGGAAGCAGCCGCAAACCTGGAACGGCAGCGAGATCTGGCTCGGCGCCGCCACCCGTGACGTCGATTACGCCTATCTGCGCCCCGACAGCGCCGGCGTGACCCACCGCATCGAACAGGATATCGATCACGAGCGGGACAAGATCGCCTACGATTTGCAGTTTACCTCCTGCACCAGCCTGGTCGATTGGTGGGATCGCCCCGGAGCGCCGCTGTCGGCGCATAACGCCACCGGCGATCTGATGACCACCGACGGCCGCCTCGCCGTCATCCGCCTGAACGACTGCGGCAGCCCGCGCCTGGCCGTCGCCAGCTCGGAGCCGCTGCCCGAGCACGGCAGATTTGTCCAGCGGCTGGTCCGCCGCGAAATCCTGAGCTTCCGCAGCGACTCCTACCGCGCCAACCTCTACTGGCGGTCTTATGAAGGAACCCGCTGGATGGTGACGGCCATCCGCCGCCATCGTCGCGGCAATGCCGCTCCCCCAGAGCCTTCCGCCGCGCACCCCAGTTCCTTCCAACGCGCGTTCAACAGCAGTTGGCTGCGCTGAGCTTTCGCGCTTACTGTATCGTCAGCAGAACGCCGCTCTGCGTGCTCGCACCCTGATACTGCACCACGATCGTCTGATCCCCGACCGGCGCGTTGGACGGAATCTGCACGTTGAACTGATATAGCCCGGGCGCGGCAAGTCCGGCATAGGCGATGTTCGCGTTGAGCCCGCCGATCTGAACCACCGGCATGGTCGCCAGAGTCCCGCCTTGCGTCGCCGATCCCGCGACGATCGGCGTCAGCGTCGGCCCGAATCCGTTGGCGTAAACCACGATCGTTTCCCCGGCGTGCGCGGGCGTCGTCAGCCCCGGATAAAGCGACGTCGGTCCGATATCGGTGTAGTTGGCGTGTGTCGCCACCACATACGGACCGGCGCCGAAGACGAAAAGCGACGGCGAGATCGCCGCGCCTTGCGTGGAAAACGAGGAGCTTGCCGAGCTTCCGTTGTTCACCACCACCTGAATCGAGCCGGAGGGCAGATTCGGCGGCGTCAATACGTTCACCTGCCCCGCGCTGATGTAGCTGACGTACGCATTGATTCCGTTCATGGTCACCCTGACGCCATCGAGCGACGTCGGCATCTGGTTGTTTATGAAATCGGACATCTGCCAGCTTCGCGAATCATTTGCCGGCGCCAGATTGACGCCCTTGACCGCGACCCACGTATTCGGCGCGATCACCGTGCTGCCGCCGAACGCGTTCGCCACCGATGTAATCACGGGGCCGTTGCTGGAGCCGGTGTCCGCCAGCCGGATCACGTAGCCGGTGGGCACGGCCGCGCCCGGCCGCGCTCCCGCGGGAGAAACCGGAAGCGTCGCGTCGGTGGTCTGCGCCGCCAGATAAACATTGCCGGAGGAATCGAGCGCACCCGCGGTCACCGTGGTCAAAGCTCCCGCCGCGCCGGACGGGAATTGTGGCGCGGGCAGCGGGCTTCCATCAACCGAGCTGTACGCAAACAGAAACTGCGGCGCCGAAGAGGTCGCCAATGGATGCGGTCCGCTGCGGCTCGAACCCTCCGGCGGCGTGAAGGTCACCAGGTGATAGAGATCCACGATGATGTCCCAGATATTGAGTCCGGTTTCGATCAATTTCTTGATCAGTGGATTGTCTTCGATGTCCTTGATCAGTTTCTGAAGATTCTTCTCGGTGGTTTCGGTGTCCTTGATGTCCTTTTCGAGGTCTTTGATCAACTGGTCCCAATCCGGATCTTGCGCCGGTTCGATGGGAACCCACCAATCGTAATCATCGGCCTTGTTCCTCTGGGCGGCGCGCAGCGAACTGCCGATCTCGTTCGGAAGCGCGAATTTGGTGATGAAAGGAGTCGCATTGCCCGTCGTAAGACCGGTGGGCAGGCCCGTCGCCGTCGGAAAGTCGGGAGACTCCGTGACCCCGCTGATATACACCGTGGAGGTGTCGTCCGGCTCGATCGTGATACCGGTGCACATATCGTCGAGCGACCCTCCATAGTAGGAGATGTATTCGATGGCGAATCCCGACGCCGCGATGCGTGCCATGAAGCCGTCCATCAATCCCGACTCCGTAGGCCAACGCGAGGTGTCAGGCGATGTCGGGTAGTTCGTCGATGTCGTATAGCCGACAATAAAAGGCTCCTGAAGCGAGTTCACCGCGAGCGCTGTGATCACATCCGCACCGTTGCCGCCGAAATAGGTGGAATAGACAAGCTGCGTCCCGGCCGGGTTGATCTTCGTGAGAAACGCGTGCACGAAGCCGGACACAACAGTGTTCTGGAGCGCCGGATGCGAGAGCGGAAAGTCCGGCGAATCCGTTGTCCCGCCGACGTAAATATTGCCCTGCGCGTCCAGATCCAGCGCGAACGACGCATCCATCCCGCGGCCGCCGAGATAAGTGGAAAAAACCAGCCCGTTTCCCGCCGCATTGAGCTTCGCGACGAACGCATCCGTCATCCCGCCGCCGGAGTTGCGCTGCACGCCGCCGGAGGCGGGAAAATTCGTCGAATAGGTGGTGCCGGTAATCACCGCCTCGCCGGCGCTATCCACTTTGATGCGGCTGGCGAAGTCGTCGCCGCTTCCTCCCAGATAGGTCGAATACAGAATCGCGCCGCTGCCGCCGTCGATCTTGGTGACGAACACGTCATTGCCGCCGCCGTTGGCCGGCTGAAGCGCGCCCTTGGTGGGGAAATTCATGGACGTCGTCCAACCCGTCACATACGCATTCCCCTGCGCGTCTACCGCGATCGACTGCGGCTGATCGCTGCCGCCTCCGCCAAGATAGGTCGAGAACAGAATCACCGGATCGATCACCAGAGGCTTTCGCGCGTCATATTTCCCGATTGCGAAACGCACATTCCGGCCGTCAACAACGTATCGCCCCTCGACCGGCGCGCGGCGTCCGTCCGATTCCTGATAGGTGAGCGGTTTCTTCTCGCGCACCGTGCCGGCCTCGGTCTCAATCAAAAGATCGCCGTTGGAATCGAGAGCAACGCGCCTTGCTCCGTCGATTCGCAGCACGATTCGCGAAACATCGGCGCCGGGCGCGATCACGAAATCCTGCTCCAGGTTTGCTTGATTGAAGTAGTAAATCAGATCCACGCCCGGATAAATTCCCCCGTAGCGAACTTTGGAATAATGCGGAACGCCGCGGAGCCAAGTCCTCGAATTGTTGCCGATGAGATAGTTGCTCACGCCCTGTTGCGGCTCCATGCCGGCGCCGCGCGCGGATCGATTCGCGCCCGTAAACTCAACCTGCAACCCGCCGCTGGTTCCCGCCATCATGGTGAATTTCGCGCCGCGCACAAACACGGTTCCGGCGCCGGCATGCGCCAGAAAATCGGCCCCATCCGCCGCCTGCCCCCGATTCGGTTCAAAACTGAAGGAATGAATGGAGGCTCCCTCCCACTTCGCGGCGGCCGCCGGAATCAGGAGAGAGAAAAAGACACAAGCGATTTTCATTGTCGGCCCCTCCGGTTCTCGAATAGTATATCCGGTAAACTGAAGCGAGTGGCACGCTTTCTTCCCGCGTTGATCTGTTCGGCCTGCGCGTTCGCGGCGCTGCCTTCGGCGGCCGATCTGGCCCGCGAAATCCGCGAGGCGGGACTGGATCCGGCGGAATGCTACCGCGTCCGCGACCTCAGTTATCAGCAGCAGGACATTCACGTCTATTTCAACGACGGCTACCTGATCTTTTCCAAGCCGGTGCAGGGAGCGCGCCGCGCCGCCGTGTTCACCGGCGACGTCGAGGGTGGCGACGGCGAGGTCCTGATGATCGCGCCCAATCGCGGCGAGCGCCAGTCTCTCGCGTATTTTACGCAGTCCGCCAATCTCGACGAGCATTTCCGCCAGGCTTTGATGATTTTTTCCGGCGGCGCGCCGGCCGCGCTGACCGGGCAGATCCGCGATTCGGCCGCCAGAAAAGCCCCAGAGATGGGCGCCATCCTCGCCGGAAAATGGTCGCCCGTGCTGCTGAACATCGAAACCGGCTTCGAGCTGCGCATGATCGAGGATCTGCTCGCGCCGGAGCAGGGAAGAGGCGTCTTCTTCATGGCCATCGCCGGCCGGGACCTCGGTAATTTCGACGTGCTCTACGATCCGCGGGCCCGCGAGCAGATCGCCGCCGGGCAGTTGAAGGAGCGCAACGGCCGCCTCGGCTACGATGTCTGGACCAGTTTCGCTTCCCGCGACGCGCGCAAGGGGCTGCTCAAGCCGGAAAAGCCGTGGTTTGTTCCCTCGGCGTTTCGCATCGACGCCTCGCTTGACGCGGACCTGGGCATGAAGGTCTCGACACGCGTCAAATTGCACGTCGGCGGCCAACCGCTGCGCGTGTTTCCCTTCGAAATTTCCGGCGCCATGCAAATCGATTCGGTGAAAATCGACGGCGCGCCGGCCGAGGTTTTTGTGCACGATTCGCTGCGCGGGCGCGCGCTGCGCGGCAGCGATAACGACGTGTTTTTAGTGGTCGCGCCGGCCGCGCTCGCCGCCGCAAGCGAGCATGAGTTCGAGTTCGAGCATCACGGCGCCGTCGTCTCCACCGCCGGCAACGGCGTCTACTTCGTCGCCGCGCGCGCCACCTGGTACCCGCGCTCGGCCGACGCCTTCGCCACCTACGATTTGACGTTCCGTTATCCGAAGCGCCTGACGCTGGTCGCCCCCGGCGAGCAGGTGGACGATCGCACCGATGGCGACGTGAGAATCACCCGCTGGCGCACGCCCAATCCGATTCGCATGGCCGGATTCAATCTCGGCGAGTACGAAAAAGTCTCCGGATCGGCGCCCGGCTTCACCATCGACGTCTACGGGAATCGCCACCTTCAGGCCGCGCTTCAGCCAAAGCCTCCGCCACCGCCCGAAATTCCGCAGTCCGGCCGCCGCTCGCCGCTGGAACGGATCACCCAGGCCGCGGCGACGCCGGTCGATCTGGCGCCCGATCCGAGCGCGCGGCTGAAGGCCGTCGCCGGCGATGTTTCCTCCGCGCTGGAATTTTTCGCGGCGCGTTTCGGTCCGCCGGCCTTGAACACCCTCACCGTTTCCCCCATCCCCGGCGCCTTCGGCCAGGGATTCCCCGGCTTGGTTTATCTGTCAACCATTTCCTACCTCAATCCAAGCCAGCGCCCGGCCGCGCTGCGCGACTCCACCCATCAGCTCTTCTTTTCCGAGTTGATCGAGGCCCATGAAGTCGCCCATCAGTGGTGGGGCAACGTGATCACCTCGGAAAGCTATCAGGATCAGTGGCTGCCGGAGGCCCTGGCCAGTTACTCGGCGCTGCTGTGGCTGGAGCAAAAAAAAGGAGCCCGGGCTGTCGACGAAGTCCTGGCCGCCTACCGCGACCATCTGCTGGCCAAGGATCTGCAAGGCCGGACGCTCGAATCGGCGGGTCCCATCACCTGGGGACCGCGCCTGGAGTCGGTGGGAAGCGAATCGGCATGGCGCACCATCACCTACGAAAAAGGCGCCTGGATTCTGCACATGCTGCGGCGCCGCCTGGGCGATGAACGATTCTTAAAAATGCTCTCCGAAATGCGCCGCCGCTACGAATTTCGATCCCTGTCGACGTCGGATTTTCAGGCGCTGGCGGAGGAATTCGCGCCGCCCGGCGCGGACAAATCCGCTATCGGCGTGTTCTTCGATAACTGGGTGTACGCCACCGGAATCCCCGGCTTGAAGCTCAAATACACCGTCCGCGGAACGCGCATCTCCGGATCGGTCTCGCAGACCGCGGTGGACGACGACTTCTCCGCCGATGTGCCCATCGAAATTCATTTCGCCAAGGGCTCCCAGACCATCTGGGTCAGAACCTCCAACGACGGCGCCGCGTTTTCGGCCGTCTTCAGGCAGCCGCCCTTGAAGGCCGCCCTCGGCAGCACGCTGTCGCGGGCCCAGTAATTCGCAAACACCCCGCGCTATTGCAGCGAAATCAGCACCGGCGGAGACGTGACGCCGTTCACCGTCGCCGTCATGGTCTGATCGCCCGTTCCCAGCCCGGAGGGAATCGTCAGATTGATCTGAAAGGCTCCGGTGAACCAGATCCCGGCAAAGCTCGGCTTGACCGTTTTGCCGTTGATGGTCAGCGTGACGGAGTCGGCGGCGGGAGCGGCGCCGGAAAAAATCTGGCCGGCCGGGACCGCGGGATTCGTCGGGCCGAAACCCACGCCGTACAGCACCACCGTATCCCCCGCCTTGGCCGCCACCGTCGGAAATCCCAGGGAAGTTCCCGTCGGACCCAGCAGATCATAGCTGTTCGCCCCCGATCCCTGCGAGCCGCTGCCATCGGGCCGCAGAATGATGCCGAGCACGTGCGAATTGCCGTCGATCCATTGGAAGGACGGCGAGGCGTCGGCCAGCGTGACCGTGGCGCTGCCGCTTCCCGCCGAAGTCGTCACCGTCACGTTCACCGTGCCTCGTGAAGTGTCATCCGGAGCCTCCACATTGAGCTGCGTCGGACTCGCATACCAGAGATAGGCGGGCTTGTTGTTGATCGTCACGCTGGTGCCGCCGAGCGTCTGCGGAAAGTCGGCGTTCCACATCGCCGGCGTCGAGCCGGTGATTAGGTTATTCCCTTTGATTGAAATCCACGAGCCAGGCTGAATCAACCCGCCCGATCCGAAAATTTCGGTAACGCCGCCGGAGTTGATTGCCGGCGGGCTGGCCGGCGCGGCGGGCGAAAGCTGAAGCTTCGTCAGATAGGTGTCGGTCGGCGTGACAGCCGGACCACCCGCGCCCCCCGCTCCGGCATTGCCCGCCGCATACAGCGTGACGGTTCCCACATTGGTCGCCGGCGGAGTCCAACTGAAGGTGTAGGTGAATCCCGGCTTCTTGTTCGACGGGGAATCGAAGGCCATCAGCGTGTGTTCAATCCAATGGAGGGTGCTCGGGCATACTCCCTTAAAAAATCCCCCGCTCGGGCTGCTGCTGCAATCGATCACCTGCGTGAATCCGTCCGATCCGGCCGTCAGCGTACCCGCGTCTTTCTGCGCGTTGCTGTCCTGCCGCGCCGTAAGCTGAAAGCCGAACTTGTTCATGTTCGGATCCGTCACCGTCACCGTCACCGTCTGCGCCGGACCTCCGGGAACATACGTGGTGGCGCCGCCGCCCACGTTGATCGTAATCGATCCCGACGCGGTGTTCGGCGTCGATACATGACACGTCCCGCCCGCGTCGCATCCCTTCGGATTATCGCCGGGCGCGCCCGTGTAGCCCGGATCGGGGCCGTACTCGTAGCTGTAAATCACCGGCGGAACAACCGCCAGCGCAAACAAGCAAAAACCGGTCGCTATTTTCTTCCAACTCAAGCTTTTCTCACCCTATCCTGTAAACACCACTGAAATGCGAGAATCTCGGTAAAGATGAAACCGTTCGAAGAAACGTTTCGCCGCCCGGCGGCGTCGCCCATGAACTGGAGGATCGTTTGAAGCTGCTCCAGCTTCTTCTGCTCGCGCCCGCCTTCGCCGCCGCCCAGAGCTACGTCGGCGGCGACGCCTGCCGCACCTGCCATGGCGATATCTGGGCCGATTTCTATAAAAATCCTCATTATATTAACGTCGCTTCGGGCAAGCTGCCTCCGGAAAAAACCGGCTGCGAGAGCTGCCACGGACCCGGCTCCCTGCACGTCGCCTCCCACGGCGCCACTCCCATCCCGCGCGCCTTTTCGAAAATGCCGCCCCAGGAAGTTCTGGCGGATTGCCTCGCCTGTCATTCTAAAACGCTTTCCCGCGCCAACATCCGCCGCTCCGCGCACACCGAAGCCGGCGTGGTATGCAACAACTGCCATTCCATTCACAAGTCCACGGCGCCGCGCTTCCTGCTGGCGAAAATCCAGCGCGAGCTCTGCTACGGCTGCCACGCCGAGGTCCGCGCGCAGTTCGATCTGCCGGTGAAGCATCGCGTGAACGAGGGCGTCATCGACTGCACCGATTGCCACAATCCGCACGGCGCCTTCGCTCCAACCTGGCGCAATGGGATCCGCCCCCGCATGGTCGATCAGCGTCTGTTTGACGAGGAGCCCTGCCTCAAATGTCACGTCGATAAGCGCGGGCCGTTCGTCTTCGAGCATGCCGCCGTCCGCATCGGCGGATGCGAGGCCTGCCACACTCCGCACGGCTCGTCCAATCCCCAGTTGTTGCGCCGCCCGGTGACCTACACGCTTTGCCTGGAATGCCACAACGGCGCCGGCGCTTTCGGACTTCAGAACAGCGGCGTGCCGATGCAGACCGCGCTGCACAATCTGCTGCTGCCGCAGTTTCAACACTGCACCATGTGTCACGTGCGCATCCACGGCTCCAACGCCGACGCGAATTTTCTTCGATGATCGCCGCTCAAAAAATCGCGCCCGCCCTTGTATTCCTCCTGTGGATTCCCGCCTCCGCCCAGCCGGCCGTCGCGCCGGCCTCCGGCGAATCCGCCGGACCCGCCGCGGGAGAAAACGCCGGCGAATATAACATCGTCCAAAACTGGGAACTGGGCTACCGCTTCGCCACAGCCGGCGGCGATGTTCAAAAATACGACGCCGACGTGAACTATCACAATGGGGTCCGCCTGTTCAGCGGATTTTTGAGCGTCCATTCGAGAACCGGCCGCGGCGCGTGGTTTGATGAAATCGTCCTCACCGCCTCCGGCCTGGGCAACGATCCCTATGAATCGGCCGTGCTGCGGATTCGCAAGAGTCGCCTCTATCAATATGACCTGCAATGGCGCCAGAATGACTACTTCGACCCCGGATTGGTCACCTCGGCGGGCTACCACGTCGAAAATTTCACGCGCCGCTGGCAGGATCACAACCTCGTCCTGTTTCCGCAAAGCAAGCTGCGCCTCATCGCCGGCTACGGCCGCAACTCCGAAAACGGCCCCGCGCTTTCCAGCGAAGATCTGTTCGAGGGCGAATCCGGCAACGTGTTCGCGCTCTTCAGCAATGTGCACCGCCTGTTCAACGATTACCGCATCGGCGGCGAAGCCGAATTTTCCGGAATCAAATTATCGGTGATGCGGCGCTGGGAATTTTACGCCGAGCAGGATTCGCCGCAAACGCTCGCACCCGGCGGCGCCGCGGGATTCGTTCCGGGCCTCACCACCCTCGGCGGTTTCAACCGCGCCCAGCCCGTCCATGGAACCACGCCCGCGTGGATGGCGGCGCTGCTCGCCGATCGCAAGAAATTCGCCGTCAACGGGCGATTCACCTACTCCAAGGCCAAAGACAATTTTCTGCTCGATGAAGCCGCCGCCGGATCCGGACTCATCGGCGCCGAAAACCGCCTGGTGATGACCTACGGCAACGCCGAGCGCCCCATGACCACCGGCGATCTGAACGTCAGCTATTTTCCCTGGGATCGCCTGACCATCACCAACAACACTTCTTACAGCAACACGCGCATCTCCGGCAATTCGTTCTTTGAGGAGATCGATCTGGCCACGCTCTCCGCGGACATTCTCAATTTTCAATTCCTCGGGATTCGCCTTCTCACCAATTCGACCGATGCGCGCTACCGCGTCTCGCGCCGGTTCGATTTCTTCGCTGGATACCGCTACTCGGACCGCCAGATCCGCTCCATTCAATCGGTCACCACGCCGGGCGCGCCGTTCACCAACACCGCCTATTCGCAGTACGATCACGTCCAGGCCGGCGCCGCCGGATTCAACTGGATTCTCGCCGCGCCGCTGCGCCTGCACGCCGAAGCCGAAATCGGCCGCAGCGATAATCCCTTCGATCCGATCGCGGAGAAAAATTACCACTCCATCGACGCGCGGCTGCAATACCGCCGCAAATCGCTCGCCGCCTCGGCGGGATACCGGCAAAACTACAACAACAACTCCACCGTACTCACCGCCTATAGCGCGCACGCCCGCGACTCTTTCGCCAACCTCAGTTGGGCGGCGCGCGATTGGCTGGCCTTCGACGCCGGCTATCAGCATCTGCATCTGGACACCGCCGGCGGCATCGCCTTCTTCGCCGGATTGCCGCGCCAGCGCCTGCAAACCGGCGAATCGATCTACGTCAGCAATATTCACGCCGGAAATTTCGGGCTGCGGCTGGCGCTCGGCAAACGCGCGGATCTGTATCTGGGCTACAGCATCACGCGCGACCCCGGCGACGGCCGTTCTTCGCTCCTCGCGCCGGGAAGCGTCCCGGCGGCGCTTTACAATGTGCAAACCTTTCCGCTCAGTTTCCAGTCTCCCCTGGCGCGGCTCACCGTTCCGATCATGTCCAGGCTCAAATGGAACGCGGGTTACCAGTATTACGGATATCGCGAAGATTTCGGCTTGCTCGGCAATCTGGAAAATTATCGCGCCAACACCGGCTACACCAGCCTCCTGTGGTCGTTCTAATGGGAAGGGCGGGATGCCTCCTGCGCGGAGATCCCCGCTCCGCTGTTTCGCACGCCCAACCAGCGCCGGCATTCACGCCGGAAGCGCGCGCCCGCATCTGCCCTATTTTTTCTTCGTGTCTCCCAAAAATCCCTTGATCAGCCCGCCCGCCGCCTTCCCTACATCGCCTCCCACCGATTTCAACTCCTCGCCCGCGACCGCCTTCAGATCCGGCTTGAATACCGGCTGCGACGATGTGCCCTCCACCAGGAACGGAATCGGCTTATCTCGCATCACCGCCATCGCGCCCGATGTCTGGACCGCAGCCGTCATCTTGAAGTCAAGTTGATTCGCCGGGCTGATCGTGCCCCCGCCCGTCATTTCTCCGATCGACGGGACTACCAGCTTTAAATTCTGAATCGTCGTAGCTTCCGGGGCCGACGTCACATCCGCGCTCAACGTCCGGATCTCCGTATCCGGTCCCGCTTTAATCCCCGCCAGCTTCTCGATCGCCGACATCTTCGCCGGCAGATCGAAGCCCGCCAGCCGCGTATTCTCCACCGACAACGATCCGCCGCTCGCCAGCCGGTCCGCCGGTCCGGTCATGGTGAGTTCCGCCGTCGCCGTGCCGCCTTGCAGCGATGCGCCCGCCGGCAGCGCGACGCCGAGCGCGGGCAAAAACGCCTCCAGCTCCGGCACCGGCATCCCCGGCGCGTCGAGCTTTAACGCCAACACCATCGCCTCGCCCTTCTCCGCGTAGGTGCCCGTCAAATGCGCCAGCGCCTTGCCCAAATGTACGTCGCCCCGCCGCAGCGTCCCGGAGTGCGCGCGCAAATCGTGATCCACCGAAAAATCCAGCTCGATCGGACGATTCGCCGGACTCCCGTTTTTCGCCAGCTTCACGCGCTCGGCATGAAACGTCCCCTGCATCTGCAGTTTCGTTCCATCCGATGTTCCGCTCGCCTTCAGCGCGGCGACACCGGAAACCTTCGGCGCGAAATCATTCATCCCCGATCCCGCCAGATCGAGCCCGCTCACATTCAGATTGAAACTCACCGGCGTCATCGAGGAATCCGACGGATTGATCGGCCCCGCTTTCCCGTCAAGCCGGATCGATCCGCCGCCGCGCACCTTGGTCGAAAGCGAAAACGGAAACACGGACGCCGCGGAAAAATCGCGCAGCTCCACATCGGCGTTCTCCAGCACCAGCGGCTTCCAATGCCCCACCGTTCTTCGAAACGTCAGGCGCCCGCCGCTGATCTTCACCATCTTCACCGAAAGATTCAGCGGCATCCGCCCGCCCGCGCCCCCCGCCGGCGCTGGGGCCGCGCTCGGCTTTCCCCCCAGCGAGGAAAAATTCCAGCTTCCCGTGGGACTCTGCACCAGCACGATCTCCGGCTGATCCAAATCGAGATCCGTCACGATCAGTGGCCGGGAAATCAGAAACGGCCACAGCTCGACGCCAACGTGCAGCGATTTCGCCTGTAAAAATGCCGGTTTCCCGAACGCCGGGTCCTCGGCCACCGACAAATCGTCCGCCGTCACCTCGCCTTTGAAAATGTTCAGATGCAAATTGCCGAGCTTCACCTGCCGGCCGAGCGCCGAGGATAAATCGGCCTCAAGCGCCGGCCGGAACTGGTCGACATTGATGAAAAACGGCAGGCTGATCGCGATCACAAGCACCGCCGCCAGCCCGATTCCGGTCCATTTCAAGAGGGAACGCAAGCGACACCTCCTGCCGCGAGTAT
>JAJPIT010000032.1 GCA_021324615.1 Terriglobia bacterium | reverse complement strand
CCGGGCGACGCCTCCGGGCGGCAGCGCAGGCACGGACGGAATCCGGCTTCGGCCGCGGCGGCCGCGCTCGGAAAATAGCGGACGTTTTTTTCCTTCGGCGCGGGCGCGGGACAGATCGGACGGCAGTAAATCCCGGTGGTGACGACGCCGATGAAGAACCGCCCGTCGAATCGCGGATCGCGCGCCAGACGCGCGCGCCGATAAATCCGGATGTCCATCTGTTGGAATTATCGCCGAAGCCGGACATTGCGACTGGCCGTTTCCGGACCTGGACCAATGCCCGCCGCGGCGCGGCAACCGCCTACAGCATCGGCTGAACGGAGCGGAGCACGGTGCCGGCGATGATCTCGGCGCCTTGCGCGGTGGGATGAATCCCATCCGCCTGAATGTAGCGCAGATCCCGGGTGACAATATCCGCCATCAGAAAGGGAATCAGCTTCACTTTGTACTTCGCAGCCAGATCTTTATAGATCTGCTCGAAGCCGCGGATATAATCGCGTCCGTAATTGGGCGGCAGCGTCATGCCGGCGAGAACCACCTTCGCGCCCGCCTGCTGAAACGCGACGATCATTTTTTCCAGATTCGCCTTGGTCGATTCCAGCGGCATCCCGCGCAGGCCGTCGTTGCCGCCCAGTTCGAGCAAAACGATAGAGGGATGCAGCGCGATCGCCGAATCGATCCGCGACACGCCGCCTTCCGTCGTATCGCCGCTGATTCCGAGATTCACCACGCGCCACGGCTTGTGCTCGGCGTCGATCTTTTTCTGTAAATCGTCGGGGAAACTTTGTCCGGGCGCCAGGCCAAACCCGGCGCTGATGCTATCGCCGAACACGGCCAGCACCTTGCGATCGTCGGCCGGCCGGGGCGGCGGAGGCGCGGAAGCAGCGGGCGGGGCCGGCCGCGGATCCTCCTCCGGCGCCTGGCGATGCGCCGAGCACGCGCTCAGGAAAATCAGCGCGAAAAGCAAAACGAACCGCATCTGCCCTCATAATAATAAATGTGAGCGCGGTGATCCTGGAAGCGCGGCAGGTAAGCAAGAGCATCGATACGGGCACGCACCGCGTGGACATTTTGCGCGGCATCGATTTGCAGATTCCCGCCGGACAGTTCGTGGCCATCATGGGCGCCTCCGGAAGCGGAAAGAGCACCCTGCTCGGATTGCTGGCCGGGCTGGATGCGCCGACCTCGGGCCGCATCTTCATCGACGGCCAGGACATCACCGGACTGAGCGAAGACCAGCTCGCCATCGTGCGCGGACGCAAGATCGGATTCGTGTTCCAGTCCTACCAACTGATCCCGACGCTGACCGCGGAAGAAAACGTTCTGCTGCCTTACGAGCTCGCCGGCGGGGACGTTTCCGCGGGCACGGCGCGGGCGCGCGAGCTGCTGGAAAGCGTGGGCTTGAGCGGCCGGCTGGATCACTACCCGGTGCAGCTTTCCGGCGGCGAGCAGCAGCGCGTGGCTCTGGCGCGCGCCTTCATGGGCCGCCCGCCGATTCTGATGGCGGACGAGCCGACGGGCAATCTGGACAGCGGCAACGGCGCGCACGTGCTCGATCTGCTGATCACGCTGAACCGGCGCGAAGGCGCCACGCTGGTCCTGGTGACGCACGATATTTCGCTCACCCGCCACGCCGACCGCGTTATCACGCTGCGCGACGGCATGGTGGTCGCCGACCAGTTGCGCGCTTCCGAAGTTCCCTCCGGAGCCGCGCCGTGAATCTTTCGCTGCGCACGGCGGCTCGCATTGCCTGGCGCGAAACGCGGTCGTCGCTGGCGAAATTTTTGTTCGTGGTGCTGGCGGTCGCCGCCGGCGTCGGCGCGCTGAGCGGAGTCCGCGGCTTCAGCGATAATTTCCACGCCATGCTGACGCGCGAAGCGCGGACGGTGATGGCGGCAGATCTGGCGGCGCGGCAGTTTCACCTGCCCGAGTCCCGTCAGCTCGCCCTGCTCGATTCGCTTGAGGCGCGCGGCGTCGAACATACCTGGATCACCGAAACGGTCTCCATGGCGGAGGCGAAAAACAGCAGCGCGCCGCCGGTGCTGGCCGCGCTGAAAGCCGTCGATCCCGCAGAGTATCCCTACTACGGGGAGATGAAACTCAACCCGGCGATGCCGCTGCGCCAGGCGCTGAGGCCGGACACGGCGGTGGCGGGCGAGGATCTGCTGATGCGCCTGCATGTGAACGTCGGCGACACCATCAAGGTCGGCGACAGCGATCTGCGCATCGCCGCGGCGATCGTCTCCGAACCCGACCGCATGTCGGCCAGCCTCAACATCGGCCTGCGGCTGATGATGTCGCGCCAGGCGTTCGAGCGCACCGGCCTGATGCAGCTCGGCAGCCGCGCCTCCCAGCGGTATCTGTTCAAGCTGCTGCCCAACGCTCCACCGGTCGAACAGGTGCGGCGCGAAATCCGGCGCGCGCTGCCCGATGCGATGATCTCCGATTTCCGCCAGTCTCATCCTATCGTCACCAGCGGGCTCGATCAGGCGACGACGTTCCTCAGCTTGATCAGCCTGATCGCGCTGATCGTCGGCGCCATCGGCGTGGCTATGGCCATGCACGCGCACTTGCAGCAGAAAATGGACCACATCGCGGTGATGAAGTCGCTGGGCGCGACCTCGCGCGAGATTATCCGGATCTACACCGTACAAACGCTGATGCTCGGGATCTTGGGAGGGCTCGTCGGAATCGCCGTGGGGCGCGCCGTCGAACAGATTTTTCCGCTGCTGATCCAAAAATATTTTTCGATAAATTCCACCATGGCCTGGCACGTGGAAGCGGCCGCGCAAGGCATCGGCATCGGCGTGCTGACCACGCTGCTGTTCACGGTCCCGCCGCTTCTGGCGATCCGCCGGATCCGCCCGGCGTTGATTCTTCGCCGCGGGATGGCGGAAACGAAGCTGCCGGTGATGCGCCGCATCGTCGAAGCGCGAGCCGCGCTGGCCGCCGGAGGATTCATTCTCCTCGGCATCGGACTCATCGCCTCCTGGCTGGCGGGCTCGGCCAAGGTCGGCGAATATTTCGCCGGCGGGCTGTTCACCAGCCTCATCGCTCTTTCGATGGTTTCCTGGCTGCTGCTGCGCTCGATTCGCGCGTTTCTCGACCGCTCGCCGTGGCGCATCCCGCCGCTGATCCGGCAGGGGATGGCGAATCTGTACCGGCAGGGGAATCAGGCGCAGGCGATTCTGGTCGCGCTGGGGCTCGGAGTGATGTTCACGCTGACGGTCTACATGGTGCAGGACTCGCTGGTGGGCCAGATTATCGAAACCGCGCCGCCGGACGCGCCCAATGTTTTTCTGGTGGGAGTGACGCGGGCGCAGGTGGATCCGTTGAAGGAGCTGCTGGCGCATCAGCCTGGGGTCCGGACCGCGCCGGTATTCGTTCCCCGGGTCGCCGCCCGGCTGAATGCGATCAACGGCTCCCCGGCCGGCGCCAGATTTCGCGGCGCGACCACGCTGATGTGGGAAAATTCGCAGCCCCGCGATTTACGCGTGATGGAAGGATCCTGGTGGAGCAGCGCCGCGCTGGCGCCGGATGCCCCCGCCGTCGTTTCGGTGAGCGTGGAAACCGCCAGGCGGCTGGGCATTTCCGTCGGCGGCTGGATCGAGATGGAAGCCTCCGGCCGCCCCATTCGCGCCCGCGTGGTGGCGCTGCATGAATGGGAGCAGCGCAGATTCATGCCCACCAGCAACTGGGTTTTCAACCCGCCCGCGCTCGCCGATCTGCCGGTGTCCTTTGACGGCGCCGTGCGTATCGATCCGCCGCAGGTCGCCGCCTTCCAGCGCGCCTCGTTCGATAAATTCCCGACGGTCACGGTGGTGAACATCGCCGACGCGCTCGAAATCGTGCAGCAAGTGATCGATCAGATCGCGCTGGTGATCCGTTTCCTGTCGGGATTCGCCATTCTGGCCGGCGCGGTGATCCTGGCCGCAAGCGTCGCCGGAACGCGGTTCCGCCGTATCCGCGAAGTGGTCATCCTGAAAACGCTGGGCGCGACGCGGCGGCACATCGCCCGCGTCTTTTCAGTGGAGTTTCTCACGCTGGGCGTGGCCGCGGGGGCGCTCGGCGCGATTCTGGCCACGATTTTTTCCAATCTGGTGATGAAGCGCCTGCTCGACGCCAGCTTTCGATTCGATCCCAAGACGGCGCTGGCGGGCGTTGCGCTCTCGGCCCTGCTGGCCAACGCCGCGGGCTGGCTCGCCAGTTTCCGCATCCTGCGCCAGAAGCCGCTGGAGGTCCTGCGCGAGGAGTAGACCTGGCCGGCTCCGGCCGCTTCCGGCGCGGGATCTTTCGCTCGCTTGGAGCTCCGCCGGCGATTGGCCTCCGCCGCTCTGCCAAACCACCCTACCGGCAGCCGGATTTGCAGTTCTTCCGGTCCGCCTTGCAGGATTTCTTCGCCTGCTTGGTGGTGGCGCGATTCATGCAAAACCGATAATTGGCGTCGCACCGGTTCTTGCATTGCGCTTTGCGGCTGGCCGCGAAAACCGGATTCCCAAGGCTCAAAATGACGGCCGCGACAATAAGACGCATGGCGATTGGATTCTCCCGCACAGTGGATCGTCTGAATTACGAGTGTACATTAGGGCGCAAGGCCCTCAGGCCTCCGGCCAATCGCCCGGGGGCCGCTGGCGCCATTTCCGCGCCCGTTTGAGCCTAAAAATCGATGCCGCCCAGCAGCTCGGAGGGTTTTTTGTCGAAGGCTTTCGCAATCGATAACAGGCTTTCGATGCTGGGCAGATTCGTTCCCCGCTCGATCGCGCTGATCTGGGAGACGCTCAATTTGGTCTGCGCGGCCAGGTCTTTCAAGGACCAGTCCCGCTCCACGCGCAGCATCTTGATGGCGTGGCCCAGCCGCTCCCGCAGGCGGTCCTGCGGAGCGCGCCCGATGCCGAATGCCTCGATCGCGTTCTTCAGCACCTGCCTAAGCTGCGCCAGCGAAAACGGTTTCGCGAGATAATCGAACACCTTCAGCTTGAACGTCGCGCGCATGTCCTCGAGCGACGGATAACCGGTCACCACAATCACGCACAACCCCGGCCAGCGCGCCAGCAGTTGTTCGAGCACTTTATCGCCGCTCGCCTCGCCCATTTTCATGTCCAGCAGGACGATATCGGGCAGCCGTTCGGCGCAGCCCTCAAATAATTCGCTGGGCGTGGCGAAGCTGCGCACCGAATAAACGCGCTCGTCTTTCAGTAAATCCTCGATGTAGGTGCGGAAATCCAGATCGTCGTCGAGCACCGCGATGTCCGCCGTGGTTTCCACCGCCGCTTCCATCACGTAGTCATGATAACGCCGCGCCGCGGCGGCAGGCCGCAGCCCCGCCGCTAGGCGTGGACCGGCAGCTCCTTGGCGATCTCGCCCACCACGGCCTTGGCGTCGCCGAACAGCATCAGGGTCCGCGGCATATAGTACAGCTCGTTGTCAATGCCGGCGAAGCCCGGATTCATGCTGCGCTTGATCACCATCACGGTCTGCGCCTTATCGACGTCCAGAATCGGCATCCCGTAAATCGGGCTGGTCTTGTCGTGCCGCGCCGCCGGATTGACCACGTCGTTGGCGCCGATCACCAGCGCGACGTCGGTCTCGGCGAAATCCTGATTGATATCTTCCATCTCATGCAGGCGGTCGTAGGGAATGTCGGCTTCGGCCAGCAGCACGTTCATGTGCCCCGGCATCCGGCCGGCCACCGGATGAATGGCGAACTGCACGTCCACTCCGCGCCTGACCAGCGAATCCGCCAGCTCGCGTAATTTATGCTGCGCCTGCGCGACCGCCATGCCGTATCCGGGAACGATGATCACCTTGCGCGCGCTGGACAAAATCTGCGCGGCGTCCTCGGCCGTCGCCGAACGCACCGGTTTCTGCGCCGCCTTGGCCGCGCCGCCCTCCTGCACCTGGCCGAAGGCGCCGAACAGGACGTTGGTGAAGCTGCGGTTCATGGCCTTGCACATGATCACGGAAAGAATGAAGCCCGACGACGCGTTCACCGCGCCGGCGATGATCAGCAGGCGGTTGCCCAGCGCGAATCCCATGGCGCAGCACGCCGCGCCGGCGTAGGAGTTGAGCAGCGCGATCACCGTCGGCATGTCGCCGCCGCCGATCGGCAGAATCAGCAGCACGCCGAACAGCAGCGATAATCCCGTGTAGGCCGGAAAAACCCAGGCCGGCGCGGGCTCATAAATCATCCACACGCCCAGCGCGACCGCGATCGCCAACAGCGTCAGGTTGACGAAGTTCTGGCCCTTGTAGGTCATCGGGCGCGTGGGGATGATTTCCTGCAGTTTTCCGAACGCCATCACGCTGGCCGTGCAGGTGAGGTAGCCGAGCACGGTCTCGATCACGATGGCGGACATCGTCGCGCCGGTCAGCCGATGGCCTTCGGCGATCGCTTTGTAATAATCGGCCGTCCCCACCAGCGCGGCCGCGAAGGCTCCGAAGGCGTGCGAAAGCGCGGTCAACTGCGGCACGGCGGTCATCGGCATCAGGTACGCCAGAGGCGCGCCGATTGCCGCTCCGGCCGCCATGCTGACGAGAATCCACTCGAAACTGACCACTTCCTGCCGCAAAAGCGTGCCAACAATGGCGAAAAGCAGCCCAAATTCGCCGGAAATGACGCCGCGCCGCGCGGTGACCGGCGAACTCAGCCATTTGATGGAAAGGACGATCGTCAGGGCGGCGACGATATAGGCGGCCTGCCAGATTCCCGGCGCCGCTTCTGCTCCCGGCGTCACTTGTTCTCCTTTTTCTTG